>NC_008027.1:4497926-4845640 GCF_000026105.1 Pseudomonas entomophila L48
GTCGAACAGCCAGCAGGCCTCGATCAGCTCCAGCCCCTTGTTCAACATGCTGGCCGAATCGACCGAGATCTTGCGCCCCATGGACCAGTTGGGGTGGGCGCACGCCTGCTCCGGCGTGACATCCTGCAACGCCGCCACGGGCGTTTCGCGGAACGGCCCGCCCGAGGCGGTCAGCAGGATGCGCCGCACACCGACATTGCCCAGCCCGCGGGCGAAGTCGGTGGGCATGCATTGGAAAATCGCGTTGTGCTCGCTGTCGATCGGCAGCAGCACCGCGCCACTGCGCCGCACCGCATCCATGAACAAGGCACCGGACATCACCAGCGCTTCCTTGTTGGCCAGCAGGACTTTCTTGCCAGCCTCGACCGCCGCCAGCGTCGGCCGCAGCCCGGCAGCGCCGACAATGGCCGCCATCACGGTATCCACTTCAGACGCCGCCGCCACCTGGCAGAGCCCGGCTTCACCCTCGAGAACCTCGGTGGCGCAACCGGCGCGCGCCAGGCCCTCACGCAAGCGCGCAGCGGCGTCGGCGGAGGGAACGACTGCATAGGCAGGCCGATGGCGCTCGCACAAGGCCAGCAACTCGTCGAGACGGGAGTAGCCGCTCAGGGCGAACACCTGGTAGCGATCAGGGTGCCGGGCAATGACATCGAGGGTGCTCAAGCCAATGGAGCCAGTGGCGCCCAGCACGGTTATGCGTTGAAGACGGCTCACATCACACCCCACTCGGCAGCCCACAGCAGTACAGCGAACATCGGGATGGCCGCGGTCAGGCTGTCGATGCGGTCGAGCACGCCACCATGGCCAGGCAGCAGGTTGCTGCTGTCCTTGATGCCTTCACGGCGCTTGAACATGCTCTCGGTCAGGTCACCCACCACCGAGGACATCACCACCACGACCGCTCCCAGCAACCCCAACAGCAGTTGGCCGACACTCCAGTCCCGCGCCAGGCCGACACCCAGGGTGATCAACAGGCTGACCACCAGGCCGCCGTACACCCCCTCCCAGCTTTTACCGGGGCTGACCTGCGGCGCCAGCTTGCGCTTGCCGAAGGCCCGCCCGGAGAAGTAGGCGCCGATGTCCGCAGCCCACACCAGCACCATGACCGCCAGGATCAGCCAGTTACCCAGTGGCCAGTGCTTGAGCAGGACCAGGCCTTGCCAGGCCGGCAGCAGCACCAGCAGGCCGATGAGCAGGCGACAGGCAGCGCTGCTCCACAAATCGTTGCTGCGCGGATAGGTGAGCACCAGCCAGGTGGCCAGGGCCCACCAGATCACCGAAGCCCCCAGCACCCAAGGCGCGAGGTCCGGCATCAGGTAGAGCAGCATCAGCGCCCCGGCGACTACCGCGGCGTATGCGATACGCACGGACTGGGCCACCAGGCCGGCCAGGCGGGCCCACTCCCAGGCGCCCAGCGTGACCACGAAGCCGATGAACAGCGCGAAATCGCCACCATTGAGCAGGAAGAACCCACCCAACGCGACCGGCAGCAGGATCAGCGCAGTAATGATGCGTTGTTTAAGCATTAAGCACGAGCTCCAGCCTCGACCTGCTCGCTGGTCTTACCGAAGCGGCGCTGGCGCGAAGCGAAATCGGCCAGCGCGGTGCGCATGGCCTCGTGTTTGAAGTCCGGCCAGAACAGGTCGGAGAAATACAGCTCGGCATAGGCCAGCTGCCACAGCAGGAAGTTGCTGATGCGGCGCTCGCCACCGGTACGAATGCACAGGTCGGGCAACGGCAGGTCGCCGGTGGCCAGGCAGGCCTGCAACAGGTCAGGCGTGATGTCGTCCGGGCGCAGGTGACCGGCCTGAACCTCACGCGCCAGGCGCTGGGCGGCCTGGGCGATATCCCACTGACCGCCGTAGTTGGCGGCGATCTGCAGGATGAAGCGGTTGTTGCCCGCCGTCAGCGCCTCAGCCTCGCGCATGGCCGCCTGCAGTTCCGGATGGAAGCGCGAACGGTCACCAATGATGCGCAGGCTGATGTTGTTCTCGTTGAGGCGCTTGGCTTCACGGCGCAACGCCGAGAAGAACAGCTCCATCAGCGCCCCGACCTCTTCCGCCGGACGCTGCCAGTTCTCACTGGAGAAGGCGAACAGGGTCAGCACCTCGACCCCGGACTGGGCACAGACTTCGATGACCGCACGCACGGCATCGACGCCAGCCTTGTGCCCGGCAACACCGGGCAGAAGGCGCTTCTTCGCCCAGCGATTATTGCCATCCATGATGATCGCGACGTGACGCGGCACCGAGGACGGTGCCGCCAGCTTGGTCTTTTCCATTAAAAAACCTCGGCCTTAAACGGCCAACAGGTCCTTTTCCTTGGCTTTGAACGCAGCGTCGATTTCGGCGACGAACTTGTCGGTCAGCTTCTGGATCTCATCAGCGGCGCGACGCTCTTCGTCTTCGCTGATTTCCTTGTCCTTGGTCAGCTTCTTCAGGTCGGCCAGGGCATCACGGCGTACGTTGCGCACGGCGACCTTGGCGTCTTCTGCAACACTGCTGGCCTGCTTGGTGTAACCCTTGCGGGTTTCCTCGGTCAGGGCCGGCATCGGTACGCGGATGGTGGTGCCGGCGCTGGACGGGTTCAGGCCCAGGTCGGAGGTGAGGATGGCCTTCTCGATGGCGGCGCTCAGGTTCTTGTCGTGGGCGACGATCTTCAGGGTGCGGGCATCCTCGACGGTGATCGCGGCCACCTGGTTCAGCGGCATGTCGCTACCCCAGGCCGGGACCTTGACGCTGTCCAGGATACTTGGGTGGGCACGGCCGGTGCGGATGGACGCCAGGTTGCGGCCCAGGGCCTCGATGGACTTGCCCATGCGCTCCTGCGCGTCTTTCTTGATGTCGTTGATCATGCTTGGCCTTCCTCGATCAGAGTACCTTCAGCGCCACCCACCACGATGTTCAGCAGGGCGCCAGGCTTGTTCATGTTGAATACCCGCAATGGCATCTTGTGGTCGCGGCACAGGCAGATTGCGGTCAGGTCCATGACACCGAGCTTGCGATCCAGCACCTCGTCGTAGGTGAGGTGATCGAATTTCTCGGCGTGCGGGTCCTTGAATGGGTCGGCAGTGTACACACCGTCGACCTTGGTCGCCTTCAGCACCACATCGGCGTCGATTTCGATCGCGCGCAGGCACGCTGCGGAGTCGGTGGTGAAGAACGGGTTGCCAGTACCGGCGGAGAAAATTACCACATCCCCGGTGTTGAGGTGGCGAATAGCTTTGCGACGATCGTAATGATCGGTGACGCCGACCATGGAAATGGCCGACATGACCAGCGCCGGGATGTTCGAGCGCTCCAGGGCGTCACGCATGGCCAGGCCGTTCATCACGGTGGCCAGCATGCCCATGTGGTCGCCGGTGACACGGTCCATGCCGGCCGCGCTGAGCGCCGCGCCGCGGAACAGGTTGCCACCACCGATCACCAGGCCCACCTGAACACCGATCCCGACCAGCTGGCCGATTTCCAGGGCCATGCGATCCAGCACCTTCGGGTCGATCCCGAAGTCTTCCGAGCCCATCAGGGCCTCGCCGCTAAGTTTGAGCAAAATGCGTTTATAGCGAGGTTGGCGACCACTCACCTGCTGAGCCATTGCGAGTCTCTCCTGCGGCGTACTTTTAGAAAATTCCGTGCGGGCTGTTTGCAGCCTGCTAACTGTAGCGTGGCACTGCTTCAGTGCCAGCAGCCTTGGGCTTTATAAACCCGCGGCCGTTTTGACAAAGAGGCTGCGCGCGTGAGCGGGCAGCCTCTTTGGGGCGACAGACGCGTCTGTCTTACTGCTTGGCGGCAGCTACCTGGGCGGCAACTTCTTCAGCGAAGTTGTCAACCGGCTTCTCGATGCCTTCGCCAACCTTGAAGTAGGTGAAGGAAACGATTTCAGCACCGGCTTTCTTGGCCAGTTCGCCAACCTTGACTTCCGGGTTCATGACGAAGGCTTGCTCTTTCAGCGAAGCTTCGGCTTTGAACTTGGTGATACGGCCGTTGATCATGTTCTCAACGATGTTTTCCGGCTTGCCAGCGATCTTGTCGGCGTTCAGCTGCAGGAAGACGTTCTTCTCGCGCTCGATGGCCTCGGCGGAGATTTCCGACGCGTCCAGGAACTCTGGGTTCGACGCTGCAACGTGCATGGCGATGTTCTTGGCCAGCTCGACGTCGCCGCCTTTCAGGACAACGACAGCACCGATCTTGTTGCCGTGCAGGTAGGCGCCGACAACGTCGCCTTCTACGCGCACCAGGCGACGGATGTTGACGTTTTCGCCGCACTTGGCAACCAGGGCTTCACGCGCGGATTCGCGCGAGGCGATCAGGGGAGCCGCGTCGGTCAGCTTCTGGGCGAAGGCTTCTTCGATGCTTTCGGCAACGAAGTTCTTGAAGTCGTCTTGCAGGGCCAGGAAGTCGGTCTGCGAGTTCACTTCCAGCAGGACAGCGGCTTTGCCGTCGGTCTTGACAGCGATAGCGCCTTCAGCGGCAACGTTGCCAGCTTTTTTGGCGGCCTTGATGGCGCCCGAGGCACGCATGTCGTCAATGGCTTTCTCGATGTCGCCGCCGGCCTTTTCCAGGGCCTTCTTGCAATCCATCATGCCTTCGCCGGTACGCTCGCGCAGTTCTTTGACCAGCGCCGCAGTAATTGCTGCCATTTCAAAATCCTCTTGGAAAGTTTTTCAACCATTCCACCCGTTTGTCACGGGCGTTAAATTCTGCAAATCCGCTGTTTTTACATCAGCCAGCCCATAATGCGGAGCCTTCGCTGACAGCAGGATTTCAAGGTGGCAAAAAGGGGGCCAAGCCCCCTTTTTGCGTGCCAAGTCAGACGCTAAGCGTCAATTACTCAGCAGCAGGTGCAGCCGCTTCTTCAGCGTAGACTTCGGTGCCGCCAGCAACGTTGTTGCGGCCGCGGATGACGGCGTCAGCCATCGAAGTCATGTACAGCTCGATGGCGCGGATGGCGTCATCGTTACCTGGGATGACGAAGTCAACGCCTTCCGGGCTGCTGTTGGTATCGACAACGCCGATGACCGGGATGCCCAGCTTGTTGGCTTCGGTGATGGCAATGCGCTCGTGGTCGACGTCGATCACGAACAGGGCATCAGGCAGGCCGCCCATGTCCTTGATACCACCCAGGCTGCGATCCAGTTTTTCCAGGTCGCGGGAACGCATCAGGGCTTCTTTCTTGGTCAGCTTGGCGAAAGTGCCATCTTCGGCCTGGGTTTCCAGGTCGCGCAGACGCTTGATCGAAGCACGGATGGTCTTGTAGTTGGTCAGCATGCCGCCCAACCAGCGGTGGTCAACGTATGGCGAACCGCAACGAGCAGCTTGCTCGGCGACGATCTTGCCGGCGGAACGCTTGGTGCCGACGAACATGATCTTGTTCTTGCCCTGGGCCAGGCGCTCTACGAACGCCAGGGCGTCGTTGAACATCGGCAGGGTTTTTTCCAGGTTGATGATGTGAATCTTGTTACGCGCGCCGAAAATGTACTTGCCCATTTTCGGGTTCCAGTAACGGGTCTGGTGGCCGAAGTGCACACCGGCCTTCAGCATATCGCGCATGTTGACTTGGGACATGATAGTTCCTTGATAAGTCGGGTTGGGCCTCCACGTATCCCAATGACCAACCCGCATCTCCGAGGAAACCGGGCACCCAGGCCATCGTGTCGACACGTGTGTGGGTTTGAGCTTACGGAGGTCATCCCCCGAAAGCGGCGCATTTTATACCACAGACCACGCACGAACGAAACCCGAATAATGATTCGTCCGTCAGCGGCTTTTGCAGCACCCGGGCTTTGGGGCCAGAATGCCTTCAATAGACCACTGGATCCTCGGGATTATCCCGCCAGATCGCCGCCATGCTCTGGTAGAATCCGGCCTTTCCCGTTCGTTCGCGCCGCATGCGGCGCCGTAGAGAGCCTGTAATGACCGTCACCATCAAGACCGCAGAAGACATCGAGAAGATGCGCGTCGCCGGCCGCCTGGCCGCCGAAGTCCTCGAAATGATCGAGGAACACGTCAAGCCCGGCATCACCACCGAAGAGCTCGACCGCATCTGCCACGACTACATCGTCAACGTCCAGCAGGCCATTCCGGCACCGCTCAACTACAAGGGCTACCCGAAGTCGATCTGCACCTCGATCAACCACGTGGTGTGCCACGGCATCCCCAACGACAAGCCGTTGAAGAAGGGCGACACGCTCAATATCGACATCACCGTGATCAAGGACGGCTATCACGGTGATACCAGCCGCATGTTCCATGTCGGCGAGGTCCCTGAGTGGGCCGCGCGCCTGTCGAAGGTGACACAGGAGTGCATGTACAAGGCCATCGAGCTGGTCAAGCCGGGCTGCCGCCTGGGCGACATCGGCGAAGTGATCCAGAAGCACGCCGAAAAGAACGGTTTCTCGGTGGTGCGCGAGTTCTGCGGCCATGGTATCGGCAAGGTGTTCCACGAAGAGCCGCAGATCCTGCACTACGGCAAGGCCGGCACCGGCATGGAGCTCAAGGAAGGCATGACCTTCACCATCGAGCCGATGATCAATCAGGGCAAGGCCGATACGAAGGTGCTCGGTGACGGCTGGACCGCCATCACCAAGGACCGCAAGCTCTCGGCCCAGTGGGAACACACCCTGGTGGTGACCGCCACGGGCTACGAGATCTTCACCCTGCGCAAGGACGACACCATCCCGCGCACCTCGGCCTGACCTTCACATCACAGGAACGCGACTCGATGCCCCAGGTGGATCCCGAGCTGTTCGACCGCGGCCAGTTCCAGGCGGAACTGGCCCTCAAGGCAAGCCCCATCGCCGCTTTCAAGAAAGCCATCCGCATGGCCGGCGAAGTGCTCGACAAGCGTTTCCGTGAAGGCCGTGAGATCCGCCGGCTGATCGAGGACCGCGCCTGGTTCGTCGACAACATCCTGCAACAGGCATGGAACCAGTTCGACTGGGGCAACCCGGACGGCATCGCCCTGGTGGCGGTGGGCGGCTATGGCCGGGGTGAACTGCACCCCTACTCCGACATCGACCTGCTGATCCTGCTCGACGCCGCCGAGCACGAGCAGTACCGCGATGCCATCGAGCGCTTTCTTACGCTGCTGTGGGACATCGGCCTGGAAGTCGGGCAGAGCGTGCGCACCGTCGACGAGTGCGCCGAACAGGCCCGGGCCGACCTGACGGTCATCACCAACCTGATGGAAAGCCGCACCATCGCAGGCCCCGAGCCACTGCGCCAGCGCATGCTCGACGCCACCAGCACCGCACACATGTGGCCGAGCAAGGAGTTCTTCCTGGCCAAGCGCGCCGAGCTGAAAGCCCGCCACCACAAGTACAACGACACCGAGTACAACCTGGAGCCCAACGTCAAGGGTGGGCCGGGCGGCCTGCGCGATATCCAGACGGTGTTGTGGGTGGCGCGTCGCCAGTACGGTACGCTGAACCTGCACGCCCTGGCTGGTGAAGACTTCCTGCTGGAGAGCGAGAACGAACTGCTGGCCTCGTCCCAGGCCTTTCTCTGGCGCGTGCGCTACGCCCTGCACATGCTCGCCGGGCGCGCCGAGGATCGCCTGCTGTTCGATCACCAGCGCAGCATCGCAACGCTGTTGGGCTTCAACGACGAGAACCCCAAGCGCGCCATCGAGCAGTTCATGCAGCAGTACTACCGGGTGGTGATGAGCATCAGCCAGCTATGCGACCTGATCATCCAGCACTTCGAGGAAGTGATCCTCGCCGATGATGACAGCGGCACCACCCAACCGCTCAATGCCCGCTTCCGCCTGCACGACGGCTATATAGAAGCGGTGCACCCGAACGTGTTCAGGCGCACGCCGTTCGCCATGCTGGAAATCTTCGTGCTGATGGCCCAGCACCCCGAGATCAAGGGCGTGCGCGCCGACACCGTGCGCCTGCTGCGCGAGCACCGCCACCTGATCGACGACAAGTTCCGCAACGATATCCGCAACACCAGCCTGTTCATCGAACTGTTCAAGTGCGAAATCGGTATTCACCGCAACCTGCGGCGGATGAACCGCTACGGCATCCTCGGCCGCTACCTGCCGGAATTCGGCCTCATCGTCGGGCAGATGCAGCACGACCTGTTCCACATCTATACGGTCGATGCGCACACCCTCAACTTGATCAAGCACCTGCGCAAGCTGCAGTACACCCCGGTTTCGGAGAAATTCCCACTGGCCAGCAAGCTCATGGGCCGCCTGCCCAAGCCCGAGCTGATCTACCTGGCCGGCCTGTACCACGACATCGGCAAGGGTCGCCAGGGCGATCACTCCGAACTCGGCGCGGTGGATGCCCATGCCTTCTGTGCCCGCCACCAGTTGCCCGCCTGGGACAGCCGCCTGATCGTCTGGCTGGTCCTGAACCATCTGGTGATGTCCACCACCGCCCAGCGCAAGGACCTGTCCGACCCGCAGGTGATCAACGATTTCGCCCTGCACGTGGGCGACGAGACACGCCTGGACTACCTCTACGTGCTGACCGTGGCCGACATCAACGCCACCAACCCCAGCCTGTGGAACTCCTGGCGCGCGAGCCTGCTGCGCCAGCTCTACACCGAAACCAAGCGCGCCTTGCGCCGAGGCCTGGAAAACCCGCTGGACCGCGAGGAGCAGATTCGCCAGACCCAGAGCGCCGCACTGGACATCCTGGTGCGCGAAGGCACCGACCCGGACGATGTCGAGCAGCTATGGTCGCAACTGGGTGACGACTATTTCCTCAAGCACAACGCCGCCGACGTGGCCTGGCACAGCGACGCCATCCTCCAGCAACCCGCCGACAGCGGCCCGCTGGTGCTGATCAAGGAAACCACCCAGCGCGAGTTCGAGGGCGGCACGCAGATCTTCATCTATGCCCCCGACCAGCACGACTTCTTCGCCGTGACCGTGGCCGCCATGGCGCAGCTCAACCTGAACATCCATGACGCCCGCATCATCACCTCCAGCAGCCAGTTCACCCTCGACACCTATATCGTGCTCGACAACGACGGCGGCTCGATCGGCGACAACCCACAGCGGGTCAAGCAAATCCGCGACGGCCTGACCGAAGCGCTGCGCACCCCCGAGGACTACCCGGCGATCATCCAGCGCCGGGTGCCACGCCAGCTCAAGCACTTCGATTTCCCACCGCAGGTGACCATCCTCAACGATGCCCAGCGCCCGGTGACCATCCTCGAGATCACCGCCCCCGACCGCCCCGGCCTGCTGGCGCGGATCGGACGGATCTTCCTGGAGTTCGACATCTCGCTGCAGAACGCCAAGATCGCCACCCTCGGCGAACGGGTGGAGGACGTGTTCTTCATTACCGACGCCGACAACCAGCCGCTGTCCGACCCGCAGCTGTGCAGCCGCCTGCAGGAAGCCATCATCCAGCAGTTGCAGGCCGGCCAGGCCAGCGAAGCCAGCCCTTCCCGCATGACCTTTTGACGATTACGAGACCTTGCGCCGATGAACCATGCCCTGACCCAGCTTCAGCCCTACCCGTTCGAGAAACTGCGCGCCCTGCTCGGTAGCGTGAAGCCTGCGGCGGACAAACGCGCCATCGCCCTGTCGATCGGCGAGCCGAAGCACGCATCGCCGGCGTTCGTCGCCAAGGCCCTGGCCGACAACCTCGACAAGCTGGCGGTCTACCCGAGCACCCTCGGCCTGCCCGCCCTGCGCCAGGCCATCGCCCAGTGGTGTGAGCGCCGCTTCCAGGTACCGACCGGCTGGCTGGATGCCGACCGCCACATCCTGCCGGTAAACGGTACCCGTGAAGCGCTGTTCGCCTTCACCCAGGCCGTGGTCAACCGCGCCGACGACGGCCTGGTGGTCAGCCCCAATCCGTTCTACCAGATCTACGAAGGCGCGGCCCTGCTGGCCGGCGCCACCCCGCACTACCTGCCTTGCCTGGAAAGCAACGGCTTCAACCCGGACTTCGATGCCGTACCAGCCGAGGTCTGGAAACGCTGTCAGATCCTGTTCCTCTGCTCCCCGGGCAACCCCACCGGCGCGCTGGTGCCGATACAGACGCTGAAACAACTGATCGCCCTGGCCGACGAGCACGACTTCGTCATCGCCTCCGATGAGTGCTACAGCGAACTCTACTTCGACGAGGATGCCCCACCACCGGGTCTGCTCACCGCCTGCGCCGAACTGGGCCGCAGCGACTTCAAGCGCTGCGTGGTGTTCCACAGCCTGTCCAAGCGTTCCAACCTGCCGGGCCTGCGCTCGGGCTTCGTCGCCGGTGACGCCGAGATCATCAAGCCGTTCCTGCTGTACCGCACCTACCACGGTTGCGCCATGCCGGTGCAAACGCAACTGGCCAGCATCGCCGCCTGGCAGGACGAGGCCCACGTGCGCGACAACCGCGACCAGTACCGCGCCAAGTACGACGCGGTGCTCGATATCCTGCAGCCGGTGCTGGATGTACAGCGCCCCGATGGCAGCTTCTACCTGTGGGCCAAGGTGCCGGGCAACGATGCCGACTTCACCCGCGACCTGTTCGAAGCGCAGCACGTGACCGTGGTACCAGGCTCGTACCTGTCGCGCGAGGTGGATGGCGTCAATCCAGGTGCCGGGCGCGTGCGCATGGCGCTGGTTGCTCCACTGGCCGAGTGCATCGAGGCGGCCGAGCGGATTCGTGCGTTCCTGAGCCGCTGACAGCGCAGCACTATATACCGCACGCAGGCACGCCAGCAGAGGAAAACTCTGGGTTTCGACCACGGAGTTTTCCCATGTCTCAACTGATTTTTTCCCACCGCCTGAAGCCTGCCGACCCACATCTCGCCGAACGGCTGGCGCGACTGGAGAATCCCGGCAACGCAGCCACGACCGTTGGCGGCCGACAAAAGCGGGCCCTGGCCATGACCCGCAAGCTCTGGCGCCCCGGCCGTGTGCTGAAGGTGGCGTTCCTCGGCAGCCCCGATGAGTTCCTGAAGTCGGAAATATTCAGAACGGCTTCACAATGGCTGCTGCGCTCGGGGGCCAACCTGTCGCTTGCCCTGACCTGGGACAACGACTCCCAGGCGCAGATCAAGGTACGCACCGGCAGGACGCTGCCACGCAACGAATCCTGCGCAGGAACCGACGCCCTGGCCATGCCCGCCGAAACCATGAACCTCAACGTCGAGCCCGGCGACGCCACCTTCGAGCACGTCGTCCTGCACGAGTTCGGCCATGCCCTGGGGGCGGAACACGAACACCAGCACCCCGACGCCAGCATTCCGTGGAATGTGGAAGAGGTTGTGCGCGTGGCCAATGCGGAGCAGGGCTGGACGCGTCAGCAGGTGATGGAGGAGATGATTGCCAGGCGCACCGACATTGGCCTGGTGAAGACCCCTTACGACCCTGCTTCGGTCATGCATTACCCGGTTCCCCAGGCCTTCACTTTGGGTGACTGGGAGATTGGACTGAACAGCGGCTTGAGTGAAAAGGATCTGGCTTTCATGCGCCTGGCCTACCCTTTTCCAAACAATGCCGTCCAGACAGTTACCTGACCTGGCCCAGGTTGGCCTCACTCATGTCCAGCTCGCCCAGTACCTGCCGTACCACTTCATCGCCCACCTGATGCTGGCGATGCAGGTTGTACAGCTCCAGGCGCTGGGCGCGTAGCGCACGCAGGCGCAAGCGGCGCTCCAGCAGGTCCATCTGCTCGGCCAGGGCCCGGGCTTCGGCGGTGTCGTTGTAGCTGTCCAGCTCATCCCGGTACTCGGCCATCAGCCTGGCCTTGAGCTCGATGGCCAGCGTCGCCTGCGCAGCGTCCTGTGGTGCGCCTGCGTCACTGACCTCCTCGGCCTCGAGAGCATGAATGGCCGCTTCGGCGGTACGCCGCCAAGCCTCCTGTACTTCCTGGCGCAGGCGTTCGTCCGGACTTTTGGTAACGCCGCGCAACAAGATCGGCAGGGCGATGACGGCACTGATCAGCGACAGCAGGATCACCCCGGCGGCAATGAAGATCAGCAGGTCACGCTCGGGGAACACCTTGCCCGCGCCCATCAGCAAGGGCACCGACATCACGCCTGCGAGTGTCACCGCGCCGCGTACGCCGCCCAGCGTCAGCAACCAGCACGACCGGGCGGTCGGCATCAGCACCAGCTCGGGCTTGCCGCGCCAGCGCCGCACCACACCGATGGCCCGCCAGATACTTTGCACCCAGACAAATCGCAGCAGCACCAGTGCGGCGAAGATCGCCACTACATCCAGGCAGCGCCAGGCCAGGGTCGGCCAGACCGCCGCCTCGTCACTGACCACCGCCTTGACGATGTCCGGCAGCTGCAGGCCGAGCAGCAGGAAAATGAGGCCATTGAAGGCGAACTCCAGCAGCGACCAAACGCTGCGGTTGAGCAGGCGGGTGCTGGTCTGGCGTGGCAGCAGGTCGAGCCAGCTCTGCATCATGCCGGCAGCCACCGCCGAGAGAATGCCCGACACCCCGAGGCGTTCGGCCAGCACGTAGGCCGCGAATGGCAACAACAACATGAACACCACGTGGGTCGCCGGGTCGTCCCAGCCACGGGTGATCATCCACATCCGCAGCCGCCCGACCAACCAGCTCAGCGCAACCCCCACCGCCAGCCCGCCGAGGGCGACGAGCACGAAGGTGAGGCTGGCTTCGGTCAACGAGAACACGCCAGTAATTGCCGCCACCAAGGCGAACTTGAACGTCACCAGGCCCGAGGCGTCATTCATCAAGGCTTCGCCTTGCAGCATGTGCATCAACGGGGTGGGCAGGCGGTCCTGGGTAATGGCCGACACGGCCACGGCATCGGTGGGCGAGAGAACCGCGGCCAATGCGAAAGCCACGGGCAATGGAATAGCCGGCAGCAGCCAGTGGATGAAGTAACCGGCCCCGACCACGGTGAACAGCACCAACCCCACCGCCAGGGCCACCACCGGTCCGCGGATGCGCCAAAGTTCACGCTTGGGCATGCGCCAGCCGTCGGCGAACAGCAGCGGCGGCAGGAACAGGAACAGGAACAACTCCGGGTCCAGCGCCACATGCAACCCAAGTGTCGGCCAGGCCAGCAAGGCGCCGGCGCCGATCTGCACCAGCGGCAGTGGCAGCGGCACCACCCGACCCACCAGTTTCGACACGCTCACCAGCATCAGCAAGATAAGGACGGTATAGGCTGACTGCATCGGTGAGCTTCCTGTTTGAACGGAGAATCGACAGCGGGGCGCAACAACGCCATTGAAACAATATGTTAGCGGGGAGCGTCTATCGTGGGCCGCTGCACGATAGTCGCAGCTCGCCTCCGAATATGTAACACAATGATTCGTGAGAAGCTGTGATACACATCGCCCCCGCCTTCGAGCCCGTGGCCGTGGCGCCAACCCCATCGATACCGCATAATCGGCCCCACCCTATCTTCACGGAGTATCGGGCTGCCCGGCGGCCCTGGCATTCAATGGCTTACACTCTCTACGGCATCAAAGCCTGCGACACCATGAAAAAAGCCCGCACATGGCTTGAAGAAAAGGCCATCGGCTTCGAATTCCACGACTACAAGACCCAAGGCATCGACCGTGACAGCCTGAACCGCTGGTGCACCGAGCACGGTTGGGAAGTCGTGCTGAACCGCGCCGGTACCACCTTCCGCAAGCTCGACGATGCCAGCAAGGCCGATCTCGACCAAGCGAAGGCCGTAGAACTGATGCTCGCCCAGCCGTCGATGATCAAGCGCCCGGTACTGGACCTCGGCGACCGCACGCTGGTCGGCTTCAAGCCCGACCTGTACGCCGCGGCACTGGCCTGATCCCCGCATTACGCTCCCCCCCCCTTTCGCACGAGGTAATCGCATGTCTCAATCCCTGTTCAGCCTGGCCTTCGGTGTCGGCACCCAGAACCGCCAGGGTGCCTGGCTGGAAGTGTTCTACGCGCAGCCGGTGCTCAAGCCGTCCGCCGAGCTGGTCGCCGCCATTGCGCCGATCCTCGGTTACGAAGCTGGCAACCAGGCCATCGCCTTCACCACCGCCCAGGCCGCACAGCTGGCCGACGCGCTCAAGGGTGTCGATAGCGCTCAAGCTGCCCTGCTGACCCGCCTGGCCGAAAGCCACAAGCCGCTGGTCGCCACCCTGCTGGCTGAAGACGGCGCCCTGGCCTCCACCCCCGAGGCCTACCTCAAGCTGCACCTGCTGTCGCACCGCCTGGTCAAGCCGCACGGTGTCTCGCTGGCCGGCATCTTCCCGCTGCTGCCCAACGTCGCCTGGACCAACCAGGGCGCGGTCGACCTGGCCGAGCTGGCCGAGCTGCAACTGGAAGCGCGCCTGAAGGGCGAGCTGCTGGAAGTGTTCTCGGTAGACAAGTTCCCGAAGATGACCGACTACGTCGTGCCGGCCGGTGTGCGTATCGCCGACACCGCCCGTGTGCGCCTGGGCGCCTACATCGGCGAAGGCACCACCATCATGCACGAGGGCTTCGTCAACTTTAACGCCGGCACCGAAGGCCCAGGCATGATCGAAGGCCGCGTTTCCGCAGGCGTGTTCGTCGGCAAAGGCTCCGACCTGGGCGGCGGCTGCTCGACCATGGGCACCCTGTCCGGTGGCGGCAACATCGTCATCAAGGTCGGCGAAGGCTGCCTGATCGGCGCCAATGCCGGTATCGGCATCCCGCTGGGTGACCGCAACACCGTGGAAGCTGGCCTGTACATCACCGCCGGCACCAAGGTGAACCTGCTGGACGAGAACAACCAACTGGTCAAGGTGGTCAAGGCCCGCGACCTGGCCGGCCAGACCGACCTGCTGTTCCGCCGCAACTCGCTCAACGGCGCGGTGGAGTGCAAGACCCACAAGTCGGCCATCGAGCTGAACGAGGCGCTGCACGCCCACAACTGAGTACCTGCGGGTTCGAAGTGATAAGATCGGGTCTTGCTCTTACGGGCAGACCCGATTTTTCTTTCCAGGCCCCGCGAACATGTTCCAGCCCTCCCCCTGGCGTGCCGACTTCCCCGCCATCGCCGCCCTGCAACGGCAGCACCAGACCTACCTGGACAGCGCCGCCACCACGCAGAAACCCCAGGCACTGCTTGACGCCCTGAACCATTACTACGGCCATGGCGCAGCCAACGTGCATCGTGCGCAACACCTGCCAGGCGCCCTGGCCACCCAGGCTTTCGAAGGCACCCGCGAGAAGGTTGCCGCCTGGCTCAATGCGCCGGACACACGGCAGGTCATCTTCACCCACGGCGCCACCTCGGCCTTGAACCTGCTGGCCTATGGCCTGGAACATCGCTTCGAGGCGGGTGACGAGATTGCCGTCAGTGCGCTGGAACACCACGCCAACCTGCTGCCCTGGCAACAACTGGCGCACCGCCGCAACCTGCGTCTGGTGATTTTGCCGGTGAATGACCAGGGGCATATCGATCTGGAACAGGCCCTGCAACTGATCGGCCCACGCACCCGCCTACTCGCGATCAGCCAACTGTCCAACGTGCTAGGCACCTGGCAACCGCTGGCACCGCTGTTGGCACATGCTCGCGCCCAGGGCGCCTTGAGCGTTGTCGATGGCGCTCAGGGTGTCGTCCATGGTCGCCATGACGTGCAGCAGTTGGAATGCGACTTCTATGTGTTTTCCAGCCACAAGCTGTACGGTCCAGACGGTGTCGGGGTGCTATATGGACGCCAACAGGCGCTGGAACTGCTGCGCCATTGGCAGTTCGGCGGCGAAATGGTCCAGTTGGCCGACTACCAGAACGCCAGTTTCCGCCCTGCGCCGCTGGGCTTCGAAGCCGGTACGCCTCCTATCGCCGGCGTCATCGGCCTGGGCGCAACCCTGGATTACCTGGCCAGTCTCGACACCAACGCGGTTGCCGCCCATGAAGCCAGCCTGCACCAGCATCTGCTGCGAGGATTGGCTGATCGCGAAGGGATTCGCCTGCTCGGCTCTCCCCAGGCGGCGCTGGCCAGTTTCGTCATCGACGGCGTACACAATGCCGATATAGCCCACCTGCTGACAGAGCAGGGCGTCGCCGTTCGCGCAGGGCATCATTGTGCCATGCCGTTGCTCAAACACCTGGGGCTGGACGGTGCTATCCGTGTATCACTTGGACTGTATTCCGATAGCGACGACCTACAGCGCTTCTTCGACGCGCTCGACCAGGGCCTGGAGCTGCTGCGATGAATCTGTCGGCAGAGGCCAGCCAAGCGCTGGAAAGCTTCGAGCAGGCTCGGGGCTGGGAGCAGCGGGCACGGCTGCTGATGCAGTGGGGGAATCGCTTGGAACCGCTGGACGAAACAGAGAAAAGTGAACACAACCGAGTGCACGGTTGTGAAAGCCTGGTGTGGTTGGTGGCCACGCTGGATAACGACCATTGGCACTTCAAGGCGTCCAGTGATGCGCGTTTGCTGCGAGGTTTGCTGGCGCTATTGCTAGTACGGGCACAAGGGCTGCACAGCACGGAACTGGCTGCGCTGGACTTGAGTGACTGGTTCGCCCAGCTGGGGCTGGAGCGCCAGTTGTCACCCTCACGCAGCAATGGACTACATGCGGTGTTGCTCAGGATGGCCGAGTTGGCATCGGCAGGCTGATGCGCCACACCGCACACTTGTAGGAGCCAGCCTTGCTGGCGAACACCGGCAAAGCCGGTGCCAAATACCGTGTAGGGGTCAACGCCGCTATTGTGCCTTGACCCGCTCCGAAGGCCGCCGCGCACCGGCCACCAGCTTCTCCACCGCCTTGCTCGCGGCCACCATGCCAAAGGTCGCCGTCACCATCATCACCGCGCCGAATCCGCCCGCGCAATCCAGACGCACACCCTCGCCCACGAAGCTCTTCTGCAGGCACACGCTGCCATCCCCCTTGGGATAACGCAGCTGCTCGCTGGAAAACACGCACGGCACGCCATAGTTGCGGCTGGTATTGCGCGAGAAGTTGTAGTCGCGACGCAGGGTCGAGCGCACCCGCGAGGCCAGCGGGTCGTTGAACGTCTTGTTGAGGTCGCCGATCTGGATCTGGGTCGGGTCGATCTGCCCACCCGCACCGCCAGTGGTGACAATGGCGATCTTGCGTCGGCGGCACCAGGCGATCAGCGCGGCCTTGGCCATCACGCTGTCGATACAGTCGATCACGCAGTCGAGGTGTTCGGTGATGTACTCGACCATGGTGTCGCGGGTGACGAAATCGGCCACCGCGTGCACCGTACACGCCGGGTTGATCGCCCTCAGCCGCTCGGCCATGACGTCGACCTTGGGCCGCCCGACCTGCCCTTCCAGGGCATGGGCCTGGCGGTTGGTGTTGCTGACGCACACGTCATCCAGGTCGAACAGGGTGATTTCGCCCACGCCACTGCGGGCCAGGGCTTCGGCCGCCCACGAGCCAACCCCGCCGATACCGACGATGGCCACGTGGGCCTGGCGCAGGCGCTGCAAGCCGTCGTCACCGTACAGCCGGGCGACACCGGCAAAGCGTGGATCTTCTGTGCTCATGGCTCAACCTCGAAAAAACGGCGCGCATTATATGCCAAGCGGGCTGATCTGGGGGTTGTCGTTGGCAAGCGGCCGACCAAGCCTGCTTTAATGTTCAATCAATGAAAAAGATATGGACGACAACCGAGCGGGCCCAGAACTTCATCCTGATCCGAAAATCCAACGGATTGCCCCTTACGGCAGTGTAGGACTGGCACCCTGGTCATCCTGCCCCGCTCCACTCTTCGGAACCTCTAACACCTATGTCATCACGCAAATTCGGTCTCAACCTGGTGGTGGTCCTGGCCATCGCCGCGCTGTTCACCGGGTTCTGGGCGCTCATCAACCGCCCGGTGTCCGCCCCGGCTTGGCCGGAACAGATCTCCGGCTTCTCCTACTCGCCGTTCCGCTTGGGACAGAGCCCGCAGAAAGGCCAATACCCCAGCGAGGATGAGATACGCCAGGACCTCGAGCAGTTGAACAAGCTGACCGACAACATCCGTATCTATACCGTCGAAGGGACCCAGGCCGAAGTCCCGCGCCTGGCCGAGGAGCTTGGCCTGCGCGTCACCCTGGGGATCTGGATCAGCGACGACCTGGAGCGCAACGAGCGCGAGATCGAGAAGGCTGTCGGCCTGGCCAATACCTCTCGCAGCGTCGTGCGAGTAGTGGTGGGTAACGAGGCGCTGTTCCGCAAAGAGGTCACCGCTGAACAGATGATCGGCTATCTGGACAGGGTTCGCGCCGCGGTCAAGGTGCCCGTGACCACCAGTGAACAGTGGCACATCTGGAAAGAACACCCGGAACTGGCCAAGCACGTCGACCTGATCGCCGCGCACATCCTGCCGTACTGGGAGTTCATGCCCATGAAGGATTCGGTGCAGTTCGTTCTCGACCGCGCCCGCGAGCTGCGCAAGCAGTTCCCGCGCAAGCCGCTGCTGTTGTCCGAGGTCGGCTGGCCCAGCAATGGCCGCATGCGCGGCGGTGCCGACGCCACCCAGGCCGATCAGGCCATCTACTTGCGGACACTGGTCAACACCCTGAACCGCCGGGGCTACAACTATTTCGTCATCGAAGCCTACGACCAGCCCTGGAAAGCCAGCGACGAAGGCTCGGTGGGCGCCTACTGGGGCGTGTTCAACGCCGCGCGCCAGCAGAAATTCAACTTCGAGGGCCCGATCGTGGCGATCCCGCAGTGGCGGGCCCTGGCCGTGGTCTCGGTGGTGCTGGCGATGATTGCCCTGACGGTGCTGCTGATCGATGGCTCGGCCTTGCGACAGCGCGGGCGCACGTTCCTGACCTTCATCACCTTCCTCTGTGGTTCGGTGCTGGTGTGGATCGGCTACGACTACAGCCAGCAGTACAGCACCTGGTTCAGCCTGACGGTCGGGGTGTTGCTGGCACTGGGCGCCCTCGGCGTGTTCATCGTGTTGCTGACCGAGGCCCATGAGCTGGCCGAGGCGGTGTGGACGCACAAGCGGCGCAGGGAGTTCCTGCCGGTGCAGGATGACAGCGCCTATCGCCCGAAGGTATCTGTGCACGTGCCGTGCTACAACGAACCGCCGGAGATGGTGAAACAGACCCTCGACGCCCTCGCGGCCCTGGATTACCCGGACTACGAAGTACTGGTGATCGACAACAACACCAAGGACCCGGCCGTGTGGGAGCCACTCAAGGCTCACTGCGAGAAGCTCGGTGAGCGCTTCAAGTTCTTCCACGTCGCGCCCCTGGCCGGCTTCAAGGGCGGCGCGCTGAACTACCTGATCCCGCACACCGCGAAAGATGCCGAGGTGATCGCGGTAATCGACTCGGACTACTGCGTCGATCGCAACTGGCTCAAGCACATGGTGCCGCATTTCGCCGACCCGAAGATCGCCGTGGTGCAATCGCCGCAGGATTACCGCGACCAGCACGAAAGCGCCTTCAAGAAGCTGTGCTACAGCGAGTACAAAGGCTTCTTCCATATCGGCATGGTCACCCGCAACGACCGTGACGCGATCATCCAACACGGCACCATGACCATGACCCGGCGCACCGTGCTCGAAGAACTGGGTTGGGCCGAATGGTGCATCTGCGAGGACGCCGAGCTGGGCCTGCGGGTGTTCGAGAAAGGCCTGTCGGCCGCCTATGCCCACAACAGCTACGGCAAGGGCCTGATGCCCGACACCTTCATCGACTTCAAGAAGCAGCGCTTCCGCTGGGCCTACGGCGCCATCCAGATCATCAAGCACCACGCCGGCGCCCTGCTGCGCGGCAAGGGCAGCGAGCTGACCCGCGGCCAGCGCTATCACTTCCTGGCCGGTTGGCTGCCGTGGATCGCCGATGGCATGAACATCTTCTTCACCGTCGGCGCGCTGCTGTGGTCGGCGGCGATGATCATCGTCCCGCACCGGGTCGACCCGCCGCTGATGATGTTCGCCATCCCGCCGCTGGCGCTGTTCTTCTTCAAGGTCGGCAAGATCCTGTTCCTCTACCGCCGCGCGGTGGGGGTGGACCTGAAAGACGCCTTCGCCGCGGCGCTGGCGGGGCTGGCGCTGTCGCACACCATCGCCAAGGCGGTGCTGTATGGGTTCTTCACCAGCAGCATGCCGTTCTTCCGCACACCGAAGAATGCCGACAGTCATGGTGTGCTGGTGGCGATCTCCGAGGCCCGCGAAGAGCTGTTCATCATGTTGATGCTGTGGGGCTCGGCGCTGGGGATCTACCTGGTGCAGGGGCTGCCGAGCTCGGACATGCGCTTCTGGGTGGCGATGCTGCTGGTGCAGTCGTTGCCGTACCTGGCGGCGTTGGTGATGGCGTTGTTGTCGTCGTTGCCAAAGCCTGCGGAAAAGGCTGCCGAACCGCAGCAGGCTTGAGATCGCCGGGGGCGCGGTGCGCCCTTTCGCGACACAAGGCCGCTCCCACAGGATCACCGCAGCCCAGAAGACCTGTGCGACGCCTGTGGGAGCGGCCTTGTGTCGCGAAAGGGCCGCACAGCGGCCCCATTGGCTTATCGGTTTGATATAAGATAACGCCCCTCTGTATTCCCCGCCTTGCCCCGGAGTCCTGCAATGACGGCCCCAGCCGAGCTCTCGCCTACCCTGCAACTGGCCTGCGACCTGATCCGCCGCCCCTCGGTCACCCCGGTCGACGCCGACTGCCAGACCCAGATGATGAACCGCCTGGGCGCCGTCGGCTTCCAGCTCGAACCCATGCGTTTCGAGGATGTCGACAACTTCTGGGCCACCCATGGCACCCAGGACGGCCCGGTGCTGTGCTTCGCCGGCCACACCGACGTGGTACCGACCGGCCCGGTACAGCAATGGCAGCATGAACCGTTCGAAGCGCTGATCGATGCCGACGGCATGCTCTGCGGCCGTGGCGCCGCCGACATGAAGGGCAGCCTGGCTTCGATGGTGGTGGCCAGCGAGCGCTTCGTGCAGGACTACCCCAACCATCGCGGCAAGGTCGCCTTCCTCATCACCAGCGACGAGGAAGGCCCGGCGCACCATGGCACCAAGGCCGTGGTCGAGCTGCTCAAGGCGCGCAACGAGCGCCTGGACTGGTGCATCGTCGGCGAACCCTCCAGCACCACACTGCTGGGTGACGTGGTCAAGAACGGCCGTCGCGGCTCGCTCGGCGCCAAGCTGACCGTACGCGGCAAGCAGGGCCACGTGGCCTACCCGCACCTGGCACGTAACCCGATCCACCTGGCCGCTCCGGCCCTGGCGGAACTTGCCGCCGAGCACTGGGACGAAGGCAACGCGTTCTTCCCGCCAACCAGCTTCCAGATCTCCAACCTCAACTCCGGCACCGGCGCCACCAACGTGGTGCCGGGCGATCTGACGGCGCTGTTCAACTTCCGTTTCTCCACCGAGTCGACCGTCGAAGGCCTGCAAGAACGGGTCGCGGCGATCCTCGACAAGCACCAGCTGGAGTGGTCGATCGACTGGGCGCTGTCCGGCCTGCCGTTCCTCACCGAACCGGGCGAGCTGCTGGATGCCGTGTCGTCGAGCATCAAGGCGGTCACCGGCCGCGAGACCCAGCCCTCGACCAGCGGTGGCACCTCCGATGGCCGCTTCATTGCCACCATGGGCACACAAGTGGTCGAGCTCGGTCCGGTCAACGCCACCATCCACCAAGTGGACGAACGCATCCTGGCCAGCGACCTCGACCTGCTGACCGAGATCTACTACCAGACCCTGGTGCGGTTGCTCGCCTGATGCTTGCCTGCCCTCTCTGCCAGGCGTCCCTGGCGCGGCTCGACAACGGTGTGGCCTGCCCGGCGGGTCACCGTTTCGACCGCGCCCGCCAGGGTTACCTGAACCTGCTGCCGGTGCAGCACAAGAACAGCCGCGACCCGGGCGACAACCAGGCCATGGTCGAAGCCCGTCGCGACTTCCTCGACGCCGGCCACTATGCGCCCGTCGCCCGTCGCCTCGCCGAGCTGGCCGCCGAACGTGCCCCGCAGGCCTGGCTGGACATCGGCTGCGGCGAAGGCTACTACACCGCGCAGATCGCCCAAGCGTTGCCGGCTGCCGACGGCTATGCCCTGGATATCTCCCGCGAGGCAGTCAAGCGTGCCTGCCGCCGCGCCCCGCAGGTGACCTGGATGGTCGCCAGCATGGCCCGCGTGCCAATGAGCGACGCCAGCTGTGGCTTCATCGCCAGCGTGTTCAGCCCGCTGGACTGGCAGGAAGCCAAGCGGCTGCTCGCCCCCGGTGGCGGCCTGATGCGGGTCGGACCGACCAGCGGCCACCTGATGGAACTGCGTGAAGTGCTCTACGATGAAGTGCGCCCTTACGCTGACGACAAGCACCTGGCATTGATCCCCGACGGCATGGTCCACGCCCACAGCGAAATTCTCGAATTCCGCTTGAGCCTGGTAGAAGCCAAGGCCCGCGCCGACCTGCTGGCCATGACCCCGCACGGCTGGCGCGCCAGCGCCGAGAAACGCGCCCGGGTGATCGACCAGCCCGAGCCGTTCGAGGTCACCGTTTCCATGCGTTATGACTATTTCGTGCGCCAAGACTGAGCACACCGGAGCCCCCAGATGCGCCAACCCGATATCGAGATCTACCTCAAGGACGCCGACGTCGATCACAAGCAGATCGCCGACTGGCTGACCCAAGCCCTGGGCCCCTGCAGCGAGTGGAAGCAAAAAGGCCAGACCTTCAAGTGCACGGCCGGTAACATCCCGGTCACCTGGTTACCGAAAGCTGTGGGGAAATGGAACAGCCTGTACCTGGAAAGCGACCAGACCCCATGGGCCGATGACATCGCCTGCGCCCGCGCGGCCTATGCCGCACTGAACGTTGAAGTCCGTTGCGCGCCCGGTAGCTGGGCAGAGGAAGATGGGGAAGAAGATGCTGACCGCTGGATCCGCATCAGCGCCGACGGTGAACAGGAAATCACCTGGCGTACGAGCTGAAGTTCAAGCTCGATTGCATCAGGCTGCAAGCTCCACGGACAGCTTGCAGCTTGAAGCTTACCGCTTGAGACAGCGGTCAGAGACCGACGACGTCCTCGGCCTGCAGGCCTTTCTGGCCTTGCACCAGGGCGTATTCAACCTGCTGTCCCTCGACCAGGGTGCGATGCCCCTCACCACGGATAGCCCGATAGTGGACGAACACGTCCGCGCCACCTTCGCGCTGAATGAAGCCATAACCCTTGGCATCGTTGAACCACTTCACATTCCCAGTCTCACGAGACGACATCTGAACTACTCCGGTTTTTTATTTTGAAGATCGCCTTGCCGGCCTGGGGTCAGCACCCAGGGCCTTCGCAGCTTGCCCGAATATCCTGCAAGCAGCAGGCCGAGTATATGACACGGAACAAAAAAAAATCATGACGGCACTGATTTTTGCCGATTTTTGCTGAACTTACGCAGATACGGCAGACTATCGGCCTGGAAAACACCGAAACTCTCACCCAGGGCCCACCCCCATGACCCGTTCCCCCCTGCGCCGCCTCATCTTCGGCGCCCTGCGTCGCGTTCTCTACCTGTGGGTGCGCTCCGAAACCATCAACCAGTCCTCGCTGACGCTCAAGCTCGACCGCAGCCGCCCGGTATTCTATGCCCTGTCCTCACCGTCGCTGACCGACCTGGCCGTTGTGGACCACGAGTGCACCAAGGCGGGGCTGCCGCGTCCGGTACTGCCGGTGGCCGTCGGCCCGCTGCAGGAGCCCGCCGGGTTCTTTTACCTGACCCCCGACCCCGACTGGCTGGGCCGCCAGGACAAACGCGGCGCCCCACCCACCCTCGAACGCCTGGTCGCGGCCATCAGCCAGCACGCCGAGGAAGATACGCAGATCATCCCGGTCAGCGTGTTCTGGGGCCAGACCCCGGCCAGCGAGTCGAGCCCCTGGAAACTGCTGTTCGCCGACAGCTGGGCGGTCACCGGGCGCCTGCGCCGCCTGCTGAGCGTGCTGATCCTGGGGCGCAAGACCCGCGTGCAGTTCTCCGCCCCCATTCATCTGCGCGAGCTGGTCGACCACAACAAGGGCCATGAACGCACCGTGCGCATGGCCCAGCGGGTGATGCGCGTGCATTTCCGCAACCTCAAGACCGCGGTGATTGGCCCGGACATCTCGCACCGACGCAACCTGGTCAAGGGGCTGGTGCACGACCCGCTGGTGCGCCAGGCCATCAGCGACGAAGCTGAACGCGAGAAGATCCCCTACGCCAAGGCCGAAGCCAAGGCGCTGCACTACGGCAACGAAATCGCCTCGGATTACACCTACACAGCGATCCGCTTCCTCGAAGTGGTACTCAGCTGGTTCTGGAACAAGATCTACGACGGCGTCAAAGTCAACCATATCGAGCAGGTGCAGGGCATCGCTCCAGGCCACGAAGTCATCTATGTGCCCTGCCACCGCAGCCACATCGACTACCTGCTGTTGTCCTACCTGCTGTTCCGCAACGGCCTGACACCACCGCACATCGCCGCCGGCATCAACCTCAACATGCCGGTGATCGGTGGCCTGCTGCGCCGGGGCGGCGCATTCTTCATGCGTCGCACCTTCAAGGGCAACCCACTGTACACGGCAGTGTTCAACGAGTACCTGCACACCCTGTTCACCAAGGGCTTCCCGGTGGAGTACTTCGTCGAAGGGGGGCGCTCGCGCACCGGGCGCATGCTGCAGCCCCGCACCGGCATGCTGGCGATCACCCTGCGCAGCTTCCTTCGCTCCTCGCGCACACCGATCGTTTTCGTCCCGGTGTACATCGGCTATGAGCGAGTGCTAGAAGGCCGTACCTACCTGGGTGAACTACGCGGAGCAAGCAAGAAGAAAGAGTCGATCTTCGACATCTTCAAGGTGATTGGCGCACTCAAGCAGCGCTTTGGCCAGGTCTATGTCAACTTCGGTGAACCAATCCGTCTGGCGGGCTTCCTCGACGAGCAGCAACCGGGCTGGCGCGAGCAGGAACTCGGCCCGCAGTTCCGACCGACGTGGCTCAACGAGACCACCACGCGTCTTGGTGAGACCGTCGCCCGGCACCTGAACGAAGCGGCGGCGATCAACCCGGTCAACCTGGTGGCCCTGGCCTTGCTGTCGACCAGCCGCCTGGCCCTGGATGAGCGCGCCTTGACCCGAGTGCTCGACCTGTACCTGGCCTTGCTGCGCCAAGTGCCCTACTCGCCGCACACCACACTGCCCGAAGGTGATGGCCAGGCCCTGATCAAGCATGTACTGGGCATGGACCTGCTGGCCGAGCAAAAGGACGCAATGGGGCGCATCCTCTACCTGGACGAAGCCAACGCGGTGCTGATGACTTACTACCGCAACAACGTCCTGCACATCTTCGCCCTGCCAGGGCTGCTGGCGAGCTTCTTCCTCAGCAGCTCGCGCATGAGCCGCGACCTGCTGGGCCAGTATGTGCGGGCGCTGTACCCCTACCTGCAGGCCGAACTGTTCCTGCGCTGGACGCCCGAACAGCTGGACGAGGTGATCGACCAGTGGCTGGCGGCGCTGGTCAGCCAGGGTCTGCTGCGCCAGGAGAACGACATCTACATGCGTCCGGCCCCCAGCTCGCGGCAGTTCGTCCTGCTGACCCTGCTGGCCCGCACCATCACCCAGACCCTGCAACGCTTCTACATGGCCACCTCGCTGCTGCTCAACAGCGGCCAGCACACGCTGAGCGCCGAAGAACTGGAGGAGCTGTGCGTGATGATGGCCCAGCGCCTGTCGATCCTGCATGGCCTGAATGCGCCGGAGTTCTTCGACAAGACCCTGTTCCGCCACTTCATCCAGACCCTGGTGCGCGAGGGTGTGCTGCAGCCCGATGGCGATGGCAAGCTCGGCTACCACGACAAACTTGCCGAGCTGGCCGAGGGCGTGGCCAAGCGGGTGTTGTCGGCGGAGTTGCGCCTGTCCATCCGCCAGGTGGCGCTGCACCGGGATGAGCCGCAGGAAAACCCCGAAACCTGACACTTTGGATACGCCGTTTGTAGGAGCGCTCCACAAGGAGCGCCTCCTCAATCTGTCTATCCAGCAGAAACTACTTCCCTCTGATCGTTACCCCACCTGTTTCCCACAATGGCATCCGACACCAGCTACCGGTGTTACCCACCTACCGTGCTTGAAACAGGAACATTACATGCCAAATGAAAACATCATCGAATTGCATGGTTCGATCGATCTCGTCGACATTCCCGAATTCGACGCAGCGCCGGTTCGCGTGCTTGTGGCGGTGACTCACCCCGGCATCATTCCCCGCTCCGAATGGCTGGCATCCTGTGTCCAGCAGTACAGCGGCGCCCCGATTCCCTATCAGTTGCACCTCGATAAGCACACTTTCGAGGCCGGTGAGGCGTTGGAACTTGAAGCGATTCTGATCGCAGGCTGGGGGGAAGGCTCCGAAAAGGCACGCGTCACACTCCCGCTGGCTCTCGATCACGCCGCCACTCGCGTCGAACAGAACATCACCTTCGCGGGCTCGGAACCTGGCGGCCAGCGAATGGCGGCCCCCGACTTCAAGCAGATCACTGGCAGTGTGCTGGCCGCGAACATCGAGGATTTGTCCGGTCATCAACTGTTCACCGATTTGTATGAAGTACGTCTGAACGATGACGGGCAGAAGGTCTTCAACCAGATCTCCGAGAATGTCTACCAGATGCGTGACCTCAATGCCCCGTTCTCGCTGTACTACGACCAGCAGGTGCTGGAGAACGATGGCGTCAGACACGACCTGAGCTTCATGCTGCAGGCCCCCTCGGGCAACTTCGTTGCCGGCCGCAACCTGCGTAACATCGATCTCGAAACATTGGAAGCCGGCATGCAGGTCGAGCTGCGCAACGCCAGGTTCTGATCGCTTCACGGCAAGATCGCCCCAGGCGATGAATTTCCGCTAAAGTCCCCGGGTTGGCCACAAGCCGGCCCAAGGACTTTGGAGATTCCATGAAAAAGCTCGTCCTGCTGTGTTGCGCATCCCTGCTCGCAGCCTGCTCCAACCATGCCCCGTCCAACCAGGCCAGCCTGGACGGCGAAGTCTTCTACCTGCAGCGCATTGCCCTGCCACCGGCCGCCACGTTGAGCGTCGCCCTCCAGGATGTATCGCTGATGGACGCCCCGGCAGTGACCCTGGCCCGTCAGGCCGGCCCGGTCAAAGGCAACGTGCCGCTGCCCTTCCACCTGAAATACGACCCCGCCCAGGTCAAACCTGGCCATCGCTACGCGCTCAGCGCGCGCATCGAGCTGGACGGCAAGCTGCTATTTATCAACACCGAACACCACGGCGTGCTGCTTGATGGCAGCGACCCGCAACCTGTTCGCATCAAGGTCGACCCGGTCCGCTGAACCCGTTCCATTCTGTCTACAAGGAAAAACTCATGATTCGCACCTCCCTGCGCTTCACCACCCTGTGCGCCGGCCTGCTGCTGTCGGCCAGCGCCCTGGCCTTGTCGCTCGGCGACCTGTCCCAGAGCGATGCCTCCGGCGGCCTGAAGGACGCGCTCACCCAAGGCGCGCAGATCGCCGTCAAGCAGTTGAGTTCACCAGGCGGTTTCAGCAACAACCCCGACGTGCGCATCGAGCTGCCGGGCAACCTCGGCAAAGCCGCCAAAGCCATGAAGATGTTCGGCAAGGGTGACCAGGTCGAGGCCCTGGAAACCAGCATGAACAAGGCCGCCGAAGCCGCCGTGCCGCAGGCCCAGGCAATCCTGGTAGACGCGGTGAAGAAGATGACCGTGACCGATGCCAAGGGCATCCTCAGCGGCGGTCAGGACTCGGCCACCCAGTACTTGAACAAGAGCAGCCGCGAACAGATCCGTGCCAAGTTCCTGCCGATCGTCAAGCAGGCCACCGACAAGGTCGGCCTGGCCCAGCAGTACAACAGCTTTGCCGGGCAGGCCAAGGGCCTGGGGCTGATCAAGGATGACGCCAACATCGAGAACTACGTGACCGAGAAAGCCCTGGATGGGCTGTTCGAGATGATCGCCAAGCAGGAAGAAAGCATTCGGCAGAACCCGGCCCAGGCGGCGACCAGCCTGGCCAAGAAAGTGTTCGGCGCGCTCTGAGCCTCGACGCGCCCACCGGTTGGCGCCACGCAATACCTGTAGGAGCGGCTTTAGCCGCGAATCAAGCGACGCGGTGCCTGGCACCGGCTACGCCGGTGATCGCGGCTAAAGCCGCTCCTACAAAATCAACGCCGCGCCTGTAGGAGCCGGCTTGCCGGCGAACCGATCTTCACCCCTTCTTCACCCTGAACCACGCCGCATACAACGCCGGCAGGAACAGCAGCGTCAGCACCGTGGCCACGATCAACCCACCCATGATCGCCACCGCCATCGGCCCGTAGAACACGCTGCGCGAGAGCGGAATCATCGCCAATACCGCCGCCAGCGCGGTCAGCACGATGGGGCGGAAACGCCGCACCGTGGCCTCGATGATCGCCTGCCAGCGGTCCAGCCCCGCCGCGATGTCCTGTTCGATCTGGTCCACCAGGATCACCGAGTTGCGCATGATCATCCCCGCCAGGGCGATGGTGCCGAGCATGGCGACGAAACCGAACGGTTGCCGGAACACCAGCAGGAACAGGGTCACACCGATCAAGCCCAGGGGCGCGGTGAGGAACACCATGAACATCCGCGAGAAGCTGCGCAGCTGGATCATCAGCAGGCTCAGCACCACCACGATGAACAGCGGCATGCCGGCATTCACCGAACGCTGGCCGCGTTCGGAGTCTTCCACGGTACCGCCCACTTCCAGCAGGTAACCGTCAGGCAGCTCGTCCTTCACCTGCTGCAAGGTTGGCAGGATCTGCTTGACCAACGTGGCCGGCTGCTCCTTGTCGTAGATGTCGGCACGCACGGTGACCGTCGGCAGGCGATTGCGGTGCCAGATGATGCCTTCCTCGAAACCGTATTCCAGGGTGGCCACCTGCGACAACGCCACGCTCTGGCCATTGTCGGTGGGCAGCGCCAGGCTTCCCAGGTTGCCCAGCTCGCGACGCTCCTCCGGAGTGCCACGCAACAGGATCTCGATCAGTTCGTTGTCCTCGCGGTACTGGCTGACGTTGCTGCCGGTCAGCGAGCTCTGCAGGAAACTCGACAACTGCGCGGTACTCACGCCCAGGGCGCGGGCGCGGTCCTGGTCGATGTCCAGGTAGACCGCCTTGCTCGGCTCCTCCCAATCCAGGTGCACGTTGACCACGTGAGGGTTCTCGCGCACCTTGGCCGCCACTTCACGGGCCAATGCCCGGACCTTCTCGATATGCTCGCCGGTCACGCGGAACTGCACCGGGTAACCCACGGGCGGGCCATTCTCCAGACGCGTTACCCGCGAGCGCAAGTCGGGGAACTGCTCGTCCAACGTGGTGATCAGCCAACTGCGCAGGCGCTCACGATCTTCCAGCGACTTGGCCAGCACCACGAACTGGGCGAAGCTCGCCGCCGGCAGTTGCTGGTCCAGGGGCAAATAGAAGCGTGGCGAGCCGGTACCGACATAGGCGACGTAGTTATCGATGCCGTCCTGTTGCTTGAGCAGCGCTTCCAGTTGCTTGACGCGTTCGGCGGTGTTGTTGAGCGAGGCGCCCTCGGCCAGCTTCAGATCGACCATCAGCTCCGGACGCCCGGAAGCCGGGAAGAACTGCTGGGGCACGAAGCGGAACAGCAGGATGCTGCCGACGAAGGCCGCGATGGTCAGCAGGATCACCGTCTTGCGTCGCCGCACGCACCACTCCACCATCCGCCGCACACGCTGGTAGAACGGTGTGGCATAAGGGTCCGGCGCATGCCCGTCGCTGCCGTGGCGCGCCGCGTGCAGCTTGGCCAGGTCGGGCAGCAGGCGCTCGCCCAGATACGGTACGAAGACCACCGCCGCCACCCATGATGTCAGCAAGGCGATGGTCACCACCTGGAAGATCGACCGGGTGTATTCGCCGGTGCTCGAAGCCGCCGTGGCGATCGGCAGGAAGCCCGCCGCGGTGATCAGGGTGCCGGTCAGCATCGGGAACGCCGTGCTCGACCAGGCGTAGCTGGCCGCCTTGAGCCGGTCGTACCCCTGCTCCATCTTGATCGCCATCATTTCCACCGCGATGATCGCGTCATCCACCAGCAAGCCCAGCGCCAGCACCAGCGCGCCCAGCGAGATCTTGTGCAGGCCGATGCCGAAGTAATGCATGCTGGCGAAGGTCATCGCCAACACCAGCGGAATCGCCAGGGCGACCACCAGGCCGGTGCGCAGGCCCAGGGAGAAGAAGCTCACCAGCAGGACGATGGCCAGGGCCTCGACCAGCACCTGGACGAACTCACCAACACCCGCCTTCACCGCCGCCGGCTGGTCGGAAACCTTGCGCAGCTCCATGCCCGCAGGCAGGCCCTGGGCCAGGCGGGCAAATTCGCCTTCAAGGGCCTTGCCCAGCACCAGGATGTCGCCACCGTCCTTCATCGAAACCGCCAAACCGATGGCGTCCTCGCCCATGAAGCGCATGCGGGGCGCGGGTGGGTCATTGAAGCCGCGTTGCACCTCGGCGACATCGCCGATGCGGAAGGTGCGGTCACCGACGCGAATGGGGAACTGGCGGATCTGCTCGACGCTGTCGAAGCGCCCGCTGACGCGCAGTTGCAAGCGTTCGCTGGAGGTCTCGAAGAAGCCCGCGGTGCTGACCGCATTCTGTTCGCGCAACGCCTGCTGCACCGCCGCAAGCGGCACGCCCAGGGTGGCCAGCTTGACGTTGGACAGCTCGATCCAGATTTTTTCGTCCTGCAGGCCGATCAGCTCGACCTTGCCCACGTCCTTGACACGCTGCAGCTGAATCTGGATACGGTCGGCGTAATCCTTGAGCACGGCATAGTCGAAACCGGAACCGGTCAGGGCGTAGATGTTGCCGAAGGTGGTGCCGAATTCATCATTGAAGAACGGCCCCTGGATCTCCGGCGGCAACGTATGGCGGATGTCCGCGACTTTCTTGCGGATCTGGTACCAGAGCTCGGGGATGTCCTTGGAGTGCAGCGAATCGCGGGCCATGAAGGTGACCTGGGACTCGCCCGGGCGGGAAAACGAGACGATCTTTTCGTACTCGCCGGTTTCCATCAGCTTCTTTTCAATGCGCTCCGTGACCTGGCGCGAGACCTCCTCGGCGGTCGCGCCCGGCCACAGGGTGCGGATGACCATGGCCTTGAAGGTGAACGGCGGATCCTCGCTCTGCCCGAGCTTGGTGTAGGACATTACCCCGATCGCTGCCAGCAGGATCATCAGGAACAGCACGATCTGGCGATTGCGCAGCGCCCAGGCGGAAAGGTTGAAACCCATCGGGACTTACTCCTTGGTCGCCAGGTTCACTTCACGGTTGCTGCGGTCCACCGGGCGCACCTGCTGCCCTTCACGCAGTACGTGGCCACCGGCGGCCACCACCCAGTCGCCGGCCTGCAGGCCTTCGAGCACCGGCACGGTGTCGGCCCCGTAGGCACCAAGGCGAACGGCGGCGCGCTCCAGGCGATTGTCCTTGCCAACCCGCCACACATAGGCCTGCCCGGCTTCGGCGGTGACCGCTGACAACGGCACGGCAAGCGGCGCCTGCTCGGTGTGGGCGATGAACACACGGGCGCTCTGGCCCAGTTCAGCGGGGGTATTGCTGGAGGTGAAGGCGATGCGTGCGGCGAAGGTGCGCGAGCGCGGGTCGGCCGCTGGCGACAGTTCACGGATACGCCCTTCGAAACGCTGGTTGGGGTGCGACCACAGCTCCACGCTCACCGTCTGCCCAACGTTGAATCGGGCGAATTGCTGCTCCGGCAAGCCGATCGCCACCTCGCGCTCACCATCGGCGGCCAGGGTGAATACGGTCTGGCCCGCGGCGACAACCTGCCCCACTTCGACCTGACGCTTGGCGATGACGCCGGCCTGAGGTGCGCGCAGCACCGCGTAATCGGCCTGGTTACCAGCAACCTCGAACTCGGCCTTGGCTTGTTTCAAGCGGGCAAGGCCAGCGCGGTAGAGATTTTCGGCGTTGTCGAACTGCGAGCGGCTGACCATTTGCCGCTCCAGCAATTTCTGGTAACGGTCGCGCTCGGCGCGCACCAGCGCCAGGTTGGCCTCGGCGGCGGCCAGTTGGGCGCGATTGGCCTCCAGTTGCAGGCGCACATCCTGCGGGTCGAGTTCGGCCAGAGCCTGCTCGGCCTTGACCCGCTGCCCCTCCTCCACCAGGCGTTTGTTCACCTTGCCGCCGATGCGGAAGGCCAGCTCAGGCTCGAATCGCGCCCGCACTTCACCGGGGTAGCTGTCAGCCGAAGCGCCGGCAGGTTGGGGCTGGATCACCAGCGCCGGGCGCGGGGCCGACGGTGGCGCGGCCTGCTGGCCACAGGCGGCAAGCAGCGCGAGGGCAGCGGGCAAGGCAAGGGACAACGCACGACGCAACATGATGGAGGACCTTTGGCAGAGGGCGCATCGAATATTTATACTGACGGGTATATTAAGTCAGGGAATCGGGTCGGGGAAGCAGGCGGCTGACAGAAAAAGCGGAAAAACGCGGCGACGCGCGTTGCAGCCGGATGGCCCTCGAACCGGTAAGATGGGCGGTTTCAGAACAGATGCGGATACCCATGTCCAACGACGCACCCATCGGCCCAGGTCGGCCCAAGGACCTGGCCAAACGCGAGGCCATCCTCGAAGCGGCCAAGTCGCTGTTTCTCAGCCTTGGCTATGCCAACACCAGCATGGATGCGGTCGCTGCGGCGGCAGGTGTTTCAAAACTCACGGTCTACAGCCACTTCACCGACAAGCAGACCTTGTTCGGCGCGGCAGTCATGGCGACCTGCCAGACCCAACTGCCCGATCTGATCTTCGAGTACCCCGACAGGGTGGCGCTGGAGGACGTGCTGTTGAACATCGCGCGGGGGTTCCAGGCGCTGATCAGCTCGGACGAGTCGGTCAAGCTCAGCCGGCTGATTTTTGCCTTGGGGAGCCAGGATCCGGGGTTCGGGCAGTACTTCTACGAGGCGGGGCCGAAGCGGGTGTTGGCCGGGATGGAGGCGCTGTTGCGCTGTGTTGACCAACGCGGGCTGCTGCGCATCGACAACCCGCTGCGGGCGGCGGAGCACTTCTTCTGCCTGGTCAAGGGGGCGCCGGATTATCGGTTGTTGCTGGGGTGTGCGCCGGCGTTGACGGGGGATGAGGTGGAGGTGCATGTGCGGGAGGTGGTGGGGGTGTTCATGCGGGCTTATGGGGGATAGGCGCTCAGCTCTCAGCTCTCAGCGTGATGGTCTTTGGTTTTTTGAGCATATCCATTGGCGATGGAGACGCTGATTCACCTTTCCGCCCTTACGGCGGCCTACTTTTTTCTTGGAAAAAGTAGGCAAAACCGCTCGCTCCATCATACGGCCCCTGCGCTTCGCTCCGGGGTTCCCTCGCTCCGTTCTTGCTCCCGTGGGTACCGCGCTGAACGCCCCATCCTGGGGCGCAGCGCTCGACGGCCATCCATGGCCGTCGCCCCACTACGCAAGAACTCCACTCGGCCTCCTGAAGTCGCAATGGGCGGCGCCTGAACTACCGCGCACCAAGATCAAAAGCCGGGCGAGGCGCTGCGCGCTCGCAGAAGCGAAGAGCGAAGAGCGAAGAGCGAAGAGCGAAGAGCAGAAAGTTTGATAGTTATGTAGTGAAGTGATGGTTGTGGTGTTTGCACCAATGGTTCGCCGGCAAAGCCGGCTCCTACAAGGGTGCGGCGTGCACTTTGCCGACGAATGCGTATTCAAGGCCATGAATAAACAACTAGCGACAGCTGCGTCTGCCTAGGCGCCGCCCGTAACTTCGCGACTTCAGGAGGCTGAGCGCAGGCGTCTGGAGGGCCAGGTGCGCAGCACCCTTCGGCGTTAGCCGAAGGCGCGAGATGTAGACTTGCGCAGCAAGTCGTAGGCCGCGCGGGCCTGGAAGGCGCCGGAGCGAAGGGACCCCGAAGCGCAGCGTAGGAGCCGTATGATGGAGCGAGCGGCTTTGCCTACTTTGGCCAAGACCAAAGTAGGCCGCCGTAAGGGCGGAAAGGTGACTCTGCGTCTACATAGCAAACGGATATGCCCACATAGCCCAGAACCAACCAACTAACCAACCAACTAACCAACTAACCAACTAACCAACTAACCAACTAACCAACTAACCAACTAACAGGAAATCACCGCGCTTCCATATGCGCAATCATCAACTGCACACTCTCATTCCCCCGAAACTCATTCACATCCAGCTTGTAGGCCAACTCCACCCACCGCACTGTAGGATTCGGCCAAACCTCCCGATCCACCCCAAAGGCAATCCCATCCAGCGTCACCGCCCCACACTCGCTCTTGAGCACGACCTTGAGATGCCGCTCCCCCACGACCCGCTGCGAGACCAGCTGAAACACCCCATGGAACAATGGTTCAGGGAAGTGCTGCCCCCAAGGCCCGGCATTACGCAAGGCCCGCGCCAGCTCCAGGTGAAACTCCTCGACCGCCAGCGAGCCATCCGACAGCAACCGCCCCGTCAGGTCCTCCTCACGCAACTGCCGCCGCACCTCCGCATCGAAGGCCTCGGCAAACGCCGGGAAGTTGTCGGCAGGCAACGACAACCCAGCGGCCATCGCATGCCCACCAAACTTGCTGATCAACGACGGATATCGCGCCGCCACCGCATCCAGCGCATCGCGAATATGGAAGCCCGCCACCGACCGCGCCGAGCCCTTGAGCATCCCCTCCCCCGCATCGGCAAAGGCGATGGTCGGGCGGTGGTAACGCTCCTTCAGGCGTGACGCCAGAATCCCGATCACCCCCTGGTGCCAGTCAGCGTCGAACAGGCAAAGCCCATAGGGCATGGACTCCACCGGCAGATCCTTGAGCTGGGCCAGCGCCTCGCGCTGCATGCCCTGCTCGATGGACTTGCGGTCCTGGTTCAGGCCATCCAGCTCCTGGGCCATGTCTAGCGCCAGCGCAGCGTCCTCGCACAGCAGGCATTCAATGCCGAGGCTCATGTCATCCAGTCGGCCGGCTGCATTGAGCCGAGGGCCGAGAATGAAGCCCAGGTCGGTGGAGGTGATACGCCGATGGTCACGCCGGGCCACCTCGAGAATGGCCTTGAGCCCAGGCCGCGCACGGCCGGCGCGGATACGCTCGAGCCCCTGGTGCACCAGGATGCGGTTGTTGGCATCCAGCGGCACCACGTCGGCGACACTGCCCAACGCAACCAGATCGAGCAGTTCGCCGATGTTCGGCTGCGCCTGCGTTTCGTAGCGCCCGAGGCTGCGCAGGCGCGCGCGCAGGGCCATCAGCACATAGAAGATCACCCCGACGCCCGCCAGCGACTTGCTCGGGAACTCGCAACCAGGCTGGTTCGGGTTGACGATGGCATCGGCATCCGGCAACTGCTCGCCAGGCAAGTGGTGGTCGGTGACCAGCACCCTCAACCCCGCAGCCTTGGCGGCCGCCACACCGTCGACACTGGAAATGCCGTTATCCACGGTGATCAATAGCTGCGGCTGACGCTCCAGCGCAACCTGGACGATCTCGGGCGTCAGGCCGTAACCATACTCGAATCGGTTGGGTACCAGGTAATCGACGTGGGCCGCGCCCAGCAGACGCAGGCCCAGCACCCCCACCGTGCTGGCGGTGGCACCGTCGGCGTCGAAATCGCCGACAATGAGAATCCGCTGGCGCTGGTCGAGGGCCTCGACCAGCAGGTCCACCGCCGCATCGATACCTTTGAGCTGCTGGAACGGCAACAAACGCGCCAGGCCCTTGTCCAACTCGGTTTCCGACTGAACGCCACGGGCGGCATACAGGCGGGTCAGCAAAGGCGGCAGGTTACCCAGAAACGGCAGGGTCGACGGCAGGGGACGAGGTTCGATACGCATGGGGCCTTCGGCAATCAGATAAAGGGCAGGTCAGCCGCGCTCGCCGAGCAGCCACTCGAGCTGAACTTCGTGCTGGCCACGGTCGTCGGTGACGAACACCGTGCCTTCGCTGATCATCACGTCCCACTTGATGGTCCGCGGCATGTCGGTGGCCAGGGTTTCCAGCACCTCCTGCGGTACCGCGGCGATGCTCAGGTTCTTCAGGCCCTTGACCGCATCGACCACTTTGTTCTGCCACACCCGCAGACTACCGTAGGCCAGCAGGCTGGTGCGCTCGGTACGGCGCGAGCACCAGGTCAGGCGCTCGGCATCGGGCTGGCCGACTTCGATCCAGTGCAGGATGCGATCATCCAGGCTCTTTTCCCACAGTGCCGCTTCGTCGACGTCCGACAGGCCACGGCCGAACGACAGCTGCTCGTTGTACCAAAGAGCGTAGGCCAGCAGGCGCACGGCCATACGCTCCTCGGTCTCCGAGGGGTGACGGGCGATGGTCTGGCGAACGCTCTCGTATACACCGCGGTCGAGGTCGGTCAGATTCAGTTCGAACTTGTAGGTGGTGGACGGCTGGGCCATGGGCGATGGGCTTCTTGCGGGGAGAAAAGTGGCACAGTCTAACTGATCCTGGGCGGCAGCGGGGCGCGTGGCATTCCTGGCCCGGCTATGCCGGGCATCGCCAGCAAGGCTGGCTCCTACAGATGTGCGCAGGCGCAGGGTACCTGTAGGAGCCAGCTTTGCTGGCGAATGGGCCGGCACAGGCGACACTGGGCCATCGCCCAAGCCCTCTCCACGCGGCCATCAAACTCCGATTGTGCGGACACATTTCTTGTGCCACGCGACAGTACCTGCCGCCGCCGAGCTGTGATACAACCTGCCCTCACGCCCATTCGTCAGGATGCCCCATGCCCACGCCCAGCAAACCTCTCGCCGGCCTGAAAGTCATCGAGCTCGGCACCCTGATCGCCGGCCCCTTCGCTTCGCGCATCTGTGCAGAGTTCGGCGCCGAGGTGGTCAAGGTGGAATCGCCGGACGGCGGCGACCCTCTACGCAAGTGGCGCAAGCTGTACGAGGGCACGTCGCTGTGGTGGTTCGTCCAGGCGCGCAACAAGCAATCGCTGACGCTGAACCTCAAGCACCCCGAAGGCCGCGAGGTGCTCAAACGCCTGCTGGCCGAAGCCGACATCCTGATCGAGAACTTCCGCCCCGGCGTGCTGGAGAAACTCGGCCTGGGCTGGGATGTGCTGCATGCGCTCAACCCGAACCTGGTGATGGTGCGCCTGTCGGGCTTCGGCCAGACCGGTCCGATGAAGGACCAGCCAGGTTTCGGTGCAGTGGGCGAATCGATGGGCGGGCTGCGCTACATCACCGGCTTCGAGGACCGCCCACCGGTGCGTACCGGCATCTCCATCGGCGACTCGATCGCCGCGCTGTGGGGCGTGATCGGCGCGCTGATGGCCCTGCGTCATCGCGAAGTCAATGGCGGCCAGGGCCAGGTGGTGGATGTGGCCCTGTACGAAGCGATCTTCGCCATGATGGAAAGCATGGTCCCGGAGTTCGACGTGTTCGGTTTCATACGCGAGCGCACCGGCAACATCATGCCGGGCATCACCCCCTCTTCCATCCACACCACGCTGGATGGCCGCCATGTGCAGATCGGCGCCAATGGCGATGCAATCTTCAAACGCTTCATGCAGGCCATTGGCCGCGACGACCTGGCCAATGACGCCACGCTGGCCAGCAACGATGGCCGCGATGCGCGCCGTGACGAGCTGTACGGGGTGATCGACCGCTGGGCCAACAGCCTGCCACTGGCCGACGTGATGCAGACGCTCAACGCGGCCGAAGTACCCGCCAGCCGCATCTATTCGGCCGAGGACATGTTCAACGACCCGCAGTACCTGGCCCGCGAAATGTTCCTCCAGGCCCGGCTGCCGGATGGCAAGCCCTTCAAGATGCCTGGCATCGTGCCCAAGCTTTCCGATACGCCGGGCTCTACCGAATGGGTCGGCCCAGCCCTCGGCGAGCACACCACCGCGGTACTTACCGGCCTGGGCTACGACGCGGCGGCCATTGCCCGCCTGCGTGAAGCCGGCACGGTCTGACCTGCCTGCCGCATGCGCCTCGGTCGCCTGCCCGCGCTGTGCTGCCTGATGTTGGCCCTGCTTGCAGGGCCAGCAGCCCAGGCCAAGGAGCGCCTGCTCTGGCTGGTGCGCGACCTGCCGCCATTCACCATTTTCGAAGGGGCCGCCAAAGGCCAGGGTGTGATCGATCAGTTGTTGCCATTGCTGATCGCGCAGATGCCCGAGTACGAGCACAGCATTGTCCGAGTCAACCGCGCCCGGGGCCTGCAGATGCTTCAGGAGCCGAGCTTCACCTGCGACCCCACCTTGCTGTGGACCCCTGAGCGCGAGAAATACGTGCACTTTTCCCTGGCATCTTTGGGCGTGCTGAGCAGCGGGCTGGTGGTGCGCAGGCAGGACGAAGCACTGCTTGCCCCGTTCCTGGATGAGCAACAGGTCGACCTCAAGCGATTGCTGAACCAGACCCAGCTCAAGCTTGGCATCGTCGCCGAGCGCAGCTACAGCGCCCAGGTGGACGAAATCCTTCGCCAGCTGCCCGACAGCGCCTTCAGCCGTCACTACGGCAACGACGCCACCGCCAGCCTGTTGCAGATGCAGCAGCTGGGGCGCCTGCAACTGGTACTCGGCTACTGGCCCGAAATGCGCTACCTCATTCAGCAACAGGGCGGCTCGCTGGACGACTATCGCTTTCATCCGATCCAGGGCGTGAACCGCTATCAGTTCCTCCATGTGGGCTGCTCGGACACCCCCCTGGGGCGCGAAGCCATCGCCCATGTCGACCAGTTGTTGCCCGAATTGCGAACCGACACGCTACCTGGGCTATATGCGCGCTGGCTGGACCCTGAGCTGCAAACGGACTATCTCGAACAGGCCCGGCACTTTTTCGACGATCAATCACCGCGCTAGCCAGGCAAAAAGAAACCCCGGCCGCTGGGGAAGACGACCGGGGTCAAGCGAAAGTCCTCAGGGACTTGCGGCGGTAGCCTGGCAATACCGGAGCAAAGCACCACCAGGCCACCCTTGATCATTCTGACGGGACACTCAGGCAAAGGTTCCCTGGCGTTCCTGACGATGTTGCAAGGCAGCGATCACACAAGGTTGCAGCCGGCCCTCGGCAATCTGCAGGTCACGGTGCAGGCCATCGACCAGATCGACCAGCAGCTGTTGCTCGACCAACTGTCGCGCGCACACCTGGCGCCGCAACGTCTCGGCACCCTGTTCGTCATAGAGGGTCAGTTGGCGATTACCGCTGGCGTCGAGGGCGCCAAGCGAGGCGTGGTAAGGGGTCAGAGCGTCGTTGAGCAGCCTGCAGATTCTTTCCATCCGGATCACTCGCTGGGTGGTGGACATGGAGGAACTGACCATCGGACCTGTTGGAAAGTTCTCCACTCCAGGCCCTTCCCGACGAGCATGCGCGGTGAATATGACAGTTCAGCCAGCCCGCCCTACCCCATCGTCGGGTGAGCTTTTCAGGCGTTTGAGCGCAGCGTCCAGCACGCTGGTCGACAAAGGCCAGGGCAGCTCGGCAATAACCCTCAGCCCCCTCTTGCGGGCCTCCCTGGCCAGATCCGGGCCCTTTTCGTCGGCTTGCCCGACGAACAGCAAGGGCCGCGGCTCCGACACACGCTCAAGATGATCGATCAACGCCTGCCCGGTGCGCCTGGGCATGCCATGGTCAAGTACCAGCACATCCAGAGCGCTCGCCTGGGCGAGGCTGGCCTTGGTGGCGGACAGTTGATCGTGCAGGCGCACGTCGAACACCCCAAGGGCGTTGAAGGCCTGGTGCAGGAGGATCTGATGGGAGGGACGGACTTGGTGGATGAGGACATGAAGCCTGCGCATGTGCTTCTCCTGTTCGTGGCTGCCAGCTCGGATGGGCGCTCACTCTAGGAAGGACTGCGGCAGCCAGATATAGGAAAAAACTGAAAAAAACATGGGATTGGTCCTTAAAGAAAAAACCGCCCAAAGGGCGGCTTTTTCACTGACCGGATGGCGCTTACAGAGGCTTGCCGCGGTTACCGTGCTGGCTGACGAAGGCCTGGACAGTCTTCAGGTCGTTGGCCAACACCGTGCAGCGTTCTTCACGGCTGAACAGGTCGCTGAGGTGCGCGGGCAGCTCGAGGGCCTTGCCAACGCCGGCCTTCTCCACCGCTTCGGGGAACTTGACCGGGTGCGCAGTGCCCAGCACCACCATCGGTGTGTCCAGGCTGCGGCGGCACTCACGGGCGGCCTTGACGCCGATCGCGGTGTGCGGGTCGAGCACTTCGCCGGTGCTCTTGAACACCTCGGCGATGGTTTCGCAGGTCTGCTCGTCGGTAACGGCCAGCGAGTCGAACAGCTTGCGGGCTTCGGTCCAGCGATCTGCCTCGACACTGAAGCCGCCGCCTTGCTTGAAGGTGTCCATCAACGCGGCCACGGCGGCGCCGTTGCGGCCGTGCAGGTCGAACAGCAGGCGCTCGAAGTTCGACGAGACCATGATGTCCATCGATGGCGACAGCGTCGGGTGCAGGGCATCCTTGACGTACTGGTTGCCGCTCATGAAGCGGTGCAGGATGTCGTTGCGGTTGGTCGCCACCACCAGCTGGCTGATCGGCAGGCCCATGTTGCGAGCCAGGTAACCGGCGAAGATGTCGCCGAAGTTGCCGGTCGGTACCGAGAACGCCACCGAACGGGCCGGGCCACCCAGCTGCAGGGCGGCGTGGAAGTAGTAGACGATCTGGGCCATGATCCGCGCCCAGTTGATCGAGTTGACCGCTACCAGGCGAGTACCCTTGAGGAACGACTGGTCAGCGAAACTGGCCTTGACCATCTCCTGGCAGTCGTCGAAGTTACCCTCGATGGCGATGTTGTGGATGTTGTCACCCAGGATGGTGGTCATCTGCCGGCGCTGCACTTCCGACACGCGCTGGTGCGGGTGCAGGATGAAGATGTCGACGTTGTCGCAACGGCGGCAGCCTTCGATGGCGGCGGAGCCGGTGTCACCGCTGGTGGCGCCGACGATCACCACGCGCTCGCCACGCTTGACCAGCACGTGGTCGAGCAGGCGGCCGAGCAGTTGCAGGGCGAAATCCTTGAACGCCAGGGTCGGGCCGTGGAACAGTTCCATCACCCACTCGTTGCCGTTCAGCTGACGCAGTGGCGCGACGGCGGCATGGGCGAAGTTGCCGTAGGTCTCTTCGAGAATCTTCTTGAAATCGGCGTCGGCGATGCTGCCGTCGACGAACGGGCGCATCACCCGGAAGGCCAGCTCGTGGTACGGCAGGCCGGCCCAGGAGGCGATCTCTTCCTGGGTGAAGCGTGGCAGGTTCTCGGGAACGTACAGGCCGCCATCGCTGGCCAGGCCAGCCAGCAGGACGTCTTCGAAGTTCAGGGCCGGAGCCTGGCCGCGGGTACTGATATAGCGCATATGCAAACCTTCGGTGCTGGGCGCGGGCCGCCGTGGCGGCCCGCCGCTGAATTAATTGAGCTGTTCGACGCGGATGCGCACGACCTTGCCGACCACATCCTGGAGCGCTTCCAGGGCGACGATGGCGTCGTCGATGCGCTGCTCGACCACACGGTGGGTAAGCAGGATCATCGGCACCAGGCCATCCTGCTCTTCCGCTTCCTTCTGCATGATCGACTCGATGTTGATGCCGCGCTCCGAGAGGATACTGGCGACCTGGGCGAGCACGCCCGGGTGGTCCTTGGCCTGGATGCGCAGGTAGTAGGCGCTTTCGCAGGCTTCGATCGGCAGGATCGGGTGGGCCGACAGCGCGTCCGGCTGGAAGGCCAGGTGAGGGACGCGGTTCTCAGGGTCGGAGGTCATGGCGCGAACCACGTCGACCAGGTCGGCGACCACCGACGACGCGGTCGGCTCCATGCCGGCTCCAGCGCCATAGTAGAGCGTGGAACCAGCGGCATCGCCGTTGACCATCACCGCGTTCATCACGCCGTTGACGTTGGCGATCAGGCGGTCGTTGGGGATCAGCGTCGGGTGCACGCGCAGCTCGATGCCGGCGCTGGTGCGACGGGCCACGCCCAGGTGCTTGATGCGATAGCCCAGGGCCTCGGCGTAGTTGACGTCGGCTGTGGTCAGCTGGGTGATGCCTTCGGTGTAGGCCTTGTCGAACTGCAGCGGGATACCAAAGGCGATGGACGCCAGGATGGTCAGCTTGTGCGCGGCGTCGATACCCTCGACGTCGAAGGTCGGGTCGGCTTCGGCGTAACCCAGCGCCTGGGCCTCGGCCAGCACGTCGGGGAACGCGCGGCCCTTGTCGCGCATTTCGGTGAGGATGAAGTTGCCGGTGCCGTTGATGATCCCGGCCAGCCAGTTGATATGGTTGGCCGACAGGCCTTCGCGGATGGCCTTGATCACCGGGATGCCACCGGCCACCGCGGCCTCGAAGGCGACGATGACGCCCTTCTCGCGGGCCTTGGCGAAGATCTCGTTGCCGTGCACGGCGATCAGCGCCTTGTTGGCGGTGACCACGTGCTTGCCGTTGTCGATGGCCTTGAGCACCAGGTCGCGGGCGATGGTGTAGCCACCGATCAGCTCGATGACGATATCGATCTCGGGGTTGCTCGCGACTTCGAATACATCAGCGGTAATGGGGGTACCGGTAATCTGGCAATTCGGGTTCTGCGAGCGCATGGCAATCTGTGCCACTTCAATACCGCGCCCGGCACGGCGGGCGATCTCCTCGGCGTTGCGCTGAAGTACATTGAAGGTTCCGCCACCGACGGTCCCCAACCCACAGATGCCTACTTTGACCGGTTTCACTGTGAACTCCCCATTGAACGGCCGGCACCTGCGCCGACCGTGAAACATGCCGTCACCCCATGACGACGGCGTACTGAATGATTTACTTGGCCGCTTGCTGCTGGCCGGCCAGGGCCAGCTTGGCCACCTGCGGTGCCGGCTGGTAGCCCGGGATCACCTGGCCGCTTTCGAGCACGATGGCCGGCGTGCCGTTGACACCGATCGACTGGCCCAGGGCGAATTGCTTGCCCACCGGGTTGGCGCACTTGGCGGCCTTGATCTCTTTGCCGTCGACCATCTTGTCCAGCGCCGCGCGGCGGTCGCTCGAACACCAGACCGCCTGCAACTGCTCGTCACCCGGCGAACCCAGGCCCTGGCGCGGGAAGGCGACGTAGCGCACTTCGATACCGCGACGGTTGAGCTCGGGCACTTCGGCATGCAGCTTGTGGCAGTACGGGCAGGTGGTGTCGGTGAACACGGTGATGTGCGACTTGGTCTCGCCCTTGGCCGGGTAGACGATCATCTCGCCCGCCGGAATACCGTTGATGAGCTTGGCGATGCCTTGGCGCTCGGTCTTCTCGGTGAGGTTGACCGGCTTGCCGTCCTGGATCTGGAACAGGTAGCCCTGCATCACGAACTGGCCGTCGGCGCTGGCATACAGCACGCGGCCGCCCTGCAGCTTGACTTCGTAAAGGCCGCTGAGCGGGCTGCTGGCAACGCTCTCGACAGGCACTTCCAGCTCGAGGTTCTGCAACGACTTGCGGATCGCCTGCTCGGCGCCGGCAGTCGTCTCGGTGGCCGCGGCGGCGGCAAAGGTGCTGGCCAGCGCCAGGGCGGCGGCGGCGAAAATCTGGGTCACGCGCATGGGAACTCCTGAGGGCGGACGGGGCCGGAGGGGCGTCGCCCGCGCCTTGAACGCGGCGAACGGTCGGCCCTTGCAACAAACCGTCCAAGCCTACCACAACAGACCGGCGCAGTAGGGGTCCTCAGGCACCGGTCGGCGGAACATGAATATCATTCATCCACGCGGGTGGTGCTGGGCGTGCAGCTGCTGCAGGCGCGCCTTGGCCACGTGGGTGTAGATCTGCGTGGTGGAGAGGTCGCTGTGCCCCAGCAACATCTGCACCACGCGCAGGTCGGCGCCGTGGTTGAGCAGGTGGGTGGCGAACGCGTGGCGCAGGGTGTGCGGCGACAACGGCTTGTCGATGCCCGCCACCCGCGCGTGGTGCTTGATCCGATGCCAGAAGGTCTGCCGGGTCATCTGCTCGCCGCGCAGGCTGGGGAACAGCACGTCGCTGGGCCGCCCGTTGAGTAGTTCGGCACGACCATCACGCAGGTAGCGTTCGAGCCACAGCACGGCCTCCTCACCCATCGGCACCAGGCGCTCCTTGCTGCCCTTGCCCATCACCCGCAACACGCCCTGGCGCAGGTTGACCTGGTCCAGCGTCAGGCTGACCAGTTCGGTCACCCGTAACCCGCAGGCGTAGAGCACTTCGAGCATGGCCCGGTCGCGCTGGCCGATGGCCTCGCCCAGGTCGGGGGCCTTGAGCAACGCTTCGACATCGGCTTCCGACAGGGATTTGGGCAACGGACGGCCGAGTTGCGGCATGTCGACCTGCAAGGTCGGGTCGACGGCGATCATCCGCTCGCGCAGCAGATAGCGGTAGAAACCCCGCACGCCAGAGAGAAACCGTGCAGTCGAACGGGGCTTGTAGGCCTGGTCGAAACGCCAGGCCAGGTGGTCGAGGATCAACTCGCGACCGGCGTCAGGCAGCGCCACGCCCTGCTCCTGAAGCCAGCCATTGAACAGCGCCAGGTCGCTTCGATAAGAGGTGCGGGTGTTGTCGGACAGGCCCTTCTCCAGCCAGAGGGCATCGAGGAACTGGTCGATCAGGGGGTGGTCTAGGGCTGGCATGCAGACTCGGTGGCAAACGGCGAAATGGCGCTTAGTCTTTCATAACATTGCATGCCGAGGGAGCCCGCATGAACGAACAGCAGATTCTTTTGAGTGTCGGCGGCATTGGCGCGGCGGCGCTGCTCTGCCAATGGCTGGCCTGGCGCCTGAAGCTGCCGGCGATCCTGTTCCTGTTGCTGTGCGGTATTCTCGCTGGGCCCGTACTGGGCTGGCTGCAACCCCAGGCCCTGTTCGGCCCGCTCTTGATGCCGCTGGTGTCGCTGGCCGTGGCGTTGATCCTGTTCGAAGGCAGCCTCACCCTGCACCTGTCGCAATGGCGCGAGATCGGCAGCGTGGTTCATCGCCTGGTCACCGTCGGGGCGCTGAGCACCTGGCTGGTGATCGCCCTGGCCACCCACTGGCTGCTCGGCTTCGACTGGCCCCTGGCGATCCTGTTCGGCACCCTGACCCTGGTCACCGGCCCCACGGTGATCGTGCCCATGCTGCGGGTGGTGCGGCCCAAGGCGGCGATCGCCAACATCCTGCGCTGGGAAGGGATCGTCATCGACCCGATCGGCGCGCTGCTGGCGGTGGTGGTCTACAGCTTCATCATTGCCAGCGCCGCCGGTGACGGCGTGAGCCAGAGCCTGGTGACCTTCGCCGGCGTGATCTTCTGCGGCAGTGCGCTCGGTGTCGCCGGCGGCTGGTTACTCGGGCAGGTCATGCGTGAGCAGTGGCTGCCGGAATACCTGCACAACCTGGCTTCGCTGGCGGCGGTGCTGGGCATCTTCATCGCCGCCAACCAGATCGTCCATGAATCCGGCCTGCTGGCGGTCACGGTGATGGGCATGTGGCTGGCCAACATGCCTGGCGTGGATGTGCGGCAGATTCTGCACTTCAAGGAGAATCTGAGCGTGCTGCTGATCTCCGGGCTGTTCATTCTCCTGGCCGCGCGGCTCGATCTGCATGCCTTGCTGGGCCTGGGCCCGGCGGTGCTGGCGCTGCTGCTGGTCATCCAGTTGCTGGCGCGGCCGTTGAACGTGTGGCTGTCTACCCTGGGCTCGCCATTGAACTGGAGGGAGCGCGCGCTACTGGCCTGGATTGCGCCACGGGGCATCGTCGCCGCGGCGGTGTCGGCCATCTTCGCCATCCGCCTGGACGAGGCCGGCCATGAGGGCGCGCTGCTGCTGGTGCCGCTGACCTTCGCCGTGATCATTGGCACCGTGGTGCTACAGAGCGCCACGGCCAGGCCGCTGGCGCGTCTGCTCAAGGTGGCAGAGCCAGCGCCGAGCGGGTTCCTCGTCGTGGGTGCCAACCCACCCGCGCGGGCCATCGCCAAGGCCCTGCAACAACTGGGCTGCCGGGTGCTGCTGACCGACTCGAGCTGGGAGAACATCCGTGCCGCGCGCATGGAGAACCTGCCCACCTACTTCGGCAACCCGGCCTCGCAGCATGCCGATGCCCATCTGGATCTGGTCGGCCTGGGCCACCTGCTCGGCCTCTCGCCGGCAGGCGAGCTCAATGCGTTGGCCTGCGCGCGTTTTCGTCATGATTTCGGCCACGGCCGGCTGTTCGTGCTGGCTAGCGGGCTGGAGAAACAGCGCAGCGACAAGCACCGGGCCAGTGAAGAACACCGCGGGCAACTGCTTGGGTCGAGTCCGCTGACCTATGCACAGCTGGCAAAGCTGTTGCACCAGGGCGCCGAGTTGTACAGCACCACGTTGACCGAGGCATTTACCTGGGCGGACTACCAGCAACTGCACGGTGAGCGCGCGACATTGCTGTTCGCCCGCGACAGCAACGGTTGGGTGCATGTGGCCAGCCCGGAAAACCCGTTCAAGCCTCAACCGGGTTGGACGCTGGTGGCGCTGGTGGCACCGGAGCCCAACCTGTAGGAGCCAGCCTTGCTGGCGAACGCAGGCGCCACCGTTCTGTCATGGTGCGCAGGTTCGCCAGCAAGGCTGGCTCCTACAGGGATGGGGAACGTCAGGAGGCTGGCAGCACCGGCACCGGGCGCTTGTCCTCGTCGATGGCGACGAAGCTGAATACGCCATGAATGGCCCGCTCGCGGCCATCGAGGTACATGTTCTCGACGAACACATCCACCTGCACCTGCAGGCTGGTGTTGCCGACCTTGACCACGCTGCCCACCAGTTCGACGATCGAGCCCGCCGGAATCGGGTGCTTGAAGTCGATGCGGTCGGTGGATACGGTCACCAGCGGCAGGCGGCAGAAACGGGTGGCGGCGATGAACGACACTTCGTCCATCCACGCCAGGGCAGTGCCGCCGAACAGGGTGTTGTGGTGGTTGGTGGTGTTGGGGAACACCGCCTTGGTCACGCGGGTCACCGACAGTTCGGTGCGGCGCTGGATTTCCTGGTCTCGGCTGGTCATCTTCGGGTCACATCGCAAGGGCAGGTTTCAGAAAGCAAAAAAGCAGCCCGAAGGCTGCTTTTTTCTCGCAAGGCGGCCTAGGCCGCCAGGCAAACTGTACTCAGGACAGTTTTTCCTTGATGCGAGCGGCTTTGCCGGACAGGTCGCGCAGGTAGTACAGCTTGGCTTTACGCACGTCACCACGACGTTTCACGGCCAGGCTGTCGATCTGCGGGCTGTAAGTCTGGAAGGTACGCTCTACGCCAACGCCGCTGGAGATCTTGCGCACGGTGAAGGCGCTGTTCAGACCGCGGTTACGCTTGGCGATAACGACGCCTTCGAACGCCTGCAGACGCGAGCGGTCGCCTTCCTTCACTTTAACCTGGACGACAACGGTGTCGCCTGGTGCAAAGGTCGGGATCTCTTTGCTCATCTGCTCGGCTTCGAGCTGCTGGATGATCTTGTTGGTCATGCTGTGCTCCTAAGATGGATAACGCGATCCACCATCGATACGTTTAACTATCGTCCCGCTCGCGGAGGTATTCCTCGAGCAGCTTCTTCTCTTCTCCAGAAAGCGAGCGACTTTCCAGAAGATCGGCGCGTCGTTCGAAGGTCCTACCAAGGGACTGCTTCATCCGCCAACGCCGGATATGTGCATGGTTGCCACTTAGCAACACGTCGGGTACACGCTGATCCGCATACACCTCAGGTCGGGTGTAGTGCGGGCAATCCAGCAGACCGTCGGTGAAAGAATCTTCCTCCGCCGAGTCCACATGCCCTAAAGCTCCGGGCAGCAGCCGCGTAACCGCATCGATCAGTACCATGGCCGGCAGCTCGCCACCGGAAAGCACATAGTCGCCAATCGACCACTCCTCATCGACATGAGCCTCGATAAAGCGCTCGTCGATGCCTTCATAACGACCGGCGATCAGGATCAACGACTCCTGTTCGGCCAAGCCCTTGACCGCCTGCTGAGTCAGCTTGCGGCCTTGTGGCGAGAGGTAGATCACCTTCGCCGCAGCTCCAGTCGCTTGCCTGGCACTGGCCAGGGCGTCTTCCAGAGGCTTGATTTTCATCACCATGCCCGGACCACCGCCAAACGGCCGATCATCCACCGTATGGTGACGATCTGTGGTGTAGTCCCGCGGGTTCCAGCAGGTCACTTGCAGCAACCCCTGTTTCACCGCGCGGCTGGTAATGCCGTACTCCGTGATGGCCGAGAACATCTCGGGGAACAACGTGACGACTTCTACGCGAAGGGTATCCATCGTTTAGAAATCCGCGTCCCATTCAACGCGCATCACACCGGCTTCCAGGTCGACTGCCAGCACGCATTGCCCGGTATAGGGCAACAGACGCTCGCGATCATCCAGGCTGCCTGCACAAGGCTTGACCACCAATACATCGTTCGCGCCGGTCTCCAACAGGTGATCGATCTTGCCGAACAGGTGTTCGTCCTGATTGATGACCTTCAGGCCCACCAACTGGTACCAGTAGTACTCGTCGGTTGCCAGGTTGGGCAAAAGGCTTCGCGAAATGCAGATTTCATGACCACTCAGAAGACGGGCTTCATCGCGATCATCGAGGCCTTTGAGCTTCACGACCAGGCCCTTCTGGGAGCCACGACCGCTGACCAGCTCGACCTGCTTTACCTTGCCTTCATGCCGAAGCGTCCAGCGCGGATAATCCAACAGGTTTTCAATCGGATCGGTAAAGGAATACACCTTCACCTCGCCGCGAACGCCGTGAACCGAAAAAATCTTGCCAACGACGATGAGGTCGTCAGCCTTTTCTGGCGTCGCGTTCATACTGCTCAGGCTGCAGCCTTGGCAGCTTCCTTCAGCAGCTGAGCAACGCGCTCAGACGGCTGTGCGCCCTGGCTCAGCCAGTAGGTGACGCGCTCTTGGTTGACCGACAGCTTGACTTCGGCGCCCGATGCGATCGGGTTGAAGAAGCCAACGCGCTCAACGAAACGGCCGTCACGGGCGTTACGCGAGTTGGTCACGGTCAGGTGGTAGAATGGGCGCTTTTTCGAGCCGCCACGGGCCAGACGAATGGTTACCATGTGAACATCGTTCCTATAGTCGGTGCTGCAAAACTGAATGCCCAATGGGCACACGGGTGCCCAAAAGGCCGCATATTCTCGGGGAATACACGGACATTTGCAAATGCCTTTTTCGGCGAGCACATGCCCGACCGCTCAGTTCTGCCGGTTTAGCCGCTATGTTGCGGCCGTTATCCCGCCGAGGCGGGGGCTGGAGGGCTGCCGCGCTTCCTATATAAAGCAGGGCGGCCCTCCGGATTCGCTTACATTTTTGGCATGCCGCCACCTGGCAGCATCCCGCCAAGGCCACGCATCATCTTGGCCATGCCGCCCTTGGCGGAGAATTTCTTCATCATCTTCTGCATCTGCTTGTGCTGCTTGATCAAGCGGCCGATGTCCTGCACCTGGGTGCCGGAACCGAGGGCGATACGACGCTTGCGCGAACCACTGATCAGGTCGGGGTCGCGACGCTCGGCCGGGGTCATGGAGTTGATGATCGCCTCCATCTGCTTGAACTGCTTCTCGGCGGCGCCCTGGGCGTTGCCCATCTGCGACAGGTTCATGCCGCCGATGCTGGGCAGCTTGTCCATCAAGCCACCGAGGCCGCCCATGTTTTTCATCTGCTGCAGCTGGTCGCGGAAATCTTCGAGGTCGAAGCCCTTGCCCTTCTTCAGCTTCTTGGCGAGCTTGTCGGCCTTGGCCTTGTCGATGTTCTGCTCGGCCTGCTCGATCAGGCTGAGCACGTCACCCATGCCGAGGATGCGCGAGGCGATACGGTCGGGGTGGAACGGCTCGAGGGCTTCGGTCTTCTCGCCCATGCCGATGAACTTGATCGGCTTGCCGGTGATGGCGCGCACCGACAGGGCGGCACCGCCACGGGCGTCACCGTCGACCTTGGTCAGCACCACGCCGGTCAGCGGCAGGGCATCGCCGAAGGCCTTGGCAGTGTTGGCGGCGTCCTGGCCGGTCATGGCGTCGACCACGAACAGGGTTTCGATCGGCTTGACCGCGGCGTGCAGGGCCTTGATCTCGTCCATCATGTCGGCATCGACATGCAGGCGGCCGGCGGTGTCGACGATGACCACGTCGATGAACTTGAGCTTGGCTTCGCGGATCGCCGCTTCGGCGATGGCCACCGGCTTCTGGCTGATGTCGGACGGGAAGAAGGTCACGCCGATGTCGTTGGCCAGGGTTTCGAGCTGCTTGATCGCCGCCGGACGGTAGACGTCGGCCGACACCACCATCACGCTCTTCTTCTTGCGTTCTTTCAGGTGGCGCGCCAGCTTGCCGGCGGTAGTGGTCTTACCGGCACCCTGCAGGCCGGCCATCAGCACCACGGCGGGTGGCGCGGCGTTGAGCGTCAGCTCTTCGTTGGCCGCGCCCATCAGGCTTTCCAGTTCGGCCTGGACGATCTTGACGAAGGCCTGGCCTGGCGTGAGGCTGCGCGACACTTCGGTGCCGACCGCGCGTTCCTTGATGCTGTTGACGAAATCCTTGACCACCGGCAGGGCGACGTCGGCCTCGAGCAGGGCCATGCGCACTTCGCGCAGCGTGTCCTTGATGTTGTCTTCGGTCAGCTTGGCCTTGCCGGTGACATGGCGCAGCGTCTGTGACAGGCGGTCGGTCAGGTTTTCGAACATGGTGATCCTTTCAGGCCCAGTAAAGCCGAGGTTTTTCAGGCGCCCAGGTGAACAGGTACACGCGCTGGGCACAGCAAGGCGGCGATTATAGCGAAGAGCGACGGCGGCGCACACCTTGACGCCTGTCGGGTAGATATTCGGTGACATCAGCAGGTAAAGAGATCGCGCGCCCCACACCGGCAGGAGCCGGCTTTGCCGGCGAATGGGCCGGCATATACGGTACAAGTCGCTCGCCAGGCACAGGGGCAGGCTTCCCGGTCTTCCTTGCCCACCGCGATCTATGCCAAACTCCGTCCCTTTAGGGCTTGCCTGCCAGGACTTATGCTCTCTTCACCCAGCCTCATCCCCAATCTGCTCGCCGCCTTCCTTTATGTGGCCGCGACCATCTTCCAGGCCACCGGCCTGGCCCGTGGCGCCCGTGCCGACAAACGGCTGCTCGGCCTGCTCGGTACATTGGCAGTGTTCGCCCAGGGCGGCGCGCTGTTCTTCCAGCTGATCACACCGCTGGGCCTGAGCCTCGACTTCTTCAGTGCCGCCAGCCTGATCGCCGTGGCGGTGATCGCCCTGACGCTGGTCGCCTGCCTGAGCATTCCGGTGGAAAACCTGCTGGTCCTGCTGTTCCCGCTCGGCGCGGTGACCGCCCTGCTGGCCCAGTTCGCCCCGCCCGGCACGGTGCCGCTGATCAACGAGGAACCGGGCATACTGGCGCACATCCTGCTGTCGATCCTGGCCTACGGCCTGTTCACCATCGCCGTGTTCCAGGCCCTGCTGCTGTTGCTGCAGGACCACCAGCTGAAGAACAAGCACCCGTCCGGGCTGATCCGCAACTTCCCGCCGCTGCAAACGATGGAGAGCCTGTTGTTCGGTTTCCTCTGGGCCGGCTGGGGCCTGCTGTCGCTGTCGCTGATTTCCGGCTGGTTGTTCCTCGACAACCTGTTCGCCCAGCACCTGGTGCACAAGACCCTGCTGGCCTGCGTGGCCTGGATCGTCTTCAGCGTGCTGCTGTGGGGCCGCACCCGCCTGGGCTGGCGCGGCCACAAGGCGATCCGCTGGACCCTCGCCGGTTTCTGCCTGCTGATGCTGGCCTATTTCGGCAGCAAGCTGGTCCGCGAATTCATCCTGCATATCTGACGGCCGCCCATGGACACCCTGCCGTACGCCCCGCTGCTCGGCACACTCACACTGGCGCTGCTGTGGTCGGCGCTGTTCACTGCCGTGGACGCCGCCCGCCAGCAACTCAATGGCCAGGCTGAACCGACGCTGCCGGCCCAAGCCCTGGTGCTTGGCGCCAGCCTCGGCAAACTGCTGGTGCTGGGCCTGGCCTGCCTGATCGGCCAGCGCCACAACGGTGAGCATGGCTTCTGGCTTGCCGGCCTGGGCGCCACGCTCATGCTGCTGGTGCTGGCCGAATACCTGCCGCGGCGCCTGGCCCGGCGCAACCCGCAAGCCTTCCTCAGCCTCGGGGCCAGCCTGCTCAAGCTGCCGCTGGCCACCCTGCAACCCTTGGGCTGCCTGCTCGACGGCTGCGCCAAGCTGATCCTGCGTCCATTTCGCATCCAACCCACCGCCGTGGCGCTGCATCCCCAGGAGCACGACGACTTCGACGAAGACCCGGCCCACGATCCGGCCCGCAATGGGCTACTCGAAGGCCTGCAGGCGCTGGACAAGGTCACCGTCAACGACATCCTGGTGCCACGCAACGAAGTGGACGGCATCAACCTCGACGACCCCATCGAGCAGATCATCGAGCAACTGATCGTCAGCCGGCATACCCGCCTGCCGGTCTACCACAACGACATCAACCAGGTCGAAGCGGTGCTCAACACCAAGCTGATCAGCCATCTGCTGCCCCGCGCCGAGCTCAGTTTCGAGAAACTCCAGGCCGCCTGCTACGAGCCCTACTTCGTCCCCGAGAGCACCCCGTTGCAGATGCAGTTGCTGAACTTCCACAAGCAGCAGCGGCGCATGGGCGTGGTCGTGGACGAGTACGGCGAAGTGCTGGGCATCGTCACCCTGGAAGATATCCTCGAAGAGATCGTCGGCGAGTTCGAGGACGAACACAGCCTCGACAACCCCCATGTGTATCCGCAGCCCGACGGCACCTTCATCATCGAGGGCACGGCGTCGCTGCGCGAAATCAATCGCACCCTCGGCTGGCACCTGCCTTCCGACGGCGGGCCGAAGACCCTCAACGGCCTGGTCACCGAAGCGCTGGAAAGCATTCCGGAAAGTGCGGTGTGCCTGAAAATTGGCAGATACCGCCTGGAAATCCTTGAAACCGAGGACAATTGCGCCAGCAAGGTACTGGTCTGGACCGTGACCCGATAGCTATACTCGGGTCACGCTTACCCAGCCCTGCCGTCCCGCCTGCTACCCGCACCCGGCGCTTCACGGCCAGTCCGCACCACTGACACGCCCCGCGGTCCTGCTTCAACACCCCGAACAGCGCCCGCTCCCCGCCTCTATCCCCTGGGCTATCGTCAGTCGGGCGACCAACAACAATACGCTCCGGCTCCCGTGTGCCTGCCACATGGGCCGTGCCCCATGGAGCATGACTGTCAGGGACCTTCGCATGACTACCAGCAGCACCTACGCCGAACCGGCTTCGGCGACCCCGGCCAATTCGCCTGCCCGGGTGGCCACCGCCAGCTTCATCGGCACCGCCATCGAGTTCTACGATTTCTACGTCTACGCCACCGCCGCCGCCCTGGTGATCGGGCCGGTGTTCTTCCCTTCGGGTTCAGGCACCGCGCAGATGCTCGCGGCCTTCCTCACCTTTGGCATCGCCTTCCTCGCCAGGCCGCTGGGCTCGGCGCTGTTCGGCCACTTCGGCGACCGTATCGGACGCAAGTCGACCCTGGTCGCCTCACTGCTGCTGATGGGCGTGTCCACCACGCTGATCGGCGTGCTGCCCGGCTATGACAGCATCGGCGTGTGGGCGCCGATCCTTCTCTGCCTGCTGCGCTTCGGCCAGGGCCTGGGGCTGGGCGGCGAATGGGGTGGCGCGGCGCTGCTGGCCACCGAAAACGCCCCGCAGGGCAAGCGCGCGTGGTTCGGTATGTTCCCGCAGCTCGGCCCTTCGATCGGCTTCCTGGCCGCCAACGGCCTGTTCCTTACCCTGGCCCTGGTGCTCAGCGACGCGCAATTCCGCGAGTGGGGCTGGCGCATTCCGTTCCTGCTCAGCGCCGCCCTGGTGCTGGTCGGCCTGTACGTGCGCCTGAAGCTGGAGGAAAGCCCGGTATTCGCCAAGGCGGTCGCCCGCCACGAGCGGGTGAAGATGCCGGTGGTCGACCTGTTCGCCCGCTACTGGCTGCCGACCCTGCTGGGGGCCGCGGCGATGGTGGTGTGCTACGCGCTGTTCTACATCTCCACAGTGTTCTCGCTCAGCTATGGCGTAACCACCCTGGGCTACAGCCGTGAAACCTTCCTGGGGCTGCTGTGCTTCGCCGTGGTGTTCATGGCCCTGGCCACGCCACTGTCGGCCTGGCTGAGCGACCGTTTCGGGCGCAAGCCGGTGCTGATCGTCGGGGGTGTGCTGGCCATTGCCTCGGGCTTCACCATGGAGCCGCTGCTGACCTCGGGGTCGACCACGGGCGTGGCGCTGTTCCTGGCCATCGAGCTGTTCCTGATGGGGGTGACCTTCGCGCCGATGGGGGCATTGTTACCGGAGCTGTTCCCGACCCATGTGCGCTACACCGGTGCTTCGGCGGCGTACAACCTGGGCGGCATCGTCGGCGCCTCGGCGGCACCGTTCTTTGCCCAGAAGCTGGTGAGCATGGGGGGATTGAGCTGGGTGGGAGGGTATGTGTCGGTGGCGGCGGTGATCAGCCTGATTGCCGTGTTGTGCCTGAAAGAGACGCGCGATACAGCGCTTTGAACCCTTGGGGCTGCTTTGCAGCCCATTCGCGACACAAGGCCGCTCCCACAGGGTCTATGCGATACCTGTGGGAGCGGCCTTGTGTCGCGAAAGGGGCGCGAAGCGCCCCCCAGCAGCATCAGATCAGAACTCGACCTTGACCGCCTGCGAAGCACGGGTCGCCTTGGCACGAGCGGCCTCGACCGACTCGTCGCGCGCCAGGCACACGCCCATGCGGCGGGTACCATTGATTTCCGGCTTGCCGAACAGGCGAATGGCGGTATCCGGCTCGCTCAAGGCCGCACCGAGGTTGGCGAAGCTGGTCTGCTGCGACTGGCCTTCCGGCAGGATCACCGCCGAAGCCGAAGGACCGAACTGGCGCACCACCGGGATCGGCAGGCCAAGAATCGCCCGGGCATGCAGGGCGAACTGCGACAGCTCCTGGGAAATCAGGGTCACCAGGCCTGTGTCGTGCGGGCGTGGCGAGACCTCGCTGAACCACACCTGGTCGCCCTTGACGAACAACTCCACGCCGAACAGGCCACGCCCCCCCAGTGCATCGGTGACCGCCTGGGCCACGCGCTGCGACTCGGCCAAGGCTTTCGGGCTCATGGCCTGGGGCTGCCAGGACTCTTGATAGTCGCCCTTCTCCTGACGGTGACCGACCGGCTCGAGGAAGGTGGTGCCGCCTACATGGCGCACGGTCAGCAGGGTGATTTCGTACTCGAAGTCGATAAAGCCCTCGATGATCACCCGGCCCTTGCCGGCACGGCCGCCCTCCTGGGCATAGTCCCAGGCCTTCTGCAGATCGTCGGCGCTACGCAGCAGGCTCTGGCCCTTGCCCGAGGAACTCATCACCGGCTTGACCACGCAGGGGTAGCCCAGGTCGGCGACCGCCTTGCTGTAGTCTTCGAAGGTATCGGCGAAGTGGTACGGCGAGGTTGGCAGGTCCAGCTCTTCGGCGGCCAGGCGGCGGATGCCTTCGCGGTTCATGGTCAGCTGGGTGGCGCGGGCGGTAGGGACGACGTTGAAGCCTTCGTTCTCCAGCTCCACCAGGGTGGCGGTGGCGATGGCCTCGATCTCGGGGACGATGTAGTGCGGTTTCTCGGCCTCGATCACCGCGCGCAGGGCCACACCGTCGAGCATGTTGATCACATGGCTGCGGTGCGCGACCTGCATGGCCGGGGCATTGGCGTAGCGGTCAACGGCGATCACCTCGACCCCCAGGCGCTGCAACTCGATCACCACTTCCTTGCCCAGCTCGCCGCAGCCGCACAGCAGTACACGGGTCGCGGTCGGCGACAATGGGGTTCCGATACGGGTCATTTCAGGTCCTCGAAGGCGTCCGGGGCCGCGCCACGCTGGCTGCCGCCCGCTGAAAAATGGACCGGTATTCTACATCAGGATGCAGCGATCGCGCGCCGTGCCCGCCAAGCCATGATCAGCCACACCGCCGTGACCCCGGCGAACTTCGAGGCCAGTGCCGTGCCGATCACCGCCGGTGTCAGCGCACCGATCATGCCGAAGAAGATAAAGGTGTCCACCGGGATGCTCAGGGCCGAGCTCAGCCACAGGCGATCACGCAGGGGGCGGCGGGTGACGCTGAACACCAGCCAGTCGATCAGTTCGGAGACGAAGAACGCGGTGGCGCTGGCCAGGGCAATGGCCGGCTCCGACGTGGCGTAGGACAGCACCAGCGCCACCAGCATCGCCAGCAACGCGCCGTGGCCGTAGCGGGTCTGCACCATGTCGCGCAGGATGAACACCAGGCCACCCCAGGCGGACCAGATCACGTCCAGGTGCGGCGCGCTGGAGAAGGCGTAGTTGATCAGCACCACGCTGCTGATGTAGGCGATGAGATAGAACATGGTCTGGGTATTCAGGTGGGCAAGCCGCTCAGAGTAGCGTCGGGGCAGCCACTGGACAAGCCTGCGATCCTCGCCTTGCTGGCGAATGTGACGCCGGCAAGGCGATGCCTTGCTTTCGCCAGCAAGGCTGGCTCCTACAGGCCGATGATCAACCCAGCGGCGACCGCCCGCTCATGGCACAGTTTGAGTACCGCGCGGCGTTCCGTGTTGTCCATCCGCCCCCAGCGGGTTATTTCGGCCACCGTGCGCTGGCAGCCGGTGCAGATGTCCTGCTCGTCCAGCGCGCAGACGCTGACACAGGGCGAGGCCACCGGTTTTTCGTCACTCATCGTCAACTACCAGGTCGCGGGCATAGCGCTGGGCATTGTGTACGTAATGGGCGGCGCTGGCTTCGAGCATGCGTTTCTGCTGCTCGGTCAGCTCGCGTACCACCTTTCCGGGCGAGCCCATCACCAGCGAACCGTCGGGGATTTCCTTGCCTTCCGGGATCAGCGCGTTGGCGCCGATGATGCAATGCTTGCCGATGCGCGCACCGTTGAGGATCACCGCATTGATGCCGATCAGGCTGTAATCGCCCACCGTGCAGCCATGCAGCATGGCGTTATGGCCAATGGTCACGCCCTTGCCGATGTTCAGCGGCGAGCCCATGTCAGTGTGCATCACCGTGCCGTCCTGGACGTTGCTGTCTTCGCCGATGTCGATCAACTCGTTGTCGCCACGCAGCACCGCACCGAACCACACACTGGCACGGGCCTGCAGGCGCACCTTGCCGATCAGGGTGGCGTTGGGCGCGGCCCAGCTGCTGGGATGGGCCTCGACCCGCAGGTCGCCCAGGCGGTATTTCATGTCTCGCTCCTCACGGTTGGACGCAGGTGACGGGGTGGGCCCCGTTCAGTTCTGGATGAAACGCTCCGGTGGCTGGTGCAGGCTGATGCCGGCATCGAACAGCACGTTGACCAGCTCGACGATCATGATCGCCGACAGCCCCCAGATCTTGTAGTCGCCATAACGGTAACTGGGCACATACCAGCTGCGGCCCTGGTAATCGATGCGGTGGGTGTGCTCGCGCGGGTCCTGGCGGAAGAATGCCAGCGGCACGCTGAACACGGCGGCGATTTCCGCATCGTTGGCGCGGTACTCGACGTAATCGGGAATCAAGCCGACGAACGGTGTCACCTTCAGGCCATGCAACGAGATCAGCGGGCTGAGCGGGCCGAGCACCTCGACCAGGCCGGGGGGCAGGCCGATTTCCTCTTCGGCTTCACGCAAGGCGGTGAACACCAGGTCCGGGTCTTCCGGATCGCGCCGGCCGCCAGGGAACGCCACTTCTCCGCCATGGGTGGAAAGCCCCTTGGCACGCAGTGTCAGCACCAGCTCCGGCTCTTCGCCGCGGGTAATGGGCAGCAGCACCGCCGCTTCGGGGAAACGGCGGTCCGTCTCCAGTGACGCGGGGGTATGGTTGCTCATTCGGCGAAGAAGCTCGTCCAGCATTGCGCACTCTCGATTCCAAGGCCTGCCCTGCATGATGCACCAAAGCCACGGGGCACCCAAGCCCCGCCCGCGGTCCGCTTGCGGTGGGCGGGTCGGGCGCGCCAAGATAGCCCGACCACACAGGAATGAAAGCATGAAATTCTGCAGCGCGTGCGGCCAGCCGGTCACCCAGCGAATCCCCGACGGCGACAGCCGCCCACGGTATGTCTGCGACCATTGCCAGACCATCCATTACCAGAACCCGAACATTGTCGCCGGGGTGCTGCCCACCTGGGGCAGCCAGGTGCTGCTGTGCCGCCGCGCCATCGAGCCGCGCCGAGGCTTCTGGACCTTGCCGGCCGGCTTCATGGAGAACGGCGAGACCCTCGACCAGGCCGCCCGTCGCGAAACCGTCGAGGAAGCCTGCGCCCGGGTCGGTGAAACCCACCTGTACCAGCTGTTCGACCTGCCGCACATCAACCAGGTGCATGTGTTCTTCCGCGCCGAGCTGTCGGACCTCGACTTCGCCGTGGGTGTCGAGAGCCTGGAAGTGCGGTTGTTCGAGGAACATGAGATCCCGTGGGGCGAGCTGGCTTTCCGGACTGTCACACGCACACTAGAATGCTACTATCGCGACCGCATCAGGCAGCTGTACCCGATAGGCCATGAATACCTGCCGCCGATGAACGTCTCGTCGTCCACCACCTAAGTCTCAGGGATACGGTTTCATGCGCTGGTTGCTTGCCCTCTTCTGCCTCAGTGTCGCCTCGGTGTCGCAGGCTGCCTTCACCGAAACCATCATTCGCAAGCCAGCCTCGACGCAGCAGCCGGCGTCTCTGGCCATGGTTGCCCCGCAAGGGCCGCAGATCGACAAGGTGCTGGTGCTCAAGTCCGAGCGCCGCCTGCAGCTGATCAGCCGCGGCGAACCGCTCAAGACCTACCGCATCTCCCTGGGCAAGCAGCCCAAGGGCGCCAAGGAACGCGAGGGCGACAAGAAGACCCCCGAAGGCTTGTACTGGCTGGACTGGCGCAAGGTCAGCGACCGCTACAACCTGGCCATGCACATCTCCTACCCGAACATCACCGACGCCGCCAAGGCCCGGCGTGACGGGGTGGCGGCCGGCAGCATGATCATGATCCACGGCACGCCGATCAACGAGGAGTACCCGGAGTGGTACTTCCACACCCTCGACTGGACCGAAGGCTGCATCGCCATGCGCAACGACGACATGCGCGAGGTGTGGAGCATGGTCAAAGACGGCACCATGATCGAGATCCGCCCCTGAGCCATCGAAGCACGCCTACCCTGTAGGAGCCGGCTTTGCCGGCGAATGCGGTAGTGATCCCACCGACGCAATCGCGGGTAAACCCGCCCCTACAGGTATCGCGCGCGCCTCAAGATCTATTGCGACGCTGTCCCTACCAGCGGATTTCCCGCTGTCCTTGCAGCGCCTCGGCACCCAACCACTGCCCCCCACGCAACACGGGTGTCAGCGCCGCGTTGGGCTGCACCTCGACACTCACCTGAGCCCGCCGCGCCAGCAGATCGCCGCTCACCGCCAGGCGATGCTGCCCGTCCTGTGCCAAATATCCTGACACCTGCCACCCATCCGCGCAGCTCATCTCGATACCGCCCTGCCCCAGCCCCAGCGACCAAGGCTCGACCAGCGCCAGGTCATTCACCTCGAGCCGCCCCTGTGCCTCGCGGCACCGCCCGCCACTCCCCCGCATATGCAGCACGCCTTGCCAGAGCCCGGCCAGGCGATACCCCTGGGCGACACTGGATTGAGCGCTCAGTGCTTCGACTTCGGCTTGCCAGAGCCAAGGCCAGCCACTGGCATGCAACCGCCACCCCTGCCCCTGGAACCCCATCCATACCTGCACGTCCCGGCGCCACGGTCGCAGCTCCCAGCGCAAGGGGCCAACCGCCCCCAGGCGCATCGCCTGCCCTTGCCACAGGCTGCCCATCACGCCCTCTGCCGGCAGCCCGCTCATCCATGCCAGCCAAGGCGCAGGCAGCTCGACCAGCAGGCTCAGGCAGAACACCACCCCCAACCAAACACCCAAACGCCGGCTCAAGGCTGCACCTGCACATCGAAGCGCAGCCCGTCGCCCTCTCGTGACAACCCCCACTGCACCAACCGCGCGCCCTCCGTGCGAAGTGCCTGCAACCAGTCCAGCAGGGACTGGGCATCGCCGACCTTGCCCCGCACCTGCCAGCCTTCATCCTGCGCCTGCACTTCAAGCAACTCGACACGCCGGGCCTGAGCCGACTGGCGCAGGCGCTCAAGGCTCAAGGTCGGCCCGGTTCGCATCCCGACCGCCGACTCGGCCAAGGCGCGCCATTGCGCCAGCTCCCGCCAATAGCCGAGCCCTTCACGAAGCACCAGGAAGCACGCCAGCAACGCAATCAGCAGCCAGGCCAGCAGCATCCGCCGTCGCTGCCACCACTCGCGGCTCATGAGGCCTCCTCCAGGTCGAACACCACCTGCCGTGCTCCCTGTTCGATCTGCACCTTGCCCCCCACGGCCGCCGCCATCTCTTGCCAAGGAGGCGTCGCACCATCCCCCTCCAATGCCAACCGCCAATGCCGACCATCGAAACGCACAGCCTGCAACCGCCAGCCTGGGTTCGCCTCCAGCCAAGCCTGCAATTGCGCCTGCAACCCCTCCAGCTGGCGCAGGCGCAGTTGTTCTTCGCCGTGACTGTCACGCAAGCGCTTGAGCGCCTGGGCCGCCTGGCGTGGCGTGGCCTGCGGGCCGGTCACGGCCAGCACTTGCTCACGGTAGACCTGCGCCTGGCGCCACTGCTGGGCCAGCCAGAGGCCACCCCAACTGACGGCCAAGGCCATGCAGGCAAGGGCGAGCCGCCGCTGCGCTGGCTCCAGCCGAGGGTACTGGCGTGGGCTTCGCGCCTCGAACAAGCCAGGCAGGCCCTCCAAGGGCGCCAGCTCCTTGGGCCAGTCACCTTCGACGGGGGCCCGCGCACCTGCCGGCCAAACCATGGCGGGCACCTGGCCGAGTGACTCGGGCCAGGCCAGCCAATGGACACGCCCCTCGGCGCCCTTTCCAAGCTGCAACAGCCTTTCGCCTCGACGCCATTGCAAACATTCGTCCGCTTCAGGTTCGGGCAGCAACTGAAACTCCCCCCAACATCGCTCCACGGACAACGCCCATTCGACGCACTGGGCACGCCATTGAGCCAACCGCTGCCGGGCCACCACCAGCAGCCGCAGTTGGCCCGGAGGCCGGCCGATGCAGGCACAATCAACTTCATCCACCCCTTGCAACAGCCGGTCCTCCAGCAACAGCGGCCACTCTTCGCGCTTGAGCCCAGGCGGCGCGGCCAGCTGGAAGTGGCTGCAATGTTCACCCGGAACAATCAGGGCAACCCGCGCCGACAGGCCCGCAGGCGGCATGCCCTGCCCCTGACGGGTGGCCACGCCCTGCTCCACCAGCGCCCAGTCCCACACCGGGCCCGGACGCAGCAACAGCCACGGCCGCAGCGGCGTACGGCGCCGCCACTCAAGTTTCACGAGCGCCCCCAGGGCAGCACGAAGGTACAGGCATAGGGTGCTCCATCACGCACGAACTCCAGGCGTACACCCCGTCCGGGATGTGTCGGTTGATCGGAAGGCCAGGCCAGCCACTGGCCGGACTGGTGGTAAAGCAGGCTCATCGCGCTGACCCGCTCCAACCGTTCGCGCAACACCCACTGCGGGCTCGCGGCGGCATACAGGTCAGCGGAGGTTTCCACCAGCAACTGCTGCTCACGCGCCTCGAAGCGCAGGCGCTGACGTTGCAGCCGCGAACCGCCTTCGGCCTGCGGCCACGCCGCGGCGGCCACCCAAAGCAGTTGCTGGCGGTCGGGCTGCCAGTCCAGCCAGCGCACCGGCAAGGGCAGGCGTTGTTCATACACACGGCGCAGCACCGGGCTGTCGAAGCGCCGCTCCAACGCCAGGCAGAAGTCCACGACCTGGGTTTCCCGCTGCGGCTGATCGAGCCGCTCACGCACCCTCAGCCAGCCATTGACCAGCGCGGCCAGCAGCAGCCCAAGCAAGGCAGTCAACGCCAGGGCCACCATCAGTTCGATCAGGGTCATGCCTGTCTGCCTGCGCTTCATGGACGCTCCAGGAACACCGTGTATTGCCCCAGCGGCAGACGCTGGTCGCGGTCGGCAAACAGCAGAAGCTCGCCGCGGCGCAGGTCACGCACGCCCGTGCGCCGCAACTGCAAGTGCCAATGGCAAACCTGCGCGCCCTGGGTCAGCTCGCCAGTGTCATGATTGGTCGCCGGCCAGTACTGCTCGACCACGAACCGCGCCTGCAACTCACGGGCGCAAAGCACACCCAGGCGATGCTGCTGCACCGTGTCCTGCACCGCCAGGCGCTGACGCAGGACCTGACTGGTGATCACCGCCAACACGGCGGCAATCGCCAGCGCGACGCTTACTTCAAGCAGCGTAAAACCCTGCTCCCTGTGCTTCATTGGGCGCGGCTCACCTGCAAGCGGCCATCACGCCCCCAGTGCCAGCCCAGGCTGCCTTGCGCCCAGTACCAGCGCACACTGCCGGGCCGGGCCCAACCGTCGGGGGTGAATACCAGCACCGGCGCCGGGCTGCTCGGCCAGTCTGGACGCAGGCCCTTTGGCCACGCGCCCAGGGCCACCGGCTCGACCACCCAGCGTCCACGCTCCTGGCGCACGAACTCCGGACGCTGGCCGCTCCAGCGCAGGCCACGCAACTGCCCGGCATGACGCGCCAGGTCGCCCTGGGCCACGGTGGCAGTCGCCAAACGCTCCAGCGCCTGATCGACACCGCCGTTGCCGCTGTCGAGCCAGGCCACGGCCAGGCTGGTCATCAACCCGGCGATGGCCAGCACCACCAGCAGCTCGAGCAGACTGAAACCACCCTGGCGACGCATGTCACAACGCCCAGTTGCCCAGGTCGGCATCCAGCCCTTCGCCACCGGGCACACCATCGGCGCCCAGCGAATACACATCGACCCGGCCATGCTCACCAGGCATGCGGTACTGGTACGGCGTGCCCCACGGATCTTCCGGCAGGCGGCGGATATAGCCATCGCTGCGCCAGCTGCGTGGCAGCGGTTCCTGGGTCGGTTTCTTCGCCAGCGCGGCCAGGCCCTGCTCGTTGCTGGGGAAGCGCAGGTTGTCCAGGCGGTACATGTCCAGCGCCTGCTCCAGGGTGGCCAGGTCGGCCATCACCTTCTGCTTCATCGCCTTGTCCTGGTTGCCCAGCACACTGGGCGCAACCACGGCGATCAGCAGGCCGATGATGAAGATCACCACCATGATTTCCATCAGGGTGAAGCCACCCTGGCGCTTGTGTCGTTGCTGCATCGAAGTTCTCCTTGTCACAGTTGCAATCCCTGGTTGAGCTGCATGATCGGCAGCAACACCGCCAGCACGATGAACAGCACCACGCCACCCATCACCAGAATCATCAGCGGTTCGAACAGCGCCATCGCGGTGTCCACCTGGCGGGCGAAGCCGCGCTCCTGGTCATCGGCCACCCGTTCGAGCATGTCGGCCAGGGTGCCACTGGCCTCGCCGCTGCCAACCATGTTCACCAGCAACGGCGGAAACTGGCCTGCGCCGTCCAGCGCCCGGTGCAGGCTGGTGCCGCCCTGCACCTGCAGGCGCACCTGCTCCATCGCCACGCGGATACGCCGGTTGCCGACCGTCTCGGTGGCCACCTGCAACGCCTCGAGCAAGGCCACGCCGCTGCCGCAGAGGATCGCCAGGCTGCGCGCCAGCCGGGCGCTCTCCAGCACCTGCAGTACCTGGCCGATGCGCGGCAGGCGCAGCAGCAGGTCGTCGCGGCGCAGGCACCAGTGGGGCTTGCGCAGCAGCACGCCTGCGAACAGCGTCAGCATGAGCGCCAGCAGCAACAGGTATGGCCCGGCATGGACCAGCCCCTGGCTGAGGCCGATCAGCAACGAAGTAATGAAGGGCAGGCTCTGCCCGGAATGGGCGAATTGTTCGGTGAGCTTGGGCACCACGAAGGTCATCAGGCCGACCACCACCGCCAGCGACACGCCCATCAGCACCGCCGGGTAGATCAACGCGGTGCGCGCCTTGTGCCGCTGGCGTTGCACCTGCTCGAGGTGATCGGCCAGGCGCGCCAGCACCTGGCCCAGGCGCCCCGAGCGCTCGCCGGCCTCGACCAACGCGCAATACAGGCCGGTGAAGGGCTGCCCCTGGCGCGCCAGGCTGCGGGCCAGGCCGAGGCCTTCGGCGAGGGAGCCGCGCAAGGCCACCAGCACGGCGTGCAGGGCCGGCTGGCGCAGCTGCCGTTCCAGGGTGGCCAGGGCGTCGACCAAGGGAATGCCGGCGCCGACCAGGGTTGCCAGCTGGCGGGTCAGCTCGCACAGCTGGGCACGGCTCAAACGCTGGCGCCGTGGCTGGGCCTGGCCGGCTTCATGGCGCTGCAGGTGCCGGGCGAACAACCCCCGCTCGCGCAGCAACTGGCGCGCATGGCGCTCGCTGTCGGCCTGCACGCTGGCCTTGTGCGCCTTGCCGGCGAGGTCCACGGCCTGGTAGCGATAAGTCGGCATAGGTCAGCCCTGCACCACGCGCAACACTTCGGCGAGGCTGGTCTGGCCCTGCGCCAGGCAGTCGGCGGCCATCGCCACCAGGCTCTGCCGGCGACCCTCCAGGTAAGCCTGCATGGCCAGTTCACTCTGGCCGTCGTAGAGCAATGCCACCAGCCCGTCGTCCAGCTCGATGAATTCGTACAACCCCAGGCGCCCGACATAGCCGTTGCCCTGGCAACGCTCGCAGCCCAGCGGGTGGTAGGTTTCGGTCAGTTGCGGCCACAGCTCGCGCTCCGCGCTGTGCAGCGGCCGCGCCACCGCGCAGGTGCACAGCCGCCGCACCAGGCGCTGGGCCAGCACACCGCGCAAGCACGAGGCAATCAGAAACGGCTCGACGCCCATGTCGCGCAGGCGGGTCACTGCGCCCACGGCACTGTTGGTGTGCAGCGTCGACAGCACCAGGTGCCCGGTGAGGCTGGCCTGCACGGCGATCTGCGCGGTTTCCTGGTCGCGAATCTCACCCAGCATGATCACGTCCGGGTCCTGACGGAGAATGGCCCGCAGACCGCTGGCGAAGGTCAGCCCGGCCCGTGGGTTGATGGCGGTCTGGCCGATGCCGGCGATGGCGTACTCAACAGGGTCTTCGACGGTGAGGATATTGCGGCTGCCGTCGTTCAGGCTGTTGAGGCTGGCATACAGGGTGGTGGTCTTGCCCGAGCCGGTGGGGCCGGTGGACAGTACGATGCCGTTGGGCCGCGCCAGGCAGCTGCGCAGGCCGCGCAACACGGCGGCGGGCATGCCCAGGTTGTCCAGCGCCAGCAGGCTGGCCTGCTTGTCGAGCACCCGCATCACCACCCGTTCGCCGTGGATGCCGGGCAGGGTCGAGACACGCACGTCCACCTCGCGCCCGGCGGCGCGCAGGGTGATGCGGCCGTCCTGGGGCTGGCGCTTTTCGGCGATGTCCAAACGGGCCATCACCTTGATTCGCGACACCAGCATCGCCGACAGCGCCCGTGGCGGGCGCAGTACTTCGCGCAGGTGACCGTCGACCCGCAGGCGCACCACCAGGCTCTGCTCGAAGGTTTCGATATGGATATCCGAGGCGCGCAGGCGCAGGGCCTGGCCGAACAGGCCGTTGATCAGGCGGATCACCGGCGCTTCGTCGTCGCTTTCCAGCAAGTCCTCGATACGCGGCATCTCGCTCATCAGGCTGTCGAGGTCGACCTGTTCGCCGATGCCTTCGATCAACGCCTCGGTCGCCGCCTCGCCGGCCTGGTAGAGCTGGCCGAGACGCTCGTCGAACTGAGCGTCGTCAAGGTGTTCCAGCGCACTTGGCTGGCCATGGACCCGCAACAGCTCCTGGAGCTGGTCGCTGTCGGCGTCGCTGCGCAGCCACAACTGCCAGCCGCCTTCGGCAGGCGCCATGGCCAGGCCTGTCTGGCGCGCCAGGCGATAAGGCAGCATCACCAGTCACCGCCGTCGAGCCGCGCGCGGCTGGCCGGGAACGCCTGCAGCAACGGCATGCCTTCGGCCAGCGCCGGCAGCTTGAGCGATGTGCCCTGTTGCAAGCTTTGGTATTTCTGCTGGCTGAGCCCGGCCAGGCTCTCGCCATCGCGCAGGATGCGTGGGCGGATGAACACCATCAGGTTCTGCTTGGTGCCCTTGCTGGCGTCGGAACGGAACAGCCGGCCCAGGCCGGGAATATCGCCGAGCAGCGGCACGCGCTGGTTGCTGGTGCTGCGCTCGTCACTGATCAACCCGCCGAGGATCACCAGGCCGTTGTCCTCGACCATGACCTTGGTCTTGATCTCGCGTTTGTTGGTGATCACATCGCTGGCAGCGCGAGACTCGGCGATCGACGACACTTCCTGGACGATGTCCAGGCGCACGCTGTTGTCGACGTTGACCTGCGGCTTGATGCGCAGCTTCACCCCCACTTCCTTGCGCTCGATGGTCTGGTAGGGGTTGGCGTTGTTCTGGGTGACGGAGCCGGTGACGAAGGGCACTTCCTGGCCCACCAGGATCGACGCCTCGGCGTTGTCGAGGGTCAGCAGGGTCGGGGTGGACAACAGGTTGAAGCCGCTGTTGCCCTTGAGCGCGTTGACCAGCATGGCGAAGTTGAAGCCACCGCCGAAATGGCCGAAGCCGGCCGTGGCGCCGGTGGTCGCCGACAGCAGCTTGCCAAGCTTTGCGTTGTCGCCACTGCTGGCCGCACCCGCGATGCTGGCGATGTTCACCCCGTTGCTGCCGAAGTTGACGATGCCCGCGCCGAATTTTTCGTCGGCGAACAGCCATTGCACACCCAGCTCCTGGGCGCTGCTGTCGGACACTTCGGCGATGATCGCCTCGACCACCACCTGCGCCCGGCGGATATCCAACTGTTCGACGATGCTACGGTAGGCGGCCAGCTCGCTGTCGGGGCCGACCATGACCACGGCATTGGTGCCCTCTTCATATTCGAGGCGGATGCCGGAATCGCTGGCCGCCTGCAACGGCTTGTCCTTGCCATCGCCCTCGCCGCCTTCGGCCGGCACCGCGCCCGACTGGCTCAGCCCACGCAGCACCTTGACCACTTCGGCGGCATTGGCGTGGCGCAGGTACATCACCTGGGTGTTGCTGCTGTGCAGGTTTTCACTTGGCCGGTCCAACTGGGCGAGCAAGGCGCGCACGCGCTCGCGGCTGTCGGCGCTGCCGCGTACCAGCAGCGCGTTGCTGCGCGGGTCGGCGACCACCTGGGCGCCATCGGCGCCCTGCTCGCGGGCCAACAGTCGGGTCACCAGCCCCGCCGTGTCGGCGGCGCTGGCATGCTTGAGCGGCATCACCTGCAACGGCTCGTCACTGACCTGGTCGAGCTGGCGCAGCAGGCTGTCGATACGTTCGAGGTTGCTGCGCCAGTCGGTGACCACCAGCAGGTTGGCGGCCGGGTATGGCGTGATCACCCCGACCCGCGGGTCGATCAGCGGCTTGAGGATATTAAGCATCTGTTCGCTGGCAGCGTTACGCACATTGAACACCCGAGTGGCCACGCCATCGCTGCCTTCGGACTTCTTGCCCGGCCGTTCCACCGGCACCGGCTCCAGGCGCGCGGCCTGGTCGGGGACGATCTTCACGCTGCCGTTGGGCAGGTCCACCGTGGCAAAACCCTGGGCGCGCAGCTGGGCCAGGAAGATGTCGTAGATGGCGTCGGCATCATGGCGATCGACCGTGCGCACGGTGACCTTGCCCTGCACCCGCGGGTCGACGATGAAGGTGGTGCCGGTGATGCGCGACACGCTGTCGATGAACTCGCCCAGCTCGGTGTCGACGAAATTCACCTCATACAGCGGCGTGCCGTCGTCGGCGAACACTTCCGGCTCCTCGGCCCAGGCCAGGGACAGGCACAGGGTCAGCAACCCAGCCACGCAGTACCGTGTGATCATCATTCATCCTTGGCGCTTGAAGCCGGTCACGGCGGGGCGTGGCGGCCAGGGCAGGCGCTCGCGCCGCCCGTGGTTGTCGAAAATCAGGCCCTGGGCGTCGATGTCCTGCAGCACGATACCCGGCGCCAGGCGCTGGCCACGGCCCAGGGTGCGGACCTGCTCGCCGTGACGCAGCACCACCACGCTGGCCGACAGGGGCTGGGCCTTGAGCCCGCCCAGGTAATGAAGAGGCAAGCGGGTCAGCGGAATGACGCCGTCGTCCACCGGTGCCTGCCAATGCCCGACCAGCAAGCCCGGCAGCAGCGCCTCGGCCTGCTGCGCGGCCTGGGCCGGTTGCGGCTGGCGGCTGAGCAGCAGCACGCATTGCGCCGCCAGCCAGCCGGCGAGGGTCAGCAACAGACCCGTGACGATGCGCGGCATACCGATCACACCGCCCCCTGGCGCGGATGCCAGCCAGGGTGGCCCTGCACGTAGCGCACGTCGGGCAGTTGCAACGGTGTCAGGTGCCAGCCCGGCGCCTGCCGCGCCAGCCAAGCCTCGACGGTTTGCCACAACGGCACGCCCGCCTGGGCATCGACATGCAGGCCGAAGGTCCGGCACAACCCCTGCACAGGTTCGAACCCGACAATGCGCTTGCCGGTCGGGCTGTAGTTCACGTGCCAGGCTTGGGTCTGCCAGCGGGGCAGGTCCTGGCTGTTGTCCAGCAGCAGCGGGTCGCCGAACAACTGCTCGGCGGCGTTCTCCAGCACCTGCTCGACGGGTTGCGCGGGCACTTCGAGCACCGGTGCGGGGTAGCCACCAGTCAGGCTGATCAAGTGTTCACGGGTAATGGATTCACCGGCCTGCACGGGGAAGTCGTAGCGCAGGCCGGGAAGCAGCACCGGCATGCTCGAACCATCGGCCAGGGCCTGGTGCAACAGGTTGTCCCAGCTGCCGCCACGGGTATCGCGACGCCACAGCGCCTGTGGGGCCCGGGCCAAAGGCTGGTCGAGCCAGGCGGCATGGCCGCTGCGCTGTTGTTGCAGCACGCCGCGCAACTGACCGGCCCGGGCCAGGGTGGCAGGCGGGAGGCTTTGCTCGAACGCGGGGTAGAACCGGGCGTCGAACTGCCATTGCCCGCCCGCCTGCCGGCAACGCAGGCGAAACGCGCCACTGGCCCGACACCCGGCGAACAGCACTGGCACCCGCCGCCCACTGGCCTGGGTAACCTGCACTGGCGCAGGCCACAGATCCTGGCCCCGGGCGCACAGCAGCACGTCAATTTCAGGAATACGCTCGGCCAGCCACAGCCCCGGCCCACTGCCGACATCGGCCAGGGCCACCACCAGGTCGCCCTCGCGACGCGCCTGCTGGAAGCTGGGCAACAACGCCTGGTACCACTGCTTGAGGGAAGCTTTCTGGTCCTGGGCATAGGGGTCGGTGACACCGACCACCGCCACCCGCACACCGCCGCGCTGGAACACGTGCACACCCGCGACCCCCAGCGCCTTGGCCTGCTCGCTGGCCAGACCCGCGCCCAGGGTAATAGAAGAAGACTGTCGGTACAGCACCGTGCTGCGCTGCGGCCAGAGTACGCGTTCGTCGCTGCTGACCCGCGCCTCGCTGCCCAGCAACTGGCTGCCCTGCACCCCACTCTCACCTTGGGTGAGGTAGGCCAGGCCACTGCCGTTCCAGCACTGACCGTTCTCCAAGGTCAGGCAGCGCTCGGCACCGGCCTCGCCACGCAATTGTTCGAGCAGCGCCGCCAGCACCGCGTAGCCCCCCGTGCGAGCCTGCGCGGCCTGGTCGGCATCGAGCAACGGCGCCAGCTCCGGTTGCGCGACGCGGGCATTCGGGCCGCTCATCCAAGGCGCGCGGCCCAGGTGGCTCACCGGACCCAGGCGGGTCGCCGGGACCACGGCCTGGCCAGGCTGGCGGGCGTCCAGCGTGTCAGCCACGTACAGCAGGTCCACCGACCGCTCACCGCCAGCACCGGGCAGCGGCAGCGCGGAACAGGCGCCGAGCAGCGGTGCCAGCGCACCGATGCCCATCCAGCCAATCACGTCCCGCCTGCCCATGTTGCTTGCCATCGACCCCGCCATCCTTATCCGAGTACACATTGGGTCCCGGATAGTGCGGCGTTCTCGTGACAGTTTAATGGCAGAAAAGCGCTGTTAATTCCAAAGCATTATTTATTCAACCCGATTAAGAACCGCCCGTTTTAACGGCGCGTCACATTTCTGCAAATCAATCATCATACTTACGCCCTAAAGTCGCTGTTTCCTCCCACTCAGCCAACATAAGGACACCCTGATGAGTCGAGAATCCGGCGACAACCTGGACCGCAACCCAAGCGACAACCTGCCGATGGCCAGCGTCATGGACGCCTACCTGAGCCGTCGGAGCGTGGTGCGCGGCAGCCTGGGCGCGGCCATCGCGATGATCGCCGGCGCAGGCCTGAGCGGCTGCTTCGACAGCGGCGGCGGCTCCAACCATGACGACCCGGTCAGCGAACCACCGGTGACCACCCCGGACCCGAAGCCGGAAAAACCCAAGCTCAAGCTCGGCTTCAATTCCATCGCCGGCTCGCGCACCGACGCCTGCGTGGTCGCCGCTGGCTATAGCGCTTACGTGCTGGCGCCCTGGGGCACGCCCATCAACAGCAACGGCAACCCCTGGAAATCCGATGGCAGCAACACCGCCACCGACCAGGCCAACGCCATGGGCATGCACCATGACGGCATGCACTTCTTCCCCATCAACGGCAGCTCCGACGACGGCTTGCTGGCGATCAACTTCGAGTACATCGACACCGCGGCCCTGCACCCGGCCGGCCCGACCACCGACGCCAGCGGCAAGCGCCCGGCCGAGGAAGTGCGCAAGGAGATCAACGCCCACGGTGCCGGCGTGGTACGCCTGACCAAGGTCAACGGCCGCTGGCAGGTGATCCAGAACGACCCGCTCAACCGCCGTTTCACCACCGCCTCGCTGATGAACATCGCCGGCCCCCTGCGTGGCACCGACCACGTCAAGACCAAGTTCTCGCCCAGCGGCACCCAGTGCCGCGGCACCAACAACAACTGCGGCAACGGCTACACCCCGTGGGGCACCTACCTGACCTGCGAGGAAAACTGGCCCGGCATCTTCGTCAACAAGGGCACCCGCCCGGCCAACCAGACCCGCATCGGCGTGGGCAGCTCCAGTGGCCAGTACAAATGGGAAAGCGCGGCCGGCGATGCCAGCGAAGTGGCCGACGAATTCGCCCGTTTCAACATCACCCCGACCGGTGCCGGCGCCACCAGCGACTACCGCAACGAGGCCAGCACCTACGGCTACATCGTCGAGATCGACCCGTACAACAGCGCCACCCTGGCCGTGAAGCGCACCGCGCTCGGCCGCTTCCGCCACGAAGGCTGCTGCCCCGGCCTGCCGGTGGCGGGCAAGCCGCTGGTCTGGTACACCGGCGACGACTCCAACAACGAATACCTCTACAAATTCGTCTCCGACGCAGTCTGGGACCCGGCCGACGCCAACCCCGCCGACCGCCTGGCCACCGGCGCCAAGTACATGGACAAGGGCAAGCTCTACGTGGCGCGCTTCAACGCCGACGGCAAGGGCGTGTGGCTGCTGCTCGACGTCGCCACCCCGACCACCAACGGCAGCACCCTGGGCGCCCTGTTCGGCGACCTGCCGGGGATCATCCTCAACACCCGTGGCGCCGCCGACGCCGTGGGCGCGACGCCCATGGACCGCCCCGAGTGGACCGCCGTCAACCCGCTCAACGGCGACGTCTACCTCACCCTCACCAACAACAGTGCGCGCACCGCCGCCAAGGTCGATGCCGCCAACCCGCGCGGGCCGAACCGCCACGGCCATATCATCCGCTGGCACGACAGCGACGATCACAAGAGCTTCACCTGGGACATCTTCGTGTTCGGCGCCAACGCCGCCGGCGCCCCGGACATCAACCGCTCCGGCCTGACCGAACTGAACCAGTTCGCCAGCCCCGACGGCATGAGCTTCGATAGCCGTGGCGTACTGTGGTTCGAGACCGACAACGGCGAAACCACCCTGACCAACTACACCAACGACCAGCTGCTGGCGGTGATCCCCACCGACCTGGTCGACGCCACGGGCAAGCAGGTCCCGATCAACGCCACCAACCAGGCCGACCTGCGGCGCTTCTTCGTCGGGCCAAATGGCTGCGAAGTGACCGGTATCACCTTCACCCCGGACAACAAGACGTTGTTCATCAACATCCAGCACCCGGACAACTGGCCCTACACCGACAAGGCCACCGATACCACCCCAGCCGGCAGCACGGTGCGCCCACGGGCCGCGACCGTGGTGATCCAGCGCAACGACGGCGGCGAGATCGGCACCGCCTGACCACGTGGATCGAGGGGCGCTCCGCGCCCCTTTCAGCCACATGACCCGCCCATTACAGATCGGTTATCTGCGCGGATTCGCTCGCCACATGTCGTAACATCGCTGCGCTTGACCCTGATACAGCTACAGGGTTGAGAATCGCCGCCTTTCTTCCGACCGAGCCCGACCATGCGCCTACTGATCATCGAGGACGAACCCCGTACCGCCGACTACCTGCAGCAAGGGCTGCGCGAAAACGGCTACGTGGTCGACTGCGCCCACACCGGTACCGACGGCCTGCACCTGGCCCGCCAGCAGCCCTACGACCTGGTGATCCTCGACGTCAACCTGCCCGAACTGGACGGCTGGGGCGTGCTGCAGCGCCTGCGCGCAGAATCGTCCACGCGGATCATGATGCTTACCGCCCACGGCCGCCTGGCCGATCGGGTCAAGGGCCTGGACCTGGGCGCCGACGACTACCTGCTCAAGCCTTTCGAGTTCCCCGAACTGCTGGCGCGTATCCGTAGCCTGTTGCGGCGCAACGACCAGCACCTGCAACCCAGCACCCTGAAGGTCGCCGACCTGGAGCTCGACCCCGGCCGCCATCGCGCCTGGCGCGGTGGCCAGCGCATCGACCTGACCGCCAAGGAGTTCGCCCTGCTGCACCTGCTGATGCGCCAGAGCGGCGAGGTGCTGTCGCGCACCCAGATCATCTCGCTGGTGTGGGACATGAATTTCGATTGCGACACCAACGTGGTCGAGGTGTCGATCCGCCGCCTGCGGGCGAAGATCGACGACCCCTTCGAGGACAAGCTGATCCACACCCTGCGCGGTGTCGGCTATGTGCTCGAGGCCCGGCCTTGAAACGCGCCAGCCTGTCCCTGCGCCTGGGCCTGACCGTCACCCTGCTGGGCGCGGCGCTGGTGCTGCTGCTCGCCTGCCTGGCGGTGTTCGCCCTCGACCACGAGTTGGACAGCCGCGCGCGCAAGGACCTGGCGCGCAAGATGCTGCAGGTCGAGCACAACCTGCGGGTCGACCTGCGCAGTGACGACCTGGGCACCCGCGCCCATCCGCTGCTCGACCTGGTGATGGGGCACGACAACCTCAGCCTCAGCGTGATGGCCGTCAATGCACGCCACCCGGCCCTGATCAGCCTCGGCCCGGCGATGCAGTCACAGCATCTTCTGACGCTGGAAGTCGACGCCCGGCTGACCTTCCATGAATGGCGAGATGCGGACGGCAAGCAGATCCTCACCGCCAGCAGCCTGATGCGCCTGCGCGACGACACCCCGGTCAAGGTGCTGATGTCGCTCAATCGCGACGACGACAATGCACTGCTGCAGGCGTACCTGAACTCCACCCTGCTGGCCCTGCCGTTGTTGCTGCTGTTGATCGGCATCGCCGCCTGGAAACTGGTGCAGCGCGGCTTGCGCCCCCTACGGCACTTCCGCCGCATCGCCGGCCAAGTCTCGGCCCAGGACCTGGGTCATCGTTTGCCCGACAGCGACCTGCCCGTGGAACTGGCCGACCTGGCCCGGGCGATCAATGTCATGCTCGACCGCCTCGACGAGGGGGTGCGCCAGCTGTCGCAGTTTTCCGACGACCTGGCCCATGAACTGCGCACCCCAATCGGCAACCTCATGGGCAAGGCCCAGGTGACACTGGCCCGCGAGCGAGATGGCGAGCGTTATCGAGAAGCGTTGGAAGACAGTGTCGAAGAACTCACCCGGCTCAACCGCATCATCAACGACATGCTGTTCCTCGCCCAGGTCAGCCAGCCGCAGACACAAGTAGTCCTATCGCCCGTGGCGCTGGCCGACGAAGTGGCTCGGGTAAGCGAGTTGTTTGCGTTCAGTGCCGAGCTCAAGGACATCATCTTGAAACGCCAGGGTTGGGGCACGGCGCTGGTCGACCGACTGATGTTCCAACGGGCACTGTCGAACCTGTTGAGCAACGCCCTGCGCCACAGCCCGGAAGGCCAGCCGGTAACCGTGGGCATCGAACGGCGGGGGAACGAGGTAGCGGTCTGGGTGGAGAACCAGGGGCCGGGAATAGCCGAGGCGCATCAACCACACCTGTTCGAGCGGTTCTACCGGGTGGGTGCCGGGCGTTCGCGGCTGGAAGGTGGAACCGGGTTGGGGTTGGCGATCGTGAAGTCGATCATGCAGTTGCATGGCGGGCGGGTCGAGGTGTGTAGCCAGCCCGAAGGGCCGACACGCTTCACCCTGGTGTTCCAGGCCGAATAGGCGGGTTCGCCGGCAAGCCGGCTCCTACAGTGGGAATTGCGCATGCCCGTAGGAGCCGGCTTGCCGGCGAACAAGGTCAACGCGAAGCCGCGACGATCAGCGCCTTCATCTCCGCCACCGCCGCCTTGAAGCCAACGAACAAAGCGTGAGCCACCAGCGCATGGCCGATGTTCAGCTCGTTGATACCCTTGATCGCAGCGACCGCCTCGACGTTGTGATAATGCAGGCCATGCCCGGCATTGACGATCAGGCCCTGCCCCACGCCAAAGGCGACGCCATCGACGATGCGCTTGAGCTCTTCGGCCACGTCGGTCGGGGTTTCGGCATCGGCGTAACGCCCGGTGTGCAACTCGATGGCCGGGGCCCCCACACGACGCGAGGCCTCGATCTGCCGTTCGTCGGCATCGATGAACAACGACACTTCAGCGCCCGTACGCGACAGGCGCTCCACCGCCGCCTTGATTCGCGCTTCCTGGCCGGCCACGTCCAGGCCACCTTCGGTGGTCAGCTCCTGGCGGGTTTCCGGCACCAGGCAGATATGCGCCGGGCGAATCTTCTCGGCGAAAAGCATCATCTCCTCGGTGACGCCCATCTCGAAGTTCATGCGGGTCTGCAGCACGTCCTTGAGCAGCAGCACGTCGCGCTCCTGGATGTGCCGACGGTCCTCGCGCAAGTGCACGGTAATGCCGTCGGCACCCGCTTCCTCGGCGTCCAGCGCGGCCTTGACCGGGTCCGGATAGCGGGTGCCCCGGGCCTGGCGCAGGGTCGCCACGTGGTCGATGTTGACACCGAGAAGCATGCGGTTGCTGTGAGTCACGAAAGGGCTCTCCTGAAGATTGAGGCCCACAGCATACGTCGTGCTCAACGCTTGCGAAACAGTTCCCGGCTGACCAGCGGCTTTGTGCCCAGGTGCACCGCCAACGCCTGGCGCATCAGGCGCTTGGCCGCCAGCAAGGCGCCCGGCGCGTCCCAGTCGGCCTCGGCCAGCGCCAACAGCTCGCTGCCCTTGAACAATCCAGGCTGGAACAGCTCGACCCGCTCTAGTCCGGCATCCACCCGCAGGCGGTAGAGGCCGTCGGCAACCACCGCTGCATCATTGACGTCCTGGCTCAGGGAGAAGGCGTACCCCAGCTCATCCAACAGGCGCCATTCGAACGAGCGCAGCAACGGCTCCAGCGGCCGCCCGGCCGCCAGGGCCTGCAAGGTCAGGGTGTAGTGTTCGAACAGTGCGGGGTACGGTGCTTCCGCCGGCAGCAGGCGCATCAGCAGCTCATTGAGGTACAGCCCGCTGAACAGCGCGTCGCCATGCAGCCAGGCGGCGATGCCGGTGCTATCGAGGCGCCCGACGTTCTTCAACTCGCCACGCCCGCGCAATTCGACTTCAAGCGGCACGAATGGCCGTACCAGGCTGCCACCCTTGCCCCGCGCCCGGCGCAGCACCGCCCGCACCCGACCCTGTGGGGTGAGGAAGTCCACCAGCGCACTGGTTTCCTTGTAGGCGCGGCTGTGCAGTACGTAGGCGGGTTGGGGGGCTGGTTGTTCCATGACGATCTCTGAACCCGAGTTTGACGCAGCCACTGTTGGAGCGGCCTTCAGCCGCGAAAGGGCTGCGCAGCAGCCCCAAGATCTCGACTGCTACGTGGATCCTGGGGCCGCTTCGCGCCCCTATCGCGGCGGAAGGCCGCTCCTACAGAGAAAGTGCGTGGGCTTACAGGTCGCCGTAACCCAGCGAACGCAGGGCACGTTCGTCGTCGGACCAGCCGCCTTTGACCTTGACCCAGAGGTTGAGCATGACCTTGGAGTCGAACAGCACTTCCATGTCCTTGCGCGCCTCGGAACCGATGCGCTTGATGCGCTCGCCCTTGTCGCCAATGATGATCTTCTTCTGGCCGTCGCGTTCGACGAGGATCAGCGCATGGATGTGCAGCACATGGCCCTGCTGCTTAAACTCTTCGATTTCCACGGTGATCTGGTACGGCAGCTCCGCCCCCAGCTGACGCATGATCTTTTCGCGTACCAGCTCAGCCGCGAGGAAGCGGCTGCTGCGGTCGGTGATCTGGTCTTCCGGGAAGAAGTGATCGTTTTCCGGCAGGTGCTTGGCGATCTGCGCTTCCAGCGCATCGAGGTTGTGCCCCTGCTGCGCGGAAATCGGCATGACTTCAGCATTCGGCAGTTGTTCCTGCAGCCACTGAAGGTGCGGGATCAGCTCGGCTTTCTCTTCCATGCGGTCGGTCTTGTTGACCGCGATGATCAGCGGGCCTGTCACGTACTGCACGCGCTCGAGCACCAACTGGTCCTCGTCGGTCCAGCGGGTACGGTCGACCACGAAGATCACCACGTCGACGTCTTTCAACGCCGCCGAGGCATTGCGGTTCATGTAGCGGTTCAGCGCTTTGTCATTCGCTTTGTGCATGCCGGGGGTGTCGACATAGATCGCCTGCACGTCACCCTCGGTCTTGATGCCGAGCATGTTGTGGCGGGTGGTCTGCGGCTTGCGCGAGGTGATCGCCAGCTTCTGCCCGAGGATGTGGTTGAGCAGCGTCGACTTGCCGACGTTGGGGCGGCCGACAATGGCGACGTAGCCGCAACGGGTCGAAGTGTTCTCAGTCATTGCCATTCTCCACGCCCAGGGCGATCAGTGCGGCGGCGGCGGCGACTTGCTCGGCGATACGCCGGCTCACGCCCTGCCCGCGGCTTTTCTTGTTCAGCAGGACCACTTCGCATTCGACGAAGAAGGTCCGGCAGTGCGGTTCGCCCTGGATATCCACCACTTCGTAACGCGGCAGCTCGCAGGCACGCGACTGCAGGAACTCCTGCAGGCGGGTCTTGGGGTCTTTGTTGGTGTCGACCAGGGTGAGCCCGTCGAACTCGTCGGTCAGCCAGGCCAGGATGCGCTCGCGCGCAGTCTGCATGTCGGCGTCCTGATAGATCGCGCCGATCAGGGCTTCCAGGGCGTCGGCCAGAATCGACTCGCGGCGGAAACCGCCACTTTTGAGCTCACCCGAGCCCAGGCGCAGGTAGTCGCCCAGGTCGAAGCCGCGGGCCAGGCGCGCCAGCGTCTCGCCTTTGACCAGGCGTGCACGCAGACGCGACAGCTGGCCCTCGCGGGCCTGGGGGAAGCGCTCGAACAGCGCCTCGCCGACCACGAAGTTGAGGATGGCATCGCCGAGGAATTCCAGACGCTCGTTGTTGCGCCCGGCATAGCTGCGATGGGTCAGGGCCAGCAGCATCTGGTCCTGATTCTTGAAGGTATAGCCGAGCTTGCGCTCCAGGCGGTCAAGGGAAGCGCTCATGGGGCCACCCCTACAATGTTCAACGCGTTGTTCAAATCAACATCCTGAAAGACGGTGTGGCTGTGATCTGACGCCGGAAACGGCGAAATCTCTCGCTCCCTGAGAACACAGCCTATGTCAGAAATGCAATCGGCGCCGTCCGTGGACAGCGCCGTCGATGCTCAATGGATCAAGCCGACCCGCGACAGGTTCGGGAGGTGGCTCAGCTTGGGTTCCGGCCAGCTCATCCAGACTGCGAACGCCTTGCCGACGATGTTCCGATCCGGAACCATGCCGTGCAGTTCCTTGGGAATGTTCGGATCATCCCAGAAACGGCTGTCGTTGGAGTTGTCGCGGTTGTCACCCATCATGAAGTAGTGACCGGCCGGCACGGTCCATTGCTGGTCCGGCGGCATGCGATAGCGGGTCATTTCCTTGCGGATCAGGTGCTCGGCTTCGCCGAGTTTTTCCTTGTACAGCTCGGCGCTGCCCAGGGTGCCCGGCTCGCTGCCGACCAGTTGCTCGGCGATCGACTGGCCGTTCACGAACAGGCGCTTGTCGCTGGTGTAACGCACCTGATCGCCCGGCAGGCCAACCACACGCTTGATGTAGTTGACGTTCGGGTCGCTTGGGTAGCGGAACACCATCACATCCCCGCGCTGCGGATCACCCACCTCGATGACTTTCTTGTCGATCACCGGCAGGCGAATGCCGTAGGAGAACTTGTTCACCAGGATGAAGTCGCCCACTTCCAGCGTCGGTTTCATCGAACCCGACGGGATCTGGAACGGCTCGACCAGGAACGAGCGCAGCACCAGCACGATGAACAGTACCGGGAAGAACGACTTGCCGTATTCAACCAGCAAGGGCTCCTTGTTCAGACGTTCGACCACGGCCAGCTCGGGCTGGCTGACGCTGCCCTGGTAGTTGGTGATCGCCGCCCGCCGGCGCGGAGCCAGGAACAGCAGGTCGATCAGACCCAACAGGCCACAGACAGCGACGGCGATGACAAGCAACAGCGGGAAATTTAGCGACATAGGACCTAGCTATCCAACCTGAGCACGGCGAGGAAGGCTTCCTGTGGAATCTCCACGTTACCCACCTGTTTCATGCGTTTCTTACCGGCCTTCTGCTTCTCCAGCAGCTTCTTCTTACGGCTGACGTCGCCACCGTAGCACTTGGCCAGTACGTTCTTTCTGAGCGCCTTGACGGTTGTCCGCGCGATGATCTGGCCGCCAATGGCTGCCTGGATCGCCACGTCGAACATCTGCCGAGGGATCAGTTCCTTCATCTTTTCGGTCAACGCACGACCTTTGTAGGCGGCGTTGTCGCGGTGCACGATCAAGGCCAGGGCATCGACCTTGTCACCGTTGATCAGCACGTCCAGCTTGACCAGGTTGGCCGACTGGTAGCGATCGAAATGATAGTCCAGCGAAGCGTAGCCGCGGCTGGTCGATTTCAGGCGATCGAAGAAGTCCAAGACCACTTCGTTCATCGGCAGGTCGTAGCGCACCTGCACCTGGCTGCCGAGGAACTGCATGTCGCGCTGCACGCCACGCTTCTCGATGCACAGGGTGATGACGTTGCCCAGGTGCTCCTGGGGTACCAGGATGGTCGCGGTGACGATCGGCTCGCGGAAATCGTTGACCGCCGAGACGTCCGGCAGCTTCGACGGGTTATCGACGGTGATGGTTTCGCCGGTCTTGAGCTCGAGCTCGTAGATCACGCTCGGGGCGGTGGTGATCAGGTCCAGGTCGTATTCGCGCTCCAGGCGCTCCTGGATGATCTCCATATGCAGCATGCCGAGGAAGCCGCAGCGGAAGCCGAAGCCCAGGGCGTCGGAGCTTTCCGGCATGTATTGCAGCGACGAGTCGTTCAGCGTGAGCTTCTGCAGGGCGTCGCGGAAGTCCTCGAAGTCGTCGGAGCTGACCGGGAACAGGCCGGCGTAGACCTGCGGCTGGATCTTCTTGAAGCCTGGCAGCACTTCGACTTCAGGCGTGTTGGACAGGGTCAGGGTGTCGCCCACTGGCGCGCCGTGAATGTCCTTGATGCTGGCGATGATGAAGCCTACTTCGCCGGCTTTCAGATCAGCGGTTTGCGTGTGTTTCGGGGTGAATACACCGACGCTGTCGACCAGGTGCACCTTGCCGGTGGACTTGACCAGGATCTTGTCGCCCTTCTTGACGCGGCCCTGGCGCACGCGCACCAGCGAGACCACGCCCAGGTAGTTGTCGAACCAGGAGTCGATGATCAGTGCCTGCAGCGGCGCATCGATCTCACCTTCTGGCGCTGGAATGCTCTGTACCAGACGCTCGAGCACCTCGTCGACGCCCATGCCGCTCTTGGCACTGCAGGCCACGGCGTCGGTGGCGTCGATGCCGATGATCTTCTCGATCTCGTCCTTGACGCGGTCCGGGTCGGCCTGGGGCAGGTCCATCTTGTTCAGCACGGGCATGACTTCCAGGCCCTGCTCGATGGCGGTGTAGCAGTTGGCGACCGACTGTGCCTCGACGCCCTGGCCGGCATCGACCACCAGCAGTGCACCCTCACACGCCGCCAACGAGCGCGAGACTTCATAGGTGAAGTCGACGTGGCCGGGGGTGTCGATGAAGTTCAGCTGGTAGGTCTTACCATCCTGCGCCTTGTAGTGCAGCGTGACGCTGTGGGCCTTGATGGTGATCCCGCGCTCGCGCTCCAAGTCCATGGAATCGAGGACCTGGGCTTCCATTTCGCGCGCCGTCAGGCCACCGCACATCTGGATGAAACGGTCGGCCAGCGTCGACTTGCCATGGTCGATGTGGGCGATGATGGAGAAATTGCGGATATGACTCAAATCACTCACGGGTCAACACTCGAAAAGGCTGCGAGCCGGACGCCCGCCGAAAAATAGCCGGGAATTGTACCTCAAGCTGCGGGGATATGGGAGATTCCTCTATCAGTTGCGCCCGTGTTCGCCGGCAAGGCCGGCTCCTACAGCATTTGCAGCCTGCCCGGTCCCGTAGGAGCCAGCCTTGCTGGCGAATCAGGCAACGCGATGGATGGATGACGCCCACCTGGAACAGGGGCTGATTGTTTGCTTTACGAAAAAAGGGCAGCCGAAGCTGCCCTTTTCCTACTTCAGAACCCGCTTATTCAGCCAGTTTGAAGGTAATGAAGCTCGCACGCCCCTGGCGCAGCACACGCATGGACACCGACCGGTTCTTCGGCAGCTCCTTGGCGATTTCAGTAAACTGCTTGGCCGAAGCGATGGCCTGGTTGTTCAGGTGGCTGATGACATCGCCCGGACGCAGGCCAATCAGTGCCGCCGGGCCATCCTGGACTTCCTTGATGACCACGCCGCCCTTGAGCTCCAGCGTCTTCTTCTGCTCGGCGCTCAGGTCGGCCACGGACACGCCCAGGCGGTTGCTGCTGCGCTCGGCGCTGCCGTCGGCCCCCAGACCTGCGCCGATGTCGGCGTCATCTTCCGGCAGTGCGCCGATGGTGATGTCGAGGTTCTGGCGCTTGCCGTTGCGAATGATCTCAAGCTTGGCCTTCTCGCCGTCCTTGAGGCTGCCGACCAGGTGCGGCAGGTCGGCGGACATGATGATCGGCTGGCCGTTCATGCTCAGGATCACGTCACCCACCTGCAGGCCGCCCTTGGCCGCCGGGCCGTTTTCCAGGACCTGGGCCACCAGGGCGCCGGCCGGCTTGTCCAGGCCGAAGGATTCAGCCAGGTCCTTGTTGACCTCCTGGATCACCACGCCCAGCCAGCCACGGCTGACCTTGCCATCTTTCTTCAGCTGGTTCGACACATCGATCGCCACATCGATCGGGATGGCGAACGACAGACCCATGAAACCGCCGGAACGGGTGAAGATCTGCGAGTTGATACCCACCACTTCGCCCTTCATGTTGAACAGCGGGCCACCGGAGTTGCCCGGGTTGATCGCCACGTCGGTCTGGATGAACGGCACGTAGGTGTCGTTGGGCAGGGTACGGCCCTTGGCACTGACGATACCTTTGGTCACCGAGTGATCGAAGCCGAACGGCGAACCGATGGCCAACACCCACTCACCCACTTTCAGCTTCTCGGAGTCACCCAGCTTGACGGTCGGCAGGTTCTTGCCCTCGACCTTGAGCAAGGCCACGTCGGTGCGCGGGTCGGTGCCGACCAGCTTGGCTTGCAACTCGCTGCGGTCGGACAGGCGGACGATGATCTCGTCGGCGTCGGCCACCACGTGGTTGTTGGTCAACACGTAGCCATCGTCGGAGATGATGAAGCCCGAGCCCAGCGACTGCGCCTCGCGCTGGCGGTCGCCACGGGGCGAGCGTGGTTGCTGCGGCATGTTGCGCTCGAAGAACTCGCGGAACATCGGTGGCAGGCCTTCGAGGTCGGGCATTTGCCCGGCGGCGATGCGGCGGTCCGGCAGCTTTTGCTTGGTACTGATGTTGACCACCGCCGGCGAGGCCTGCTCGACCAGGGTGGTGAAGTCCGGCAGGGACTCCTCGGCCTGGGCACTGAGCACCTGGCCGAGCATGAGCACGGCGGCGAACATCGAGAGATAGGTTTTCAAGCGTGGTATTGACATACGGCTCCCGTCACAACGAGCGTAGTTAGCAGTAAGGTCCCTGCAGAAGCAGGAAAGGCCAGACTCCGAGAAGCCTGACCTATAGAAAATTTGCGGCAGGATTGCAAATGACAATGCCTTAATTTCATGTCAGCTCTGTGTAACAAGAGCTGTCAGGAGGCACGCCGTCATTGACGCGCCTGGGCATCCTGGGCCCGCATCGACAGGGCGACACGCTCGGCGGTGCCCAGGGGGATCTCGCCGACCACGGTAACCATCACCTTGCCTTTGGGGGTGGTGAGCCGGCGCGACACCGCCACGGTCGGGCCGAGTTGCGTGCGGATATCGTTGCCGCCACTGTCACTGATCGGTTCGAGGAAAACCGAGAAGCGTGCCAGGCCATCGTCATACATCAGGCTGCTGACCGTGCTCTTGCGCTCCGGGTCGCGACGCACGGCACTGCTGATCAATTCAAAACCAGGTGGCAGCCAGTCGGAGCGCCAGCCCGCGACCGCTTCGGACGAAGTGGTCGCGACATGCTCAACAGGCTTGCACGCCGCGCTGGCGCTGAGGTCGGCATCGGTCGGCTGGTCGTCGGTATCCAGGCGGGTCATCTGGAAGCGTTCGAGCAACTGGCCCTTGTCGTTGAGCATCAACGACCGCAAGGGCAGGCCGGTACGACGGTCCAGATGCAGTTCGAACGCATAGCGGTGCTGGTCGCGCGGGGTGAGCGTGACGATCACCGCGTCGCGGTCGGCGACGCGGGACTTGCCGGCCACGCTCAGGTCATACCAGCCCATCAGTTTCAGAGGATCGAGCACACGCGGCGCGGAATCAGGCGGTGAACCCACTCCGCTGGCCAGGGCACCACTGACGCATTGCACCTTGCCATCGACCCGAACGATTTCCTGGGCAGCGCCATCGAGCTGCAACAACCGCTCGCTGACCTTGCCATCGCGCACGCGATGCCAGATATCGTGGGTGGAGAAGCTGCCATTGCGTTCATAGACGAAGGCGCCCTGGTAACTCTGCTCTTGTTCAGCTCGTGCCAGCCTGTTCAGCCACTCGCTCGCCTCAGGCGAGGAGTTGGCCGCCAGGGCCTGCACCGTCAGGCTGCTGCCAAGCAGCAGCGACAGGAGAGGTAGCGCGCGCATGATCCTCCTTAATTAGCGGTTTTCCAGGCTGGCGGCGCGGGCGTAAGGGAGTGCGGTCTCGTTACCCTTGAGTGCCGATTCCTGGGCATGCTGGCGCAGATAGCCCGGCAGGCGCTGATCCCAGCCGGCCTGGTTCTGCAGGACACCGTTGGCCATCGGGCCAGTCGGTTGTTCGCTGCTTTCACTATAGCCTGCCAAAACAGCCGGGCCCTGGGTCTGAGGCATGCTCAGGCCTTGTTGCACAGGCTGCTGGGCGGCCAGTTCGGCGCCAGTGATCTCGTCCTGGTTGTAGAAGCGCACGCCTGCCAGCACAGCGACGGTTACCGAAGCGGCCACGGCCAGGCGGCCGATGCTGCGCCACGGGCCCTGCTTGACCTTTACTGGCACGGCCTCGTCGGCCAGCGCCGCGGACACCGCCGAGGCGATATCCAGCTTGGGCAGCAGCAGTTCCTTGTGCATCGCCGCGCGGGCGACCTGGTAACGCGACCAGGTGGCACGGGTTTCGGCATCGTCCGCCGCGTTCAGCACGCGACGCAGTTCAAGCTCGTCCGCTTCGTTATCCATCACCGCGGACAGCGATTCCTGCAAAGCTTCACGACTCATGGCGGTTCCTCTCTTGGCTATCGCCGCTGTCTCAGGATTCCTGCAACAACGGTTGCAGGGCTTTATCTATGGCCTCCCGAGCGCGAAAAATTCGAGAGCGCACGGTACCCACCGGACATTGCATGACGCTGGCAATGTCTTCGTAACTCAGACCATCGAACTCACGCAGGGTCAGTGCCGTGCGCAAATCTTCCGGCAGTTGCTGGATGGTGCGATGGACAGTGCCTTCGATTTCATCCCGCAACAACGAGCGCTCTGGGGACTCGAGATCCTTGAGACCATGATCGCCGTCGTAAAACTCCGCATCCTCGGAGCTCACATCGCTGTCAGGTGGCCGCCTTCCACGGGACACCAGATAGTTCTTCGCCGTGTTGATGGCGATGCGGTACAGCCAGGTATAGAACGCACTGTCACCGCGAAAATTACCGAGCGCCCGGTACGCCTTGATAAAGGCTTCCTGCGCCACGTCTTGCGCTTCATGGGTGTCGTGGACAAAACGCACGATCAACCCGAGAATCTTGTGCTGGTACTTCAACACCAACAGATCGAACGCTCGCCTGTCGCCGCGCTGCACGCGCTCGACAAGCTGCTGATCCTCTTCCTGGGTTAGCATGAACACTCCTCAGTGAACTCGAAGGAGCGTTGCGACAGCCATCGTTCAGGCTTGCAAACATAGACTCGGGCTTTGCGCAAAAGTTCTCCCCTCCAAGCAAGTTTCCTGCGGCCCTCGGTCGGCTCGCACGAAAGACGCGGCGCGGTCACGGCCGGCAGCGTCGATAATCTGGTTTCATACACGCAGGTGTCAGCCCGGGATAGAGCTGCCGCCCTGCGTCGCCGCGACAAAATGTGGCGTGCGGGCAGCCTTCATAGGATTTGCGCCAGCGCCGGAAAGTTCCCCGGGACGTCGCCATTGCTCCGCAAGCGCCATTGGAAATCAGGCCCCCGGGGCTGCTATAAAGGCATCCCCGGCCAGGTTTCACGATAGTTTCACAATGCCATCTGCGCCCGACTATTGTGCCGTGCCCCCTCCAAAGAATACTAGTGTCCTGACATGAGCAAACAATTCCAACATGATGTCCTGGTGATTGGCAGTGGTGCCGCCGGTCTCAGCCTGGCACTGAACCTCCCTGGCCACCTGCGTATCGCCGTGCTGAGCAAGGGCGACCTGGCTAATGGCTCGACCTTCTGGGCCCAGGGCGGTGTCGCCGCGGTGCTGGACGACACCGACACCGTGCAATCCCATGTCGAGGACACTCTCAACGCCGGGGGTGGCTTGTGCCACGAAGACGCAGTGCGCTTCACCGTCGAGCACAGCCGCGAAGCCATTCAATGGCTGATCGAGCAAGGCGTGCCGTTCACCCGCGACGAACACTACAGCGTCGACGATGGCGGTTTCGAGTTCCACCTGACCCGCGAGGGCGGCCACAGTCACCGGCGCATCATCCATGCCGCCGACGCCACGGGTGCGGCCATTTTCACCACCCTGCTGGAACAGGCGCGCCAGCGCTCGAACATCGAACTGCTCGAACAACGCGTGGCGGTAGACCTGATCACCGAGCGCCGCCTGGGCCTGGAAGGCGAACGTTGCCTCGGCGCCTACGTGCTGGATCGCAACACGGGCGAAGTCGATACCTTCGGCGCCCGCTTCACCGTGCTGGCCACGGGCGGCGCGGCCAAGGTCTACCTCTATACCAGCAACCCCGACGGCGCCTGCGGCGACGGCATCGCCATGGCCTGGCGCGCCGGTTGCCGGGTGGCGAACCTGGAGTTCAACCAATTCCACCCGACCTGCCTGTACCACCCGCAGGCCAAGAGTTTCCTCATCACCGAAGCCCTGCGTGGCGAGGGCGCGCTGCTGCGCCTGCCTAACGGCGAGCGCTTCATGCCGCGCTTCGACCCCCGTGAAGAGCTGGCGCCACGCGATATCGTCGCCCGTGCCATCGACCACGAGATGAAGCGCCTGGGCGTGGACTGCGTGTACCTGGACATCAGCCACAAGCCGGCGGACTTCATCAAGGGCCACTTCCCCACCGTTTACGAACGCTGCCTCACCTTCGGTATCGACATCACCCGCCAGCCGATCCCGGTGGTGCCCGCGGCGCACTACACCTGCGGCGGGGTGATGGTCGATGAGCGTGGCCACACCGATGTACCGGGCCTGTACGCGATCGGCGAGACCAGTTTCACCGGCCTGCACGGCGCCAATCGCATGGCCAGCAACTCCCTGCTCGAGTGCTTCGTCTACGGCCGCGCCGCCGCCACCGACATCGAGGCGCACCTGGAACAGGTCGCCATGCCCCGTGCCCTGCCCTGCTGGGATGCCAGCCAGGTCACCGATTCGGACGAAGACGTGATCATCGCGCACAACTGGGATGAACTGCGGCGATTCATGTGGGACTACGTGGGGATCGTGCGCACCAGCAAGCGCCTGCAACGTGCCGAGCACCGGGTACGCATGCTGCTGGCCGAGATCGACGAGTTCTACAGCAACTACAAGGTCAGCCGCGACCTGATCGAGCTGCGCAACCTGGCACAGGTGGCCGAGCTGATGATCCGTTCGGCGATGCAGCGCAAGGAGAGCCGGGGGCTGCATTACACGCTGGATTACCCAGGCATGCTGCCCGACGCCAAGGACACGATCCTCAGCCCGGGATGAACGCGATCGAGGTAGGCGCCAGCCTTGCTGGCGAACCGGGATCAACGCAGGCCTCAGGTCCGGGGGTGACGCCGTTCGCCAGCAAGGCTGGCTCCTACAGGTTCAGACCACCTGCGCCGGCTGAATTTCAGCCGCACTCTCAGGCGGCGATGCTCATCAGGGGCAAGTGCGTCATTGGCAACACACTGGCCCTGCCCCAACCACCGCCCCTGGCGAACGAAACGCAGTACCACCAATCCCGGCAACGCCACGCTATCCCGACATAGCCGCACCGGCTGCCAGCCTCGGGCCCGGCAATACAGCCGCCAGCCTTGCGCGTCACGACGCAGGCCGGTGATGGCTTCAGGATGAGTCAGCAAGATCCGGCGGGGAATGGCCCAGCATGCATGGGCGAGGCAGGCAATCAGCAAAAGGCCGCACAACCAGGCGGGTATCGCAACCACGGCAAGCGTGATGAGCGCCAGCGCCAGGCTGGCGAGGTAGGCCGTCAGCAGGCGCCTAGAGCCCTGCCAACGGCACTCGAAGCTGTCACTTGGGCTGGACACGGTCCAGGATGATGCGGACCATGCGCTGCAGCTCCGGGTCTTCCGATTCGCTGCGCTCCATGAACCAGCCGAACATGTCCTGGTCTTCGCAGGTCAGCAGCCGACGGTACAACGCCCGGTCATCTTCGCTCAGGCTTGGGTAGACTTCCTGGGTGAAGGGGACCAGCAGCACGTCCAGTTCCAGCATGCCGCGGCGGCTGTGCCAGAAAAGCCGGTTGAGTTCAGTTTGTTCGACCATGGGGCCCTCCTCGAATGGTCGCGCAGTATACCGCGCAGCGGACGAAGCGACACAGGGCGTTGGTCTAGTCACCTACCTATTTTGTTACTGGCGTTCTATGATGGCCGCCAGTCTTTAGCTACCGCGATGACCATGGCCGATTCCGTTTTCTTCTGTACGCTCTCCCACGAAGGCATCCTCGCAGTCCGCGGCTCCGACGCCGGCAAGTTCCTGCAAGGCCAGCTGACCTGCAACCTCAACTACCTCAGCGACGACCACGCGAGCCTCGGCGCGCGCTGCATGGTCAAGGGCCGCATGCAGTCGAGCTTCCGCATCCTGCCCGAAGGCAATGGCTACCTGCTGGCCATGGCCAGCGAGCTGCTCGAGATGCAATTGGCCGACCTGAAGAAGTACGCAGTATTCTCCAAGGCCACCCTGGCCGACGAAAGCGCGGCCTGGGTGCGCTTCGGCCTGCAGCAGGGCGATAACGCGCTTCAGGCACTGGGCCTGGAGGTACCGGGCGAAACCGGCGCGACGGTTCGCCATGAAGGCCTGATCGCCGTGACTGCTTCCACCGGCCGCGTGGAACTGTGGGCACCCGCCGACCAGGCCGCCAACGTTCGTGAAAAGCTCGCCGCGCAGCTGCCTGAAGGCACCCTCAACGACTGGCTGCTGGGCCAGGTCCGCGCCGGCATCGGCCAGGTCATGGGCCCCACCCGCGAACTGTTCATCCCGCAGATGATCAACCTGCAGGCGGTCGATGGCGTGAGCTTCAAGAAAGGCTGCTACACCGGCCAGGAAATCGTCGCGCGCATGCAGTACCTGGGCAAGCTCAAGCGTCGCCAGTACCGCCTTGCGCTCGACGAGACAGCGGTACCCGCGCCGGGCGCCGAGATCTTCTCGCCCACCCACGGCTCGTCGGTCGGCGAGGTGGTGATCGGTGCCAGCAGCGGCAATGCCGTCGAACTGCTGGCTGTGCTCAGCGCCGACGCGGTGGCCGATGACAACCTGCACCTGGGCAGCCTGGAAGGTCCGCGCCTGACACTGCTTGACCTGCCTTACGAACTGGACCGCGACCGGGAAATCCAGCGCTGACCAGCCCGCCCCGTCGATTTGGCGGGGCCGCACCACCTTTGCAGTAGAGAAGTCCATGAACAAGCTGGCCGAGATGGTCCAAGCGCAATTGCTCGCCGCCATCGACAACGACGACCTGGTCCTGCCAACGCTTCCGGAGGTTGCCCTGAGCATCCGCGAAGCCGCCGAGGACAGCGAGATCAGCGTGTCCGACCTGAGCAAAGTGATCGGCCGCGACGCCGCGCTGTCGGCGCGCCTGATCAAGGTGGTCAACAGCCCGCTGCTGCGCGCCGCCGTCGAAGTCACCGACCTGCACACCGCCATCACCCGCCTGGGCATCAACTACAGTTGCAACCTGGCCATCGGCCTGGTGATCGAGCAGATCTTCCACGCACGCTCGCCGGCGGTCGAACAGAAGCTGCGGGATATCTGGGCCAGCAGCCTGGAAGTGGCGGGGATCAGCTACGAACTGTGCCGGCGGTACACGCAACTGAAGCCCGACCAGGCCACCCTCGGCGGCCTGGTGCACCAGATCGGCGCGCTGCCCGTGCTGATCTATGCCGAAGAGCACAACGAACTGATTTCCGACCCGGTTTGCCTGCATTACGTGATCGAGCAGATCCAGCCAGCGCTGGGCGACAAGATCCTCAGTGCCTGGGAGTTCCCCGAGCAACTGGTCAAGCTGCCCAGCGAGATCCAGGACCTGGACCGGCGCACCGACACCCTGGACTACATCGACGTGGTGCAGATCGCCCGCTGCATCAGCCAGCGCGGGCGCAGCCGGCCGCTGGCCGCCCTACCCGCCTACCGGCACCTGGGGCTGCCATTCGGTACCGAACTGGATATGGAAGAATTGCTGGATGCGCGGAACATGCTGCGTTGACCCGGTTCGCCTGGAGGAGCGGCTTTAGCCGCGATGCTGGCGTCGTGGTGTCTGGCACCCGCTTTGCGGGTGATCGCGGCTGAAGCCGCTCCTACAGCGATCGCAGCTTCAATCGGCGATGAAACTCACCCGTACCTTCAACCCGCCCCGCTCCCCGTCATGCAGGCTGATCTGCGCCAGGTGCGCCCGACAGATCTCGCCGACGATGGCCAGCCCCAGGCCACTGCCCTGGGCACTGCGCCGATAGAAGCGCTCGAACACCCGCTCGCGCTCCCCTTCGGGAATCCCCGGCCCATCGTCCTCCACTTCGAGCACGGCCGGTGCCAGCACCCGCAGAACCACATCGCCACCCGGCGGCGTATGGGCCAGGGCGTTGTCCACCAGGTTGCTGAGCAACTCGTTGAGCAAGGTCGGCTCGCCCTTGAGCCACACCGGCGCCTCGGCCTCCAACGCCAGGGACACACCACGGGCGTGGGCCAGTGGCGCCATGGCCATGCCCAGCTCCCGGGCCAGCTGGCTCAGGTCCAGGCGCTGGGCCCCGCCCTCGGCGATGGCCCGCGCGCCGTTTTCCACCCGCGCCAACGACAGCAGCTGATTGGCCAGATGGGTCAGGCGATCGGTGCCCTGGGCCGCGGCTTCCAGTGTCTTGCGCCATTCGTCGGGCTCTTTGGAACGCAGGCCCAGCTCGACCCGGGCCTTGAGTGCCGCCAAGGGGGTGCGCAGCTCGTGGGCGGCATCGGCGATGAACTGCGCCTGGCGCTCGAACTGCCCACGCAGCCGCTCGGTGAAATGGTTGAGCGCGCGCACCAGCGGCCCCAGTTCGCGTTGCACCTGCACCACCGGCAAGGCGCGCAGGTCATCGGGCTGTCGCTCCTCCACCGCGCCCCGCAGCCGCTCCAGCGGGCGCAAGGCCGCGCTGACCGCGAACCACACCATCACCAGGGCCCCCAGCGCCAGCATCCCCAGGCGCAGCAAGGTGTCGGCCATCAGGCCACGGGCCATGCGCACCCGCGCCTCTTCGGTCTCGGCCACGCGGATCTCGGCCATGCCGTTCATGTTGGGTTCGCTGACCGGCTTGAGCAGGCTGACCACGCGCACGTCCTGGCCGAGGTAGGTGGCGTTGTAGAAACGCGCCAGGGCCGGGTAGTCGTCGGTACGCGGCGTGCCCGCAGGTGGCGCGGGCAGGTTCTCGTAGCCGGAGATCAGCTTCTGGTGGATATCCAGCACCTGGTAGTAGATGCGCCCGGCGCTGTCGTAGGCGAAAGTATCCAGGGCCACGTAGGGCACGTCGGCGCTGAGGGTGCCGTCGCGCTGTGACAAGCCTGCGGCGATGGTCCGCGCCGAAGCCAGCAAGGTACGGTCATAGGCGGTGTCGGCGGCCTCGCGACCGTTCCAGTAGGCGCTCAGGCCGCTGGCCAGCATCAGCACCACCAGCAACAGTGCCAGGTTGCCCAGCAGGCGCCCGCGCAGGCTGACGTTGTCACGCATCGCGATGCTCGAGCAGGTAACCCAGGCCGCGGAAGGTGACGATGGCCACCGGATGGCCGTCGAGTTTCTTGCGCAGGCGGTGGATATAGATCTCGATGGCGTCGGGGCTGGCTTCTTCGTCCAGGCCGAACACCTGGGCGGCCAACTGCTCCTTGCTCATCACCCGCCCCGGCCGGGCGATCAACGCCTCGAGCACGCTCTGCTCGCGTTGCGTGAGGGTCAGCGGTTCATCGCCCAAGGTGAATCGGCGGGTGTCGAGGTCGTAGACCAACGGCCCACAGCGCTGCTGGCGCTCGCCGCCGAGCACGCTGCGGCGCAGCAGCGCCTTGACCCGAGCCTCCAGCTCGGTCAATTCGAACGGTTTGGCCAGGTAGTCGTCGGCGCCCAGGTTCAGGCCGTGGACCCGGTCCTTCACATCGCTGCGCGCGGTGAGCATCAGCACCGGCAACGTCTTGCCGCGCCCGCGCAGGCGCGCCAGCACCTCGAAACCGTCCAGGCGCGGCAGGCCGACATCGAGCACGGCCACGGCGTAGTCCTCGCTGGCCAACGCCAGGTCGGCGGCCACGCCGTCGTGCAACACATCCACGGTCAGGCCCTGGCTCTTGAGAGCCTGGGCCACGCTTTCAGCCAGTTGCAGGTGGTCTTCGACCAGCAGCACACGCATCGGATTCTCCCAGCTTGGGTGGGTCGGTTGGCGCGGAGTGTACCGCCGTGAGGGGGCCTGTGAAGCCCTCGCAAGAAACCTTTCACGCTGAAAGGTTAGCGAAAGGTTGGTTACCTAGCATCGCACCACGGTCGCCCCGCGCGCCGCAAAAAGCACCAGCAAGGTGCAACACATAAGAACAATAAATGGAGTCACCGACGATGCTGTCCATGCAGCCGCAGGCGTTCGCGCCTACCCGTTCGTTCGCCGCCCGACCTTCCGCCCTCGCCAGCGCCTTCGCCCTTGCCGGGGTCGCGCCCCTGAGCCAGGCCGCCTTCTTCGAAGACAGCACGGCCACCTTCGAAACCCGCAACATGTACTTCAACCGCGACTTCCGCGACGGCACCAGCGCGCAGCAATCCAAGCGCGACGAATGGGCTCAGGGCTTCATGCTCAACTTCGAGTCCGGCTACACCGAAGGCACCGTGGGCTTTGGCCTGGACGCGCTGGGCATGGTCGGGGTCAAGCTCGACTCCAGCAAGGACCGCACGGGCACCGGCCTGCTGCCCACCCACGACGACGGCAAGGCGGCCGACGAGTATTCCAAGCTGGGGCTCACCGGCAAGGTGAAAGTGTCGAAGACCGAACTGAAGATCGGCACCCTGATCCCCGAACTGCCCACCCTGCAGCCCAACGACGGGCGCATCCTGCCGCAGACCTTCGAAGGTGGCCTGCTCACCTCGAACGAGATCAAGGGCCTGACCTTCACCGGCGGGCGCGTGGACAAGGCCAAGGACCGCGACGACACCAATTGGGAAGACCTGGCCCTCAACAACAAGAATGGCCGCTTCGGTGGCACCTTCAGCGCCGACAACCTCGACCTGGGCGGCGTCGACTACAAGTTCACCGACCGCATCACCGGCAGCTACCACTTCGCCCAGCTCGAAGACATCTACCGCCAGCACTTCATCGGCATGGTCGCCACCCAGCCCTGGGGCCCGGGCACCTTCGGCGCCGACCTGCGCCTGGCCGTGAGTGACGACGCAGGCTCCGCCAAAGCCGGGCGCATCGACAACACCACCTTCAACGGCATGCTCAGCTACGGCCTGGGCGGGCACAAGGTCAGCGCCGCCTGGCAGCAACTGACTGGCGACAGCGCCTTCCCCTATGTCGATGGCGCCGACCCGTACCTGGTCAACTTCGTCCAGATCAACGACTTCGCAGGCGCCGACGAGCGCTCCTGGCAGGTGCGCTACGACTACAACTTCGCAGCCCTCGGTATCCCCGGGCTGACCTTCATGACCCGCTACATCAACGGCGACAACGTCAGCCGCGCCGATGGCAGCGAGGGCAAGGAGTGGGAGCGCAACACCGAGTTCAAGTACGTGGTACAAAGCGGCCCGTTGAAAAACGTCGCCGTGCGCCTGCGCAATGCCACCTTCCGCTCCAACTTCACCCGCGACGCGGACGAAGTGCGGCTGCTGGTGAGCTACAGCGTGGCGCTGTGGTAAGCCAATTGCGGTAACCCATAACAACAATGCTCATGGAGTTAGACGATGACTTTTTCACTGCGCCGCCTCGTCCTCGCCACCGGTTGCCTGCTGCTCGCCGGCAACGCCCTGGCAGGTGAACCGAAACGCCCCGAATGCATCGCCCCGGCCTCGCCCGGCGGCGGTTTCGACCTGACCTGCAAGCTGGTGCAAAGCGCCCTGGTCAACGAGAAGATCCTCAGCAAGCCCATGCGCGTGACCTACATGCCCGGCGGTGTCGGCGCGGTGGCCTACAACGCCGTGGTCGCCCAGCGCCCGGCCGACGCCGGCACGCTGGTGGCCTGGTCCAGCGGCTCGCTGCTGAACCTGGCCCAGGGCAAGTTCGGCCGCTTCGACGAGAACGCGGTGAAATGGCTGGCGGCCGTCGGCACCAGCTATGGCGCCATCGCGGTGAAGAGCGACTCGCCCTACAAGACCCTCGATGACCTGGTCGCGGCGCTGAAGAAAGACCCGAGCAAGGTGGTGATCGGCTCCGGTGGCACCGTGGGCAGCCAGGACTGGATGCAGACTGCGCTGATCGCCAAGGCCGCCGGCATCAACCCGCGCGACCTGCGCTACGTGGCCCTGGAAGGCGGCGGCGAGATCGCCACCGCGCTGCTGGGCGGGCATATCCAGGTCGGTTCCACCGACATCTCCGACTCCATGCCGCATATCCAGAGCGGCAACATGCGCATCCTCGCGGTGTTCTCCGAAAAACGCCTGGACGAGCCGGAGATGAAAGACATCCCCACCGCCAAGGAGCAGGGCTACGACATCGTCTGGCCGGTGGTGCGCGGTTTCTACCTGGGGCCGAAGGTCAGCGACGAGGACTACGCCTGGTGGAAGGCCTCGTTCGACAAGCTGCTGGCCTCGGACGACTTCGCCAAGCTGCGTGACCAGCGCGAGCTGTTCCCGTTCGCCATGACCGGCGAAGAACTTGATGGCTACGTGAAGAAGCAAGTGGCGGACTACAAGGCGCTGGCCCGTGAGTTCGGGCTGATCCAGTAAGCCCGCCACCGTCCCTGTGGGAGCGGCCTTGTGTCGCGAAAGGGCCGCAAAGCGGCCCCAGGCTTCTAGCGTCCGCACATAGATCGCTGGGGCTGCTGCGCAGCCCTTTCGCGACACAAGGCCGCTCCTACAGGGGCCACGCCGTGTCGAACATTACCGAGGATTCCCCCATGATCCTGCAACGCCTCTTCGCCCTGGCCCTGCTCGCGCTGTGCGCCGTGCTGGCCGTGATGGCCTGGCCCTACCAGGCCGCCTTCTCCTATGAACCGGTGGGCCCACGCGCCTACCCGCTGCTGATGCTCGGCCTGATGAGCCTGGGCCTGCTCTACCTCGCCATCCGCCCCACGCCCATCGTGCGCAAGGACGACGAACCTGAGCTGGACCGCGAGACACTCATCAAGATCAGCGCCTGCGTCGGCCTGCTGATCGTCTTCGCCAGCACCTTCGAAGCCCTGGGCTTCATCCTCAGCGCCATCCTCGTCGGCGTGCCCATGGCCCGCCTGTACGGCGGCCGCTGGCTGCACAGCGCCCTGGTGGTGGTGGGCATGAGCCTCTTTCTCTACTGGCTGTTCGACCGCGTGATGGACGTGCCCCTGCCCCTCGGCCTGCTCGACGTACTGGAGAACTGACACATGGATACCTTGAGCTACCTCGGCCAGGGCTTCGGCGTCGCCCTGAGCCCGTACAACCTGGTCACCGCCCTGACCGGCACCCTGATCGGCACCGTGGTCGGCCTGCTGCCGGGCCTGGGCCCGATCAACGGCGTGGCGCTGCTGATCCCCATCGCCTTCGCCCTCGGTTTGCCGCCTGAGTCGGCGCTGATCCTGCTGGCCGCCGTGTACCTGGGCTGCGAATACGGTGGGCGCATCAGCTCGATCCTGCTGAACATCCCCGGCGAAGCCTCCACCGTGATGACCACCCTCGACGGTTACCCCATGGCGCGCCAGGGCCTGGCCGGCGTGGCCCTGTCGCTGTCGGCCTGGAGTTCGTTCATCGGTGCCTTCATCGCCACCTGCGGCATGGTGCTGTTCGCCCCGCTGCTGGCGAAATGGGCGATCGCCTTTGGCCCGGCGGAGTACTTCGTGCTGATGGTGTTCGCCATCGTCGCCCTCGGTGGCATGGCCGGCGACAAGCCGCTGAAGACCTTCATCGCCGCGCTGATCGGCCTGTTCCTGTCGGCGGTGGGCATCGACGCCAACAGCGGTGTGTACCGCTTCACCGGCGACAGCGTGCACCTGGCCGACGGCATCCAGTTCGTCGTGCTGGTGCTGGGCCTGTTCTCCATCAGCGAAATCCTGTTGCTGCTGGAGAAGACCCACCACGGCCATGTCGCGGTGAAAGCTACCGGGCGCATGCTGTTCAACTTCAAGGAAGCGGCGTCGGTGTTCTTCGTCAACATCCGCTGCGGCCTGCTCGGCTTCTTCATGGGCGTGCTGCCCGGTGCCGGCGCGACCCTGGCCAGTGCCGTGGCCTACATGACCGAGAAACGCCTGGCCGGTGAAAAGGGCAAGTTCGGCAAGGGCGACGCCCGTGGCCTGGCCGCGCCGGAAACCGCCATCGGCGCCTCCTGCTGCGGCGCCCTGGTGCCGATGCTGACCTTGGGCGTGCCCGGTTCCGGCACCACCGCAGTGATGATCGGCGCGCTGACCCTGTACAACATCACCCCGGGCCCGCTGCTGTTCGAGCAACAGCCGGACATCGTCTGGGGCCTGATCGCCTCGCTGTTCATCGCCAACCTCATGCTGATCATCCTCAACGTGCCGATGATCCGCGTGTTCACCCGCATCCTCGCCGTGCCGAACTGGGCGCTGGTGCCGGTGATCGCGATCATTACCGCGATCGGTGTGTACGCCGTGCATGCCACCACCTTCGACCTGTTCCTGATGGTCGGCATCGGCATCATGGGCTACATCCTGCGCAAGCTGGACTTCCCGCTGTCGCCGATCCTGCTGGGGTTCATCCTCGGCGGGCTGATGGAGCAGAACCTGCGCCGCGCGCTGTCGATCTCCAACGGCGAGCTGGGCATCCTCTGGTCGAGCCCGATCAGCATGGGCGTGTGGGTGCTGGTGGTCTGCATGCTCAGCCTGCCGCTGCTGCGCGGCTGGCGCAAACGTGCCCTGCAACGCCGGGCCATGGCCGATGCCTGACCGGTCGTTGCCGCTGTTCTGGGCCACAGGGCTGGTCGGCCTTGCGGGCGGTTATGCCGCCAGCAAGGTCGGCTGGCCCTTGCCGTGGATGGTCGGTTCGCTGCTGGCGATCATCCTGGTGCGCTGCCTGACGCCCTGGCAACTGAGCGAGATCCCCAACGGCCGCAAGTGCGGCCAGTGGATCATCGGTATCGGTATCGGCCTGCACTTCACCCCGGCGGTGATCGAGCAGGTCGCCGATCACTTTGCGCTGATCTTCTTCGGCGCGCTGTTCACCACGCTGTCCAGCGTGATCAGCGTGTGGCTGTTGCGGCGCACCGGCGAGGACCGTGCCACGGCGTTCTTCGCCAGCATGCCGGGTGGTTCGGGAGAGATGGTCAACCTGGGCGCGCGCAACGGCGCGGTGCTCAGCCAGGTGGCGGCTGCGCAAAGCCTGCGGGTGCTGGCGGTGGTGCTGTGCGTGCCGGCGCTGTCCAAGTTCCTGCTGGGCGATGGCGTGCCGCTGAATCATGCGGGCAGTGTCAGTTGGGGTTGGCTGGCATTGATCGCGCCGCTGGGCGTGGTCGTGGCGCTGATCTGGCAACGCCTGCGCCAACCCAATCCGTGGCTGTTCGGGCCGTTGCTGGTGGCGGCCACGGTAAGCCTTGCGGGCAATCTGCAGATCGGCTTGCCCAACGGCGCCAGCCAGATCGGCCAGTGGCTGATCGGCAGCGGCCTGGCCTGCCACTTCAACCGGGCGTTCTTCCGCCGCGCGCCGTCGTTCCTCGGGCGCACCTTGCTGGCCACGGGGCTGTGCATGCTGATCGCCGCAGGCGCGGCATGGGCGTTGAGCCTGCTCACGCACCTGGACCTGCGCTCGCTGACCTTGGGGATGATGCCGGGTGGCATCGCGGAGATGAGCCTGACGGCGGAGACGTTGCAACTGTCGGTGCCGTTGGTGACGGCGTTGCAGGTGATGCGGTTGTTGTTCGTGTTGTTTCTGGCGGAGCCGTTGTTTCGGCGTTGGAATGCGGGCAGCGACTGAGCAAATTGAACAACTGGTATTTTTGCCAGTTTCGCTCATCACAACCGAGGCGTTGAATGGGAGCTCCTCTGGCGCGTAGGAGTACACTCAATGGCCATGGTTCCGTTGACCGACCTGGAAGCCCTCATCTCACTGGTCATACAGAGTCATCAGCCCAAGCCGTGCATGGTGCTGATCCACTCCGACCAATGCCCACCCTGCATGGCGCTTCATCCAAAGCTATCGGGATTAGCCAGTGACATGGAGGGATACGCGTTCTACGCATTCAACGTGGATTCTTGCGACCCACCTTGGAAGGACTATGTGCTGACCTTACTGTTCAAGGAGTGGGACGTGAAGTACCTGCCTACACAGATACTTCTCGCCACTGGCAGAGCGCGCAAGGTCATCTTCACCACGAATTTGGACACCATTAAGAGCGAGCTTGCAGCTCTCGATGGTACGCGCGCGCAGACCCCGCTTCAGAAGTCGTAACGCACGCCCACATTCACACCATAAGGCTGTTCGATGTTCTTGCCATTGCTGTATTCCACATCGGCATGCACACGGAACTGCTTGGACAGCGCCAACGATACCCCGGCACCCAGCTCGGCACGCGAACCGGACAGGTCATTGTTGAACACGTTGTTGTTGACCTGTACCTGGTTGCGCTGGGCGAACTCGTGGGCGAAGGCGCCTTTCACGTAAGGCTGCACCATGGCCCCGCCATCGAGCGGGATGGTCTTGCCGACGGTGGTGCCCACCTTGCCCAGCAACGACTTGGCCATGTCGCCTTCGGCGCGCAAGCCATTGTCGAAGGTGTAGTCCTTGCCAGCGACGGCGGCGGTGGCCACCTGCACGAAGGGTTCGATGAAGTAGCCATCGTTGAGTTTGATGTGCTTGCCCGCCTCCACCGACGCGCTCACACCGTGGGTGTCATAGTCGCCCTTGCTGCGGGTGTGGTCGCTCATGCCGACCTTGGCATTGTTCTGGTAGCGGTTGTACTTGAGCACGGTGTCGACGTAGAAGCCGGTCTCACGGTCCAGCCAGGTGGCGTAGCCGCCCACGTAGTAGCTGTCGACGGTGCCGGAAGTACCGTAGTCGAGGTTCAGGTCCGAACGGCTGCTACCGGCCAGCACACCCACCAGCCAATCGCTGTCGGACAGCTGCATGTCCGCGCCCAGGCTCAGGCCGCGCTGGTTCTGCTGGTAACCCGCGCCCAGGGAGGCACCGCTGACGTTGTACTGGTTGCCGTAGGCACGCATCCAAACACCGGCATTGCGCCCTTCGCTGTAACGCAACTCGCCCATGCGGCTGCGCAGCGAGCTGAGTTCGCCGTAGGCCACGGTGATCGGCGTGTTGAACAGCGCCATGGCGGCCATGGTGATCGGCGCGACGGTGCGGGTCTCACGGTTCAGTACCCAGTCATTGCCGTCCTGAGACAGTTCGTAGGAGTACGCGCCCACATCGACCCGCTCACGGTCGTTGAGCAGGTGGAACTGTGCGCCGCCGTCGGCGGTGCGTACCAGTGAGAGCGACTCAACACTTGCCTCCTGGCCAGTGCTGGCTACCAACAGCCCATGGTTTCCACTGGAAGTGCCGGTGACAACCAATTGGTCCGCTTGGCCAGTGACGAAGTCACCGCCCATATGGAAGTTGCCATTGCCGGAGAGGTCGGTAACGGTAAGGGTATGGAAGCTTGGCGTGTCACCGAAGACGACGGTACCACCGCCCATGGACAATTTGCCGACATCACTGTTACCCGTAAGGGTCCAGATGGAGTCCGGGCCAATGCTGGCCTGGCCCAGCCCAATGGTGGTGCCGGTCAGTTGGGCGCCGCTGTCCAGGGTCAGGGCCCGCACTTGTTGTAAATTGCCGGTCAGCTGCGAGTGGTCAGCCAGTGCCACCACAACATCGCTACCCTCTGCGGCGACAACATCGCCGGTCAGCGTGGCGCCTTGCAGTGCCAGGTTCGCCTTGCCTCCTGCCAGCACGTTGAGATTACCGGTCAGCTGCGAACGATCAGCCAATGCCACCGCAACATCGCTACCCTCTCCGACAATAACGTCGCCGGTCAGCGTGGCACGCTGCAGTGCCAGGTTCGCCTTGCCACCTGCCAGCACGTTGACGTTACCGCTGATTGTCGAATCACTGGCGGTAAGGGCAAGGTTGGAGAAGCCGGCCACCTGGATCGCCGTCCCATTGCCAGCCTTGATAGAAGCACCGTTGCTCAGGTCGATGACCGCATCGCTGCGGGTTCGCACATCGACGCCAGGGCCTGCGGTGCTTGTTACATCACTACCGTCCAGGCGCAAGGTTGCCACGGTCGGTCGGGCCACTTCAGTCAGCATGAGCACACCGGCGCCTTGCCCGACGATACTGCTGCCGCTGACCTGAGCCGTGCCCCCCTGAAGCCGCAGGCCATTGCCACCGGCCGCAGTCGCGGTCATCTGTGAACCGGAGATATCGAGAGAACCACCCGCGTTGACCTGCACCGCAGCCGTCCCCCCTTGGATCTGGCTGTTGCGCACTACCGCCGTGGAGCCTGCGCCCGCAGCGTGCGTCAGTGCCAGGCCGACACCATTGGCACTGGTAATAGTGGCGTTGGCAATGCTTGCCCGGCTGTCGGTCAGCCCTACCGCCGTGCCATTGGTCACTTGTGAAGTGCCGCTGAGGACATTGAGCTGCGAGTTGGTGACCCCGATGCTGGTCGTTTGCGCACCGTCAACGGTGAGTACGGACTGGTTGATCAGGACATAGTTGGTCGGTGCGTCGGCTGGGGTGATCGTCAAGGTCTGGTTATTCAGGACCACCGCCGAAACCTGCGGGCTGAGGATGCCCAAGGTCAGTAAGCATGCCAGCTTGGACAAGGGGAAGTTTGAAATAGAGTTCGGTCTGGTACGATGAAAATCTCGCATGGACATTACCTTTGTGAAGCAATTCTTTAGCCGATACGGCGTTGATAACCGCGGCGATCCTAGTAGTCCCTCAACCAAACAGATGTAAGAATTGTCCTATGACACACAGGTTTATCCCTACAACTCACCTTGCAGGCGTAATTCCGCCCACAAGATGAGTTGATTTTTTTGAACGCTCTACACAGTCAGCTAGCAACCCAGCCCGTGCATACCAGACCACCTTGCCGAGTGTTGTACTTGACCAGGCACTTGCGCGAAATCCACGAGTTTGTGCCTCTGCGGACCGAGAATCTGCAGACGATCGAGTCAGCCACGGGTGTCGGTGGATTGCTGACCTGGTTGAACAGGTCATTGGCATAGCGGATCGGGTATCGCACCCCTGCCGCTGGATTGAATCCCGCAGGTACCTGAACCTCCGGCAAGGCTCGCTCGACAGTCGGAGCAGCAAGATCACCGAGCGACGATCCGGAATGGTATTCCCAGAACACCGTCACGAAATCACCTGCCTGAAGGCTGACCGACACCGGGGGATTGGCCACCTCTTCCGGTCGCTCAGGATCACCTGCGCGGAAGTCGCGCAAAATCAGGTTGATGTTGTTCCAGGGCATGCTGGAGCAGTTCACTACCCCGGTCAGGTTAGTGGTGGTGCCCGGTCGCTGGTTCTGCCTTGCTGCCGGCACACTCTGGGTATAGTCAAACCAGACAAAGTTCCGCATCAATACCGTAATGGCACTCACGTTCACTTGCGTATTCAGCGATTGCTGGAAGTTGGTGGCCGCTGCGGTCTCTTTGATCGTGTAGTTGGCGGGGATAACACCATTGCCCTGCGCCTGAATAATCGCCCCCGACAAGTTGAAATCAACGACCTCGCCTGGCACTTCAGTGCTCAAGGTCAAGGTCGTGACTTGCTGCCCACCATAGAAGATGGTCACGACATGACCGGCCTCGGCTCCTTCATACACCGTGAACTTGATGGTGCCGTCCAGGACCCTGATCGTCCCATCGTTCTCGACGACGTGATCCAGCGGTGTGATGAAGTTGTCCGGTGACCTGCCACTCCCACCGACTACGGTCAGCAAGGTCAGGGCAGGGTTGACCGGGTCAGGCTCGTTTGGGTTCACCGGACCCACGATCCGCAGGTCGACCCGCGGGCTGGCTGCGGGTGATGGGCCAAATGGTTGCCCATTGCGCAATACGCGATAGGTGACCGAAGCCGTGTAAAGCGCCCGGGAATCAGGTACCGACAGGAAGGTCCAATTCACACTGACCTTACCGGTGGAAAAGGGGAACGGGGTAATTATACGAGGGGTACCGGCTCCGTCGGTCCAGGTGACCTCGATCAAGTCGGTGGGTTGCGAGCCATCGTAAGCGGGAATGGCAATGTCCACGACCTTCGTGAGATCCGTAACAGGGAACAGATCTGCACGCACGATCGGATCAACCTTTGGCGTACTGTCCGGGTTGTTGATTTCCGGCGCCAACAAATTGCCCGGTTGTGCCTCCAGGCGCACAGTGAAATTGTAGCCAATCGATTTACCAGATGGACTACCAGGACGGTCGGCCAGGACATAGACCAGTTGATGACTACCGTTGCCAAGCGCCCGCAGCGTTGCGGCGGACACCGAGATCTGCGGCGCAGGCGCGACCGCATCGGTTTCAGGCCAGATCACGGTCAAGGGCACAATTTCAGCATCATCACTGCCATTGAGCAGCTGAATCCGATCGCCCGCTCGCGCCACGACATAGGGAGGTATCGGGAATGTCACCGTCGCATTGGCATCCAGGTACTCCCCGGTGAAGATCGGCACGCCCGCTTCCATGGGAGGGGGCACAGTCGGCGTCAACAGCGCCAGCGGAGGTACGCCATTAGAAGGTGGAATCCGATCGAGGGTTATGCGTTGAGGCAAGGACGGATCCGGGTTGAGAGCCTGGTCGTTCATTACCATGTAGCTGATCCGATGGATGCCCTCCCCCAGGAACTCAAGCATCTTCGGGGTGATTTGAATCTGAACGGGAAATGGCTGCGCGGCATCGATGGGATACGGGAGGCTGAACGGCTCGCCACGACGCGCTTCTTCGGCAGGGTCATCTTCTTCAGGCTCTCCATCCTCACCTTCGTAACGCCACGGTACGCCGTTGAAGATCAACCGAACCTGGTCCCGCGAGCCCTCATAGTCCATCCCTCCGGACTCCGCCCAGCGAGGTACCTCTATATAGACATAGTCGTTCTCATTCCCCTCGACATAAGCGGTAAGGGGAATTTCATTGGGGCGAACGACGGCGTTATTCGGCAACGCACCTACAATGGTGAACTCGTCAGCCAAGGGGCCAGGCACTTCGAAAAGGCCCCCGCTCGCGCTTCTGACCTTGCCAATAGCCGTCGGACTGCTCGAGCGCTGCTCGATAATCCTGTTACGTTCAGCCTCGAACGCAGCTTTCGCTTCCTGCTCCTGTCGACGTTCCTCCTCGGCTTTTAACTCAGCCGGTCCACCCGTGCTCACACCTTCATATGCACCCATGATCAAGCTCCTGTTCTGTGGGAACCACACTTGCTCTGTTATCCAAGGTCCACTGCACACACCGCCACCTGGTCTTTGCAGCGACACGTTGACTACCTCTACCGCACTGGTACGCCAACGCCCCGCTTGCGTTCGAACCCTGTAGGCCACATTGACCGACCCCTCGAAAGGGTCACGTCCTGGTTCGAACACTTTCCTGAGTTCTTCGACAATCAACTCATTGATGAACGGCATGACGACAATCCCATCCGCACGCATCGGCGTCGGTTCGAACGGGAGTAACGAAGGTTCGGAAATAGGCATCCGACCAAACGAGTCGCGGCACATCTGCCAACTGATCTGCACCAGGTCGCCGACACTCACGCCGTCCTGGGGCAACGGCACGCGGAAACGCATGCCTCGCGGGATACCAGGATCAGGCCATGGATCAAGCGTGGCGCGCTGGAGCGAGCTGCAATTGATCCAGCCGAAAATGCTCACGAAATCAGGTTCGATGCGCTTGATCGGAAGCAACAACTCCTCCCCGCCGACGAGATCGACGGTAATCGGCAGTAGGTTGGAGGCACGGTTGAGGTTCCCGGCTCGATCGCGCAACTGACAACTGACCTCGAAACTCCCCGAAACCAACAGTCGCTCGGCGATCAGCAATGGAATGTTGGGCAGAAGGCGGTTGGCCTGGGTAATTGCGATGATCGCGGTGGGCAGCGCCGGCAGCGCTCCTCCCGTTGGGCGGAAGAACACCTGTACCTGGTCTTCCAGGCGCAGGTCGGCCCAACGCGGCAGTTCCAACCTGGCAAAGCCAGCATTGGCTTCCAGATGCTCACGGTCGATGAGCGAAGGCCCGGAAAAGGTGAAAGGCGCGTTCTCGCCAGGCGCGGTGCGATCGTAGTAGACAAGGGTCGAATTGGATCTGGCGACGTTTCCGACATCCACGATCCATAGGTCATAAGCGATATCGAATTCACGATCACGCAAGGGTGAGGGTGCAGGAAGCTGAAGCTCGACGCGGAACTGTTCCGAGTCGGCAACCATGGCAACGATGACAGGATCGCCAATGCGCTGTTGGTCACGTACCGCTTGGCACGCCACCTGAAGGTTGGTGTACCCGCTTCCGGTCAACGTCCTGTAGTCGTCTTCATAACCTTCCCAGGCACGCAGCTCGAAACGTAGCGGCTGTGCCTGGGCTTCCAGGGGCAAGGTAAAGGTGCCGTTTTCGTCATCCAGAAGGGGTAAGGCATCCAACAGCTTTGGGACTTGCAACTCAAGCAACTGGTTGCCCGCCAAGGTGGCGCTCACGGCACTGTTACGTTGAACGAGTATGGTCATCACACACCCCGGCCAGTGGCGGTTCGACGCTTGTGCGTCGAACCCTGGCGCCACTGTAGGGCGGTGTTCTACCGGGTGAAACTGGCAAAAATGCTAGGTACGGCGGTACTACAACGGCGGCAGCGACCAATCGATCGGCGCCATCCCATGCTGCTGCAGGAAACCATTGGCCCGGCTGAAATGCCCACACCCAAAGAACCCGCGATACGCCGACAACGGCGACGGATGCACCGACTTGAGCACCAGGTGGCGGGTGCCGTCGATCAGCTTCTGCTTGCTCTGGGCATGGGCGCCCCACAGCAGGAACACCACGTTCGGGCACTGCTCGCTGACCACCTGGATGATCCGGTCGGTGAAGAACTCCCAGCCCTTTTTCGCGTGGGAGGCGGCGTTGGCGCGCTGCACGGTCATAGTGGTGTTGAGCAGCAGCACGCCCTGCTCGGCCCAGCTCTGCAGGTAACCATGGTTGGGGATGGGCAGGTTCAGGTCGCGCTGCAACTCCTTGTAGATGTTCACCAGCGACGGTGGCGCGGGCACGCCGGGCTGCACCGAGAAGCACAGGCCGTGGGCCTGGCCCGGGCCGTGGTACGGGTCCTGGCCGAGGATGACCACCTTGACCTGCTCCAGCGGCGTGGAGTTCAGGGCGTTGAAGATCAGCGGCCCGGGCGGGTAGATCTCCTTGCCGGCGGCGTATTCCTGGCGCAGGAACTCGCGCAGCTGGTGCATGTAGGGCTGGTCGAACTCGGCGCGCAGCGCGGCCTTCCAGCTGGGTTCGAGCTTGATGCGATCGTCGTCGGTCATGGGGGCATCCAATAGCAAAGTGGCGCGACACTAGGAAAGCCTCGCCGGCTTGTCAATCGATCCGACCGGCGACCGGCAGCCACGGGGCGACGGGCCATACTGAGGGGATAACTTGCGCGAGGTTGCCCATGAGCATTCACTGCGAGGTACTCACCGGCGCCGACGGCGCCCGCATCGGCATCGCCACCCTCGATGCCCCCAAGGCGCTCAATGCCCTGACCCTGCCGATGATCGAGGTGCTCGACGAGCACTTGCAGGCCTGGGCGCAGGACCCGGGCATCGTTTGCGTGGTACTGCGCGGCAACGGGCCCAAGGCGTTCTGCGCCGGGGGTGATGTGCGCGCGCTGGTCCAGGCCTGCCGCGAACACCCCGGCAGCGTGCCGCCGCTGGCCGCCACCTTCTTCGCCCATGAATACCGCCTGGATCATCGCCTGCACACCTTCCCCAAGCCGCTGCTGTGCTGGGGGCATGGCCATGTGCTGGGCGGCGGCATGGGGCTGTTGCAAGGCGCCGGCGTGCGCATTGTCACCCCCAGCAGCCGCCTGGCCATGCCGGAAATCAGCATCGGGTTGTACCCGGATGTCGGCGCCAGTTGGTTCCTTGCCAGGCTGCCGGGCAAGCTGGGGTTGTTCCTGGGGCTGACCGGTGCGCCGATCAACGCCCGCGATGCCCTGGACCTGGGGCTGGCCGACCGCTTCTTTGGCGAGCATCAGCAGGAAGCGTTGCTCGAAGAGCTGCTGCAACTGAACTGGCAGGAGCAGACCGCGTTGCAGCTGAACAGCCTGCTCAAGGCCGAACAGCACCGCGCCTGCGCCGAGTTGCCCGAGGGGCAGTGGCTGGCGCGGCGGGCGGTGATTGATGAAGTGCTCGACGTGGCCGACCCGGTGGCGGCTTGGCGTGCGCTAAGTGGCCTGGCCCGGCATGCCGACCCGCTGCTGGCGGCGGCGGGCCAGCGGCTGCACGAGGGTTGCCCGCTGACCGCGCACCTGGTGTGGGAACAGATCCGCCGTGCGCGCTACCTGTCGTTGGCCCAGGTGTTCCAGATGGAGTACACCATGAGCCTGAACTGCTGCCGCCACCCGGAGTTCAGCGAGGGCGTGCGGGCGCGGTTGCTGGACAAGGACAACACGCCGCACTGGCATTGGCCGGATGTGGCGCAGGTGCCGGCGGCGGTGGTCGAGGCGCATTTCACCAAGGTGTGGGAGGGGCGCCATCCGCTGGCGGACCTGGGGTGAACGGTACCGGGCCCATGACAAGGTAGGAGCGGCTTCAGCCGCGATCACCCGCGCAGCGGGTGCCAGGCACCACGTTGCCTGCATCGCGGCTGAAGCCGCTCCTACAAAGGGCATGCGAACCAACAATCACCGCTGCCAATTGCGATCCCCTCCCCGCCCGCCATCCGGCCGTCGGTCATGGTCCCCGCGCCCATTGGAATGCCAACGATCCCCCTGGCCTCCCCGGTTGTCGTTGCGGTAGTCGTTGCGCTCACGATCCCGCCCATAGTCATAGCGCTGGCGGTTGCCGTAGTCATACCGCGGATTACCCTGCCAGCGTGGCTGCACGCCAGGCGGCGGATACGGGCGGTACTGCGGCACCGGCGCCGGCCGGTAGTAACGCGGTGCGGGCTGGTAGTAGTAACGCGGCTGCGGCGCCACGTAGTAGCGGTCTTGGCGGTAATAACCCGGGTACACGTAGCGATCGGTGGTGTAGTAGTCGCTGCGGTAATAGCCGCCGCCTTCGTAGTAAGGCGCGCAGGCGGATGTCAGCAGTCCCAACAGGACAACGAGCAGGATGCGTGGGTACATGGCGGCCTCCTGGACCGCGAAGGTGCCCGGCACAGCGGCGCTGGCGGGCGTCGACGACGATGCGTTGATCGACATGGCATCAGACAGCGCGGCCGGGGTTCGGTGCCATTTCTGCAATAAATTGAAACAGGTCGTATAACCCTGAAAAACATGCAGTCATTTTTCGGTCATCTCACTAGAATGTGGCCACCGGCACACCTCTCGGGAAGATCATGCCTTCACCGTCCGCCCTGTTCTCGCAACGTTCGCTGATCCTCGCCCTGCTGCTGTTGCTGGCCTGCGGTTTCCTGGCCACTTCGCTGCTGAGCTACTACGCCTCGCGCGGGGCGATCCGCGATGGCATCGTCAATACCGAGCTGCCGCTGACCTCCGACACCGTCTATTCGGAAATCCAGAAGGACCTGATCCGCCCGGTGCTGATCTCGTCGATGATGGCCCAGGACACCTTCCTGCGTGACTGGGTGCTGGGCGGCGAGCAGGACACCCGGCGCATTACCCGCTTTCTGGGCGAGGTGATGGGCACCCAGGACACCTGCACCAGTTTCTTCGTCTCCGACCGCAGCCTCACCTACTACCAGGCCAAGGGCGTGCTCAAGCAGGTCAGGCCCGACAGCTGGCGCGACGCCTGGTACTTCCGCGTGCGCCAATCAACCAAACCCTATGAGATCAACGTCGACCTGGACATGGCCAACCAGGACAAGCTCACGGTGTTCATCAACCATCGGGTGCTCGACTACCAGCAGCGCTTCATTGGTGCGGTGGGCGTGGGGCTGAGCGTGGAGTCGGTGGTTCGCCTGATCGACGACTATCAACGGCGCTACCAGCGCGCGGTGCTGTTCGCCGACGCCCAGGGCAAAGTGTTGCTGACCGGCTCCGACGGCGGCCCCCACGGCCTGCGCGCCGGCCAGCAACTAAGCGATAGCAACCAGTGGCAGGACCTGCTCGCGCACCTGCCGGCACCCGCCGAAGGCAGCCACGAGTACCATGACAACGACGGCCACAGCCACTTCCTCAATGTGCGCCTGCTGCCGGAGCTGGGCTGGTACCTGCTGGTGGACAAGCGCGAGAGCGGCGCCCTGGACCGTATCCGCCAGTCGCTGTACTTGAACCTGGCGATCTGCGCGATGATCACCCTCGTCGTGTTGTCGCTGCTCAATGCCATGATCAAGCGCCACCAGGACAACGCCGCGGCGCTGGCCACCCTCGACAGCCTCACCGGCCTGCCCAACCGTCGCAGCTTCGACCTGCTGGCCGGGCAGGCGCTGGTGGAAGCCCAGCGCGACAGCGCGCCGCTGGTCGCCCTGTTGATCGACCTGGACCATTTCAAGGCGCTCAACGACACCCACGGCCACCTGGCCGGCGACGAAGTGTTGCGCCAGTTCGCCACTGTGCTGCAAGGCAGCCTGCGCCAGTCCGATATACTCTGCCGCTGGGGCGGCGAGGAGTTCATCGTGCTGCTGCGCGAAGCCCACGGGCGCCACGCCATCGAGGTGGCGGAGAAGATTCGCCGGCGCACCGAGCAACTGATCTTCAGCTACAACGAACAGCCACTGCGCCTGACCGCCAGCATCGGCCTGTCCAGCCTGCAGCGCGAAGACACCCTGCACAGCCTGCTGACCCGCGCCGACCATGCCCTTTATCGTGCCAAGCAGAGCGGCCGCAACCGCGTCTGCAGCGAACTGCCCGGAACCGACCATGACTGACCCTCAGCGCTGCCCCGCCTGCGGCGCCGCCAACCAATGCGGCCTGGCCGACCCACGCAGCGCCACCCAGGGGTGCTGGTGCTTCAACGTCAGCATCGACCCTGCCATCCTCGAGGCGCTGCCCGCCGAGCTGCGCGACAAGGCCTGCCTGTGCCCACGTTGCGCGGCGGTGGACGAACAACTCAAGGCAGCGCGAACACCCGCGATCCGCTAGACTGCGCGCCGATTTCCCACGACCTTCCCGCCATGCGCCTCGACCGATTCCTCGGCAACCTGCCCTGCTACAACCGCCAGCAAGTGCGTTTGCTGCTGGCGAGCAAGCGCGTGCGCGTGGACGGTGTTGTTGCAAGCGATCCGTTGCATGAAGTGCGCGAGTTCAGCCGTGTCGAGGTGGATGACCAGGTCGTGCAGGCCGGGTACCCCGCCCGTTACCTGATGCTGCACAAGCCCACCGGCTGTGTCAGCGCCACCAGCGACCCGCTGCACCCCACGGTGCTTGACCTGCTGCCGGCCGAGCTGCGCGACGGCCTGCATATCGCTGGGCGCCTGGACTACAACACCACCGGCCTGATGATCCTGACCAACGACGGGCAGTGGTCGCGGCACCTGACCCAGCCGCGGACCAAGCTGCCGAAGGTATACCTCGTGCACACCGAGGACGAGATCGGCGCGCATTATGTCGACAAGTTCCGTGAAGGGTTCTACTTCGCTTTCGAGGACCTCACTACCCAGCCGGCCCAGTTGGACATCCTCGGGCCCCGCGAGGCCAGGCTGACAATCGTCGAAGGGCGGTATCACCAGGTGAAGCGGATGTTCGGGTATTTCCAGAACAAGGTGGTGGGGTTGCATCGGGAGCGTATGGGCGCCATCGCGCTGGACCCGGGGCTGGCACCGGGTGAGTACAGGGAACTCTCGGCCGAAGAGATCAGTACAGTCTGTAGGAGCGGCTTCAGCCGCGATGAACACACCTCGGTTTGGCACCCGCTTCGCGGGTGATCGCGGTTAAAACCGCTCCTACAGGCCGAAGAGATCAGTACAGTCTGTAGGAGCGGCTTCAGCCGCGATGAACACACCTCGGCTGGCACCCGCTTCGCGGGTGATCGCGGTTAAAACCGCTCCTACAGGCCGAAGAGATCAGTACGGTCTGTAGGAGCGGCTTCAGCCGCGATGAACACACCTCGGTTGGCACCCGCTTCGCGGGTGATCGCGGTTAAAACCGCTCCTACAGAGGTTGTATCAGGCAAATGGGTCAAGTGTTGCCCACGAAGAAGCCGGCATCACCACACGACCGCCGAGCCCCCCGAGTCACATTTTTCCCCGAACGGCACTTGCGCGATCCGCGCCTCGCTGCTTGAATCGAATCGTCAGTCTGCAAGTGACCAACAAGTCACACCGCAGATCGGACGCCCTTTGCCGGCCACCCAGCGCCTCGATGCTCTGGGGCACGGCAAATCGCCCGCAACAACAAAACTGTCGACACACGCGTCAAGGATCGACACAAGGGCCCACCGGTTTCTCTTCCAGGCAAATGCCTACCTGTCATAAAGAACGTGCACCCTAGGTGACGCGAATACCCTTTTTGCGCCAGGAGTCGATGACATGAGGCCAGAAATCGCTGTACTTGATATCCAAGGGCAGTACCGGGTTTACACGGAGTTCCATCGCGCGCAAGGCGCCGAGAAGACGATCATCCTGATCAATGGTTCGTTGGCCACCACGGCGTCCTTCGCCCAGACGGTGCGCAACCTGCACCCGCAATTCAACGTGGTGCTGTACGACCAGCCATACGCCGGCAAATCAAAGCCGCACAACCGCCAGGAACGCCTGCTCACCAAGGAGACCGAGGCGCACATCCTGCTCGAGCTGATCGAGCACTTCCGTGCCGACCACGTGATGTCGTTCTCCTGGGGCGGCGCCTGCACCCTGCTGGCGCTGGCGCACCAGCCGCGGCTGGTGAAGAAGGCCATCGTCAGTTCGTTCTCGCCAGTGATCAACGAACCGATGCGCGACTACCTGGAGCGTGGCTGCCAGTTCCTGGCCGCCTGCGACCGCTACCAGGTGGGTAACCTGGTCAACGACACCATCGGCAAGCACCTGCCGTCGCTGTTCAAGCGCTTCAACTACCGGCATGTCAGCAGCCTGGACAGCCACGAGTACGCGCAGATGCACTTCCACATCAACCAGGTGCTCGAGCACGACCTGGACCGGGCTTTGAAGGCGGCGCGCAACATCGACATCCCGGTGCTGTTCATCAACGGCGACCGTGACGAGTACACCACCGTCGAGGACGCGCGCCAGTTCAGCCAGCATGTGGGGCAGAGCCACTTCAGCGTGATCCGCGACGCCGGCCACTTCCTCGACATGGAGCACAAGGGCGCCTGCGAGGATACCCGCTCGGCCATGCTTGGTTTCCTCAAGCCGACCGTGCGCGAAGCCCGTCAACGCTACACACCGGTACACGCGCAGCATGCACTGGCTATCTGAGCGCATCGGCGTCCTGTGGGCCCTGTTACCCGCGGGCTACAGGTCGCCGACAGGCTTTTTTATAACCTTGGGCTTCTAATACGGAGGGAGTTATGGTAAAAAGTCGGGCGCAAACGCGGGTATAGTTTAGTGGCAAAACGAAAGCTTCCCAAGCTTTAGTTGAGGGTTCGATTCCCTCTACCCGCTCCACATCGCATTCCCCGCATGACGTTCCGGTAACGTCATCGCTGTCAAAAGGAGCCTCGGCTCCTTTTTTCGTTTCTGCGGTTTTCCTTGATCTGGCCCATGGCCAAGCCCCGGTCGATTGGCTTGAATGCTCAGCGGCTTCAGGTGCATAAACACCTAAGCTTGTTGAAACATTTCCAAGGGACTGCCCATGTTTCTCTCCCGCTGGCTACCGGGCCTGGCCAACCTGCTGCACTACCGCCGTGAGTGGTTCCATGCCGACCTGCAGGCTGGCCTTTCCGTGGCCGCGATCCAGATCCCCATCGCCATTGCCTACGCGCAGATCGTCGGCCTGCCGCCGCAGTACGGTTTGTACGCCTGTGTGCTGCCGATGATCGTGTATGCCCTGATCGGCAGCTCGCGCCAGCTGATGGTCGGCCCCGACGCGGCCACCTGCGCGATGATCGGCGGCGCGGTGGCGCCCCTGGCCATGGGCGACTCGCACCGCATCGCCGAACTGTCGGTCATCGTCACCGTGTTGGTGGGTGCGATGCTGATCGCCGCCGGGGTGGCGCGGGCCGGGTTCATCGCCAGCTTCTTCTCGCGGCCGATCCTGATCGGCTACCTCAACGGCATCGGCCTGAGCCTGATCGCCGGGCAGTTGTCGAAGGTGGTGGGGTTCAAGATCGAGGGCGACGGGTTCATTCTCAGCCTTTTCAACCTGCTCCAGCGCCTGGGCGAGATCCACTGGCTGAGCCTGGCCATCGGCCTCGTCGGGTTGGGCCTGCTGATCGGGTTGCCACGCCGCTTCCCGCGCCTGCCGGCGGCGCTGGTCACCGTGGTGGTGTTCACTGCGCTGGCCGGCCTGTTCGGCTGGGACCGCTTGGGTGTGGCGATCCTCGGCCCGGTACCGGCGGGCATCCCACAGCTGGCCTGGCCACAGAGCAATCTGGCGGAAACCAAGAGCCTGCTGCGTGACGCCCTGGGTATCGCCACCATCAGTTTCTGCAGCGCCATGCTCACCGCCCGCAGCTTCGCCGCCCGGCACGGCTATGCGATCAACGCCAACCATGAATTCGTCGCCCTGGGGGTGAGCAACCTGGCCGCCGGCGTGTCCCAGGGCTTCGCCATCAGCGGCGCCGACTCGCGCACGGCGGTCAACGACATGGTCGGCGGCAAGAGCCAGCTAGTGGGGATCATCGCCGCCCTGGTGATCGCCCTGATCCTGCTGTTCTTCACCGCGCCCATGGCCTGGATCCCCCAGCCCGCGCTGGGCGCCGTGCTGCTGATGGCCGGCTGGGGGCTGATCGACGTGAGGTCGCTCAAGACCATCCGCCGGCTCAGCCGCTTCGAGTTCTGGCTGTGCCTGCTGACCACGGTTGGCGTGCTCGGCCTGGGGGTGCTGCCGGGCATCGTGTTCGCCGTGACCCTGGCCATCCTGCGCCTGCTCTACAGCATCTACCAGCCCACCGACGCCGTGCTCGGTTGGCTACCCGGCGTCGACGGCCAGGTCGACGTGCGCCAGCACAAGGACGCCCGCACGTTGCCAGGGCTGGTGGTATACCGCTTCGACGACGCGATCCTGTTCTTCAACGCCGACTACTTCAAGATGCGCCTGCTCGAAGCCGTGCAGGGTGAACAGCAGGTGCAGGTGGTGCTGTTCGACGCCGAGGCGGTGACCAGCATCGATGTCAGCGGCATCGCCGCCCTGCGCGAAGTGCGCGACACCCTCGCCGCCCAGGGCATCCACTTCGCCATTGCCCGCGCACGCGGCACGTTCCTGCGCATGCTGGTGCGTTCGGGCATGGCCCGGGAGATGGAGGACAAGCTGCTGTTCGGTTCGGTACGGGCGGGGATCAGGGCGTATCGGGTGTGGCGAAACAGGAATCGGCAGGTGGTTGCCAGAGATTGAGGGAAAGGGACTACGGCATTGCCAGAGGGAAATGATGTTGTGGCAAGAGCGCCTTCGATAGCCTGGCTATCCCGTGCTCTTGCCTCGGTCCACCTTCTCCCTCAGTAGCGTTGTTACAACATCGACTACGCCAATGGCGCACTCCCTGCTATGCTCTTCACCGAAACCGCCGTCTTCACCAAACGCGTAAAGGAACTGCTCGACGACGAGGCTTACCGGCTGCTGCAGGTTCGTCTCTTGATTGCACCGGATGCAGGCGACCTCATCGAAGGCACCGGGGGCTTGCGCAAGCTTCGCATTCCAGCCAATGGGCACGGAAAACGAGGGGGTGCCCGGGTCATCTATTACCACTTCAACAACGCGGCACAGATCGCCATGTTGTACATCTACCCCAAGATCGAACAAGCGGACTTGTCCACTGAGCAGCGCAGGGCACTGAAAGCCGTCATCGAACACTGGAGACACCCATGAACCGATTCTTCGAAGAACTGATGGAAAGCGTTGAACAGATGGATGAAATCATCCAGGGCCAACGCCAACCTTCCCGCCAGTTCGAAATCGATGCGCTTCAAGTCCGCAACATTCGCAAGAGTACCGGCCTGTCCCAGGTACGCTTCGCCGAGGTGATCGCTGTGCAGGTCGCCACACTGCGCAACTGGGAGCAAGGCCGCCGCGAACCCACCGGCCCCGCCAAAGCATTGCTTCGAGCACTGCACAACGACCCAGAGCACGTGCTCAAGGCCCTTGCTCACTGAGGGCCCGGGCGACCCGGGCCCGCAATGCGCTGCCGGCCTCAGGCCTGCGGGTAGCTGCAACCAACGTACAGGTCGCGGTCCTTGTCTTCGGTCGAGACCACGCGCAGCGTGCCCTTGCTTTCCAGCACACGCTGGTAGTCGACATAACCGTCGGTATCGAGCGTCTTCTTCAGCTTGAGCGTAGTGGCCAACTTGGCCGCATCGGCCAGGGGCGCGGTGCTGCTGCTCTGCAGGTAGAAGCTGAAGCGGTCGGTCATCACCAGGGTGGCGGACGATACGCCATTGATGCTCAGCGCCGGGGTGACCTGCCAGGCGGCACCGCCCCAGGGGCTGTGCGCCTCATCCTTGGTGAAGGTCAATTGCTCGGCTTCGACCAATTGGTTGAAGGCCTCCACCTGCTGCGCGCTGGCCTCGCACTTGGCCAACGCCGTGAACAGGGCGACCTGGGCCGAATCGGCAGCCGAGGCGGAAAACGCGGCCAGGCAGCCGGCCAGGGTGAGGTAACGAAGCGATCCTTTCATGAGAACTTCCTTGCTCAGTTGAACGTGCATTGGTTGAACGACAGGTAATCACTGCCGGAGGTGAATTGCAGTACGCATTCGGCGTCGAACTTCTGGCCCGGGTGCAGCGCTTTCATCTGCTCGTCCTGGGCGCTGTCGGCCCCGCGCAGCCGGGCCAGCTCGTAGCCATCGTCATCGCCGGCGGCCAGTATCGGCGCGCCCTTGAGGTTGGTCGACACACCCAGCGCCACCGCGGTGATCTGCACCGGCTGGTTCAGCTCTTCCATGCTCAGCGTGGAATAGCCCTTCTGCTCATAGCTTTGGTACAGCGTGGAGATATCCTGGGCATCGGCGCCCGGGGCAAACAAGAGGCTGCAGGCTAGCACAGCCAAGATCCTGGATTTCACACTAGCTCCTTGTGACGGGTCTCCAGCGCGGGCTGCTGGAGACCGGCACTTTGCCATCAGTGACGACTGGGCACCATCGGGGTCTCCCTGATCCGGCTACTTCGGCACACAGGCCTGGGCCTGCGTCTGAGTACCGTGGCCGATCAGGCTGATCAAGCCGCAGGGCAGGCTGCCGCGCCACTGCAGGTAATCGTGCCCCGCCGGATACTCCACCTGCTCCACCGCGTACCCCTTGGCCAGCAGTACATCGCGCAGGTGGCGGTTGGTGTCGAGGATCCTTGGCCCCTCGAACAGCCCGGACTGAAGGTAGAAGCGCAACGGCTTGCGCGGGGCTTTCACGTACTCGCGGGTCAACCAGCCGGGCTCGTCACCCTCCTGCGCCCACCAGTACGAACCCGACAGGCTCAGCACATTGCCGAACAACTCCGGATGCTTCAAGCCCATGTACGCCGAAGCCAGGCCGCCGTAGCTGGAGCCGGCAACCACGGTGCGCGCGGCCGATGTTGCCAGGCCCTGCTGGCGCGCCCAGGGCATCAGTTCCTCGGCCATGAAACGGGCGAACAGCGGGTTGGGCGGCAGTTCCTGCTGGCGACTGAGGTCGCTGGGGTTGGCGATGATGATCGCGGCCGTCGGCGGGATCAGGCCGTCGGCGATCAAGTTGTCGAGGATCGTTGGAGTCGGCACCTGGCGGGTATAGGCGTGGGCGTCGAACAGCACCAGCAGGCCCTGGTCGGCCTTGCCGGGGCGCCAGCCGGCCGGGCGGTACAGGTAGATGTCCCGTTCATTGCCCAGCAACCGGCTGGCCAGGCGCTTGCGCTCCAGGCTGCCTCGCGACACACCCTCGCGGACCGCTACCCAGGGTTGCGGCGCGGCATCCGGCAGTTCCAGGCGCGATCGCGACAACCACGGATCGCCGCTGCCATCGGCGAAGGTGTTCGGGTTGAGCGGGTCCCGCCGGGTGGTGGCGAGAATCATCCGGCGATCATCCGAAACCGGCACATCGGCGGCCATCTGGTAGCTCAGCCGGGTGGCGGCCGGGACTTCGAAGCTGCGGTACCAGACATCGCTCTGGCCCAGGCGTTGAAGCGACTCGTGGTTGCCTGTAGGGGCGCCGAACATCCGCACATTGTCGCGCGCGCCGCGCCACAGAAAGGTGACCAGGCGCTGGTCGGGGTGGCCGGGAATCGCTTCGACCATGGGCGTGCCGTCAACGCCTCGGGCCGTCCAGAACGCATCGGTGGACTCGCCCTTGGCCAATGCCCCTGACAGCATGCGCAGTGTCGGGCTGGCCAACGTTACAGGTCTTTTCCGTTGCTCGGCGACCGGCAGCACCTGATCCAGGCGCAAGTTGAAACGTTCGTTGGGGCGGATCGCCAGCGCCTCGGTGCGCATCAGGTAGCGACCAGCCTGCCCGGCCACGAAGAGAAACTCACGCGGCTGGTCCAGGCCATCGATCAACAGGCGCAATGGCTTCCCCTGGGCGTCGAGCAAGCGCAGGCTGACATCGCCATCGAGGCGGCCCCGCACCAGGTCGCCGGCCTCCAGTGACAACTGCCAGGCCGGAGAGCTTGTCGCACTGGCCTGCCCGCTCACGGCCTTGCCAGGCTCCAGGCGGGGTTCATCGGCGGCCATTGCCGCCCCGCAACAGGCGGCCAGCAATACCAGGGCACGGGTCAATCGCTGCATGCCCACCTCAGAAGTCGACACTGGCGGAGAGTTTGAGGGTGCGCGGTTCGCTGACGGTGGCGTAACCATCGTTGAACACGCCGGCCCAATAGGCGCGGTTCTCGACGTTCTCAAGGCTGGCGCGCAGGGTCACGTCCTTGCTCAGCACCTTGGTGGCGTAGCGCGCGCCGAGATCGTAACGCGTCCACTGGGGAATCTTCAGCTGGTTGGCGCTGTCGAGGTACTGCGAGCTGCTGTGGATACCCAGCGCGGTCAAGGTCAGGCCATCGACCCAGGGCAGGTCCCACTCGGCACCCAGGTTGGCCGACCAGGCCGGCACGCCACGCGCGGTGTTGCCATCCATTGCACCGTTGGCGGTCTTGGTCAGCACGGCGCGGGTGTAGGTCACGCCACCCAGCAGGCGCACATCGGGCGTGACTTCGCCGAACATCGTCCATTCCACGCCGCGGTTGCGCTGCTCGCCGTCGTCGTTGTAACGGTTGCTGGCCTTGTCGTAGATCATGCTCGGCTTTTCGATCTGGAACAGCGCCAGGGTGTGGGTGAAGTCGCCCAGGTCCCACTTCACGCCCGCCTCCATCTGCTTGGCGACATAGGGGGCGAACTGCTCGTTGTAGTTGGCGGCCTTCACATCGGTAACCATGCCGCCCTGGGTCAGGCCTTCGATGTAGTTGGCGTACAGCGACACCGGCGCATCCCACGGCTTGAGCACGATGCCCACTGCAGGTGTCACCTTGCGCTCGTCGTAGGACGGGGTGCTCATCTTCTGTCGTACGCGCTGGGCGCGGGCGCCGAGGGTGAGCAGCACGCGGTCATCGACGAAGCCCAGGGTGTCGGCCACGGCGAAGCTGGAAAGCGTGTTGTCGCCGGTCTTGACGTTGCTGCCGTGGTCGCCGGCGATGATTGCCTTGCCGGGGTGGTAGATATTGGTGGTGTAGCCCTTGCCGGTGACGGTCGGTGCCCGGCCGATATCCTGGTGCAGCAGCGTGGTGCTGAGCACCAGTTGGTGGCTGACCGGCCCGGTCATGAAGTTGCCGCGCAGGCCGGCTTCGGTGGACAGGCTGTGAGTGTAGCCCGCCTGGTTGTAGGTCTCGCCCGTGGCGGTGCCGTCCGGTTTGGTGACGATCACCCGGGTGCCATTGAGGAAACCGTCATAGCGGGTGCGTGCACCGCCCACGCTGGCGTAGGCCGTCCAGCTGTCGTCGAACTGATACTCGCCATGCAGCGTCACCGCCTTGCTGACCTGCTTGGCATTGATGCCTTCGAGGATGTTGGTGTCGGGCTTGGGCGCCTTGGTCACAGAACCCAGCTTGCTGAAGCCGACCATCATCGGGCTGCCGTTGTCCATCTTCTCGTGGCTTTCGTAGGCATCCAGCGCGAGTTTGAAATCGTCGCCTCGGTAGTCCAGGGCCAGCGATGCCAGGGTGCGGTCCTTGGACTGCTCATCGACGCCGGTATCGCCGCTGCCGTACACGCCATTGAAGCGGATACCGAAGCGGTTGTCGGCGAAACGGCGGCTGACATCGATGTGTTCGGCCACATAGCCATCGGACACATAGCTGGTGGTCAGGCGGGTAAGCGGGGTGTCACCGGCGCGCTTGGGCACCAGGTTGACCACCCCGCCCACGCCGCCGTTGGGCGCCATGCCGCTGAGCAACGCGCCCGGCCCCTTGAGCACTTCGACCCGTTCGAGGAACTCGGTCGGCACATGGCCATCCGGGGCCAGGCCGTACAGGCCATTCATCGCCAGCTCCGTGGAGTCCAGGGCGTAGCCACGAATCATGAAGTTCTCGTAGGTATGCCCTTCGCCGGTACTGAAGCGGATCGACGGGTCATTGCGCAGCACCGCGCCGACCGTGCCGCTCTGCTGGTTCTCGATGGTCTTGGCGGTGTAGGCGCTGACGCTGAACGGGGTGTCCATGATGTCGCGGTTACCCAGCAGGCCGATGCGGGCGCCACGGGCGACCTGGCCACCGCTGTAGGTGTCCGGCAGGTCGCTGTTGAACCCACTGGCATTGACTGTGGTGGCGCCCAACGTCAGTGCGCCGTCCTCGCCGCCGCCACGCAGGATGATCACGCCGTTCTCCTCCACTGCCACCAGGTCGCTGCCTGCCAGCACCTGGCGCAGGGCCTGCAGCACCGTGTAGCGCCCTTGCAGCGCCGGGGCGCCGCGCCCGGACAGCAGGCGGCTGTCGGCGGCGATGGCCACGCCCGACTCATGGGCCAGGGCATGCACCGTGGCTTCCAGCGACTGGCTCGGCAGGTCCAGGGTCAGCGGCGGGCTGTCGGCCTGGGCCACTTGGGCCGCCAGCAGGCCGGCGCAAGCCAGGGCCAGGCGGCGCAGGGTGCCGGGGAAGCGGGTGGAGGAAAGCGACATGATCGGTCCTTGCAGAAGGTGGGTTCACAGCTGATGACGCGACAGCCGCGAATTACCCCTCAAAGAAATTTCGGCACATGAAAACCGGGATCAACGCTGCACGATCAGGCGATGCCCGCCCTGCTCCACCAACCGTACTGGCAGAACACGTGGCAGTGCTTCGAGCAACACCTCGGGCTGGTCGCTGGGGAAGCTGCCGGTCAGGCGCAGGGCGCTGGCGCCAGGGTCGAGGGCCACCGGCCGCGTCACGTAGGCATTGAGCTCGCCGATCACTTCGCTCAAGGGCTGGTCGGTGAACGACCACCAACCACGCTGCCAATGCGCCAGGTCGGGACCGAACGCGCCACCCGCGCGCAATGTGCCCAATTGGCCCTGGCCATCCAGGCAGATGCGCTCACCAGCCTGAAGAACCTGCTCGCCGCCCTCCAGCCCACGCACCTGCACCCGCCCTCTGGCGACCGCCACCTGCACGCGGTCTCCTCGGTCGCTGACGGTGAAGGCCGTGCCCAACACCTGGACCAGCCCGAGGCGGGTACTGACCAGGAACGGGCGCCACAGCTCATGGGCGACATCGAAGAAGGCATTGCCATGCAGCAACATGACCCGGCGTTCGCCATGGTCGAAGTGCACCCGCAAGTTACTTTCGGCGGCCACCAGCAACTGGCTGCCATCGGGCAGGGTGAGCGAGCGTGGCGCTTCGGCGTGTGCGGTCTGCAGGCCGTACTGGAAAGGCGCAGTACGCTTGAACATCCACCCCAGCCAGCCACCGGCGCCCAGCACCAGCGCCAAGGCGCCACCCTGGCGCAACAGTCGTCGCCGCCCGGTATCGCACGCGTGCGGCTGGACCGCCGAACGCAATTGCGGGGTCAGGCGATGGACCATCTGCCAACGCTGCTCGGCCTCCCGCCAGGCGCGCTCGTGTTCGTCGCTCCGGCCGCGCCAGCGTTGCGCCTGGTCACCCAGCTGGCGCACCCGCTCGGGGTCATCACCCTGCAAGGCGGCCAGATAGACCAAGGCCTGCTGGACCTTGCGCGGCGAGGCCTGCTCAAACATCACGCACGCTCATACGCAGTTCGGAAAGGTCGAACACCGCCCGGGCGATATGCAGTTCCACCGATTTCGCCGACAGCCCCAGCGCCTCGCACACCTCGCGGTGGCTGTGGCCATGCAGGCGCACGCGCACGAACACCTCGCGGCGCAGGCGCGGCATGCGCTCGATCCGCGCGATCAGCAGTTGCAACTGCTCGCGGGCGATCATGATGTCTTCCACGCTGGGGGTCAGCAGCTCGGCCCTCGCCAGCCAGTCCTCCAGTGCCGCCAGCTCGGTACTGCGCCGCCGGTACTGGTCGATGCACAGGTTGCGCGCAGCCTGGAACAGCAAGGCGCGGGCATTGATCACCGGGCTGTTGAGCGCATGGGCATAGGCCTGGGCAAAGCTGGACTGGGCAATGTCGGCGGCGTCGTCGGGATTGCGCAGACGCCCGCAGAGGTAGCGGCGCAGGTCACTATAGTGGGCGAGCAGGTCGTCGACGACGGTCTGGAGGGCCGGATGGGTGTTCCAAGGCGCGGAAAGGGAGGTCATTGCACGGGACTGTGACAAGTGCTCGTTAATAGGAATTCCTATCATTCTCACACATGTCATTCAGCCATCGCCAGTCTCACATGGCACAACCCGCCCTGTAGGAGCCAGCCTTGCTGGCGAACAGCCTCGCCACCGTCGGCAAGGCTGCGCTGTGCATCGCCAGCAACGCTGGCTCCTACAGAACCGCCGTCAACATTGGCGGTCAATAACCCAACGTGCCCAGCAACTGGTCTTCCTTGCCGACCGAACGGCCATAGAAGCGCATCAGTTCACCCGCTCGGTTGGTGAAAATCCCATCCACACCCGCCTTCATGGCCTTCTCGAAGTCCACTTTTTCATCGAGGGTGTAGACGTGCACCAGCATGCCGCGCTCATGGGTTGCCTGGTTCATCCAAGGCTGGATCAGGTCGGAATAGCTCTGCTCCCCCAGGTGCGTGCGCACCGCCGAAGGGCCGGTACCGATGGCGCCACCTTCCTTGGCATAACCGAGCCAGCGCTCGAACTCGGCGCGGTCCTTGGGCTGCTGGCGTGCGTAGAAGGCCGACTTGTCCTGTTCACCCGACTCGGCGAAGTCCTGCCCCGAGGCCGGCTCGACACTGCCCTTGGCCACCCACAACAGGAGGATCTTCGGCACCTGCGGCATGGCCTCGTGCAGCAGCTTGAGGCTGTTGCGGTCGAAGGTCTGCAGCACCACCTTGCCCGGCTTGTCCAGCCAGCCACGTGCCTCGAGGCGCTTCTTCAGGTCCTGTTCGATCCCTGGGAACTGGGCCGGTTCCTTGGTCTCGATGTACAGGCCAGGGTGGCGCTTGGGATCCGCCTCGGCGATATCGATCACCTCATCCAGGGTGAGGATGCGCTGTTGCTTGAAGTGCTCCCGGGCTCGCTCGGGGTAGGCCTTGTTGAACCAACTGCCGGCATCCAGCGACTTGAGTTCCGCCAGGGTGAAAGCGCTCACCGGGCTGTTCTTGCGCTCGGGGAAGCGCTCGGCGACGTCGCTGGTGCGCAGCAGCACATCGTCGTGGACCACCACCAGCACGCCATCGCGGGTGCGCTGCAGGTCCATTTCCAGGTAATCGGCACCCAGCTCGCGGGCCAACTGGTAGGCGGGCGTGGTGGATTCCGGTGCATCGAACGAGGCGCCGCGGTGGGCGATCACCGCCGGTTGCGGGATGCCCTGGGCACGGGCGAGTGCCTGGCCATCGACGGCCTGGGCAGCGCCCGTGGCCAGCAAGGTGGTCAGGCCAAGGGCCTGGATGAGGGTCTTGTGCATTGAAGTAGTCCTTTGTCTGTCTGTACCGGCCCCTCACGGGCAAGCCCGCTGTCTACAGGTGGTTGCAGGGGTCGGTGGATTCCTGCAGGCCGCAAGCCTCGCACACTCTGCATGACATGCTAAAGTCCCCGCGTTTTCCGCCACACCCAACGGACCGCCCATGCCCGCACTCGACGCCCACCTGCCCGCCTGGGCCGACCTCAACCAACGCCACCCGTGCAGCACCCTGCTGCTGGGCAACGGCGCCAGCCGCGCACTGTGGAAACCGTTTGGCTATTTCTCGCTGTTCGAGGAGGCCCAGCGCGTGCGGCACAAGGCGCTGGGGGTGAGCGACCAGGCGCTGTTCAAGGCCCTGGGCAGTGAACTGTTCGAGCCGGTGCTCAGTACCCTGAACACCACGGTGCGGGCCAACGCCGCGCTGGCGATCAGTTCCACCGCGCCGCTGAACCGCTACTACTCGATCAAGGAAGCATTGATCCACGCGGTGCGTGCCGTGCACTTGCCCTGGCCGTTGCTCGGCGCGGCAACCCGCAGGGCGATCAACCAGGCCTTGCGCCAGTACCAGAACGTCTACACCAGCAACTACGACCTGATCCTGCCATGGGCCATTGCCGAAAGCCCGGAAGGCTTCGCCGACCTGTTCGACGAGCAGGGCTTCTTCGATGTGCGTCGCACCGGTGGCGAAGGTGTCCGCGTGATGCACCTGCACGGCGGCATGCACCTGCTCAAGCTCCCTGACGGCAGCACCCGCCGACGCAGCGCCGAGCAGGCCGAACTGCTCGAGGGCTTCGCCGTCAACATTCCCGGCGAAGTGCCGCTGTTCGTCAACGAGAGCCGTAGCGACGACAAGCTGCGTGCGATCCGCAGTTCCGACTACCTGAGCTGGTGCCTGGGCCAGTTGGCCCGCGAGCACGATGGGGTGTGCCTGTTCGGCCAGCACCTGGACACCACTGACCAGCACCTGCTCGATGCGCTTCGCCAAGCCAGGCCAAAGCACCTGGTGATTGCCATTCGCGCCTTGAGCGACGCGTCGATCATCAACCAGAAGCAGCATTTCATCGATCGCTTCGCCGACCTTGACGATGTTTCACTGCATTTCTTCGACGCTTCGACCCACCCACTGGGGCTTGCCGAGCTGGCCATCAGCGTGCCGGACAACCACAGCCGACGGCGCTGAAACGACGCGACTGCAATACTTTGCAAATGTAAATAATTATCGATAAGATCCGCACCCTTTCCCACGCCAGCCCCGGAAAGCGTGCATGCAGCGCCCCAAGCCCGACCCCGCCGCCCAGGAAACCTGCCGTGGTTTCTACGCTGACATCCTGCACTTCCTGCGCAAGCGCATGGACAATGCCAGCGATGCCGCGGACATGACCCAGGATGTGTTCGCCCAATGGCTGGGTTACCGTGACCGCGCCAAGGTGCAGCAGCCGCGGGCCTTCCTGTTCCAGGTCGCGCGCAACCTGCTCAGCGACCACTGGCGCCGGCAGAAAGTCCGCCACGCGGTACTGGAGGAGGACGCCCCCGCCGACGAGCTGGCCACCCCTGGCAACGAGCCGCTTGACCATGCCCAGCAGCAGCAGCGGCTGAATCAATTACGCCAAGTGCTCGCGGAACTCTCGCCGCGACGCCGAGAAGCCCTTATGCTGCACCGCTTCGAAGGCCTGACCCAGGCCCAGATCGCCGAACGCATGAACATTTCCGTCAGCATGGTCGAGAAGCACATCGCCGCCGCCCTGCTGCAGTGCAAGCAACGCCTGGACAGTGACACCGGCACGGAGCAGCTTCCATGACCCCCATCGACGAACTCGACCCGCGCCCCATCGACGCCCAGGCGGCCAGCTGGTTCAGCCGCAACCGCAACGCGCCGTCGCGGGATCAGCGCAAGGCATTCACCCAGTGGATGCAGACTCCCGAGCACGCCCGCGCCTATCGCCAGTTCGAGCAACTGTGGGACGACCTCGCCGCCCTCAAGCAAGCCAGCCGGCCAGTACCCCTGCCAGTGCGTCGCGCCCCTCGCTGGCGCCCGGCACTGGCGGCGGCGGCCGCTGTGTTGGCCACGGTACTGGTGGGCAACCTGGACGCTGGCAGCGAAACCTACAGCGAGCGCTTGGCTGCCAGCCCTGAGATGCGCAGCCTGCGCCTACCCGACGGCAGCCAGTTGTACATCAATGCCCAGACCCGCCTGCGCCTGGATTTCACCGCCGAACGTCGGCTGATCCACCTCGACCATGGCCAGCTGTATATCGAGGTGGCGCCCGACAAGGAGCGCCCACTGTTCGTCGATGCCGGCAGCGCCCGCGTGCGCGTCGTGGGTACCGGCTTCGACCTGCGCCGTGGCGACCGGGAACTGGTGGTCGGCGTCGCCCATGGCCAGGTGGCCTTCGAGACCCCAGGCGAGCGCCAGCCACCGCTGCTGCTCGGCGCCCATCAGGGCGCTACCTACGATCAGGCACGCGGCACCCTGGTACGCCATGAACTGGGCGAACAGCCCGTGGCCGACTGGCGCGAGGGGCATGTGAGCTTTCGCAACCGCGAGCTGGCCAGCCTGATCGACGAGCTTGGCCTGTACCGCCAGCAACCGGTGTTGCTCGCCGACCCGGCACTGGGCCGCTACAAGGTGTCCGGCAACCTCGACGTGCAGGATCCGGATGCCCTGCTCAATGCGCTCCCGGCATTGCTGCCAGTCAAGACCACCCTGTTGGCGGACGGTCGACTGCGCATCGAACGGCGCTGAAAACAATAATTTGAGAATTTTTATCATTCGCAGGTGAGGAAGTTTCGCAACGCCGCGTCTTCCTCCTCGCCTGCCGCGTGATGGCGGGCCTTTTTCCGGCCTTTTGCCGTTTGGGGGAATCCATGTTGTCCGCGTTGCGTCCGTTGCACTGCCTGCCTGCCCGACCCACCCTGCTCGCCCTGTGCCTGGCCATGAGCCTGGCCGCCGAGGCGGCCCCGGTGGCCTTCGACCTGCCCGCCCAGCCACTGGCCCATTCACTGAGCCAGCTGGCACAGCAGGCCAAGGTCCAGCTGCTGTTCGACGAGGCGCTGCTCGGCAAGGCCCAGGCCCCGGCGCTCAAGGGCGACTTCGAAGCCGAGGCGGCCATCAGCCGCCTGCTCGTGGGCAGCCGTTTCAGCGTGGTGCGCATGGGCAGCACCTACGTGGTGCGCCTGCGCGAGGATGACCCGAGCGCCGACAACAGCATCCAGCTGGGCGCCTTGAGCATCGTCGGCGATGGCCAGCAGGTCGACCCCGGTAACGTCGGGCGCTCGACCCTGGACCAGGAGCAGATCGACCGTTACCAGCCAAGCAACATCCCCAGCGTCCTGGCCACCCTGCCCGGGGTGAACATGGGCGGCTCGGCCAAGCCCGGTGGCCAGACCATCAACATCTGGGGCCTGGGCGACGCCGAGGACGTGCCGATGACCGTCGATGGTGCGCCCAAGAGCGGCTTCGAGCGCTACCAGCAAGGCACGATCTTCATCGAGCCGGAGCTGATCAAGCACATCGAGGTCGAGAAAGGCCCGCACTCGGTCAAGACCGGCAATGGCGGCTTCGGTGGCAGCGTCAACATGGAAACCAAGGATGCCGGCGACCTGTTGCAGGAAGGCCGCAACAGCGGCGCCATGCTCAAGTACGGCTATGCCAGCAACGATCACCAGCAGATCTACAGCTCGGCCTTGTTCGGCCGTACCGATGACGGGCGCATCGACGGCCTGGTCTATTACACCAAGCGCGACGGCGGCAACCTGAAGATGGCCGACAGCCTGCCGGACCCGACCAACCAATGGCCGGTCAACCCCCAGCGCGTGCCCTACAGCGCCCTGGACCTGGACGGCGCGCTGCTCAAGACCAACATCCACTTCACCGACGAACACAGCCTGGGGCTGTCCTGGTCGCGCTCCGAGAGCGAACGCTGGACCACCTTCGCCTCCACCGCCTTCCCGGCGCCACCGAACGCGGCGGACATCAAGAAGTATGGCTACGACGGCGCGCTCAAGCGCTTCCTGGCCAACCGCACGACCATCGACACCACCTGGTCGGCCACCTACAAGTACCAGCCCATCGAAAACCCTTGGGTAGATTTGCAGGTGAAGTACTCCGAGTCCGACACCCAGCAGACCGACGAGCGTGACGCCACGGCGTTCTTCCAGCCAGCCACGGGCGGGCGCAAGATGGACACCGAGTACAAGGACCGCATGCTCGATGTGAAGAACACCAGCACCTTCCTCACCGGCCCCCTTGAGCACGCGCTCACGGCCGGCGTGCAGGTGCGCCGCCACGACCGCGACACGCAGATGTGGATGCCCGGCAAAACCTATGAAGTGCCCAAGTACAACTATGGCAACTTCCAACCCTACTTCATGCCCAGCGGCCAGGTCGACAGCCAGGGTTACTACCTGCAGGACGCCATCACCCTGGGCGACCTGACCATCACCCCGTCGCTGCGCTATGACCACGTCACCAACGAGGGCAAGCCCAACGACGCGCCTTACTACAACAACCCGGCGGCCGGCCATGACTACAGCGACAAGACCTACAGCGGCTGGTCGCCTCGCCTTTCGCTGTTCTGGAAGATGACCGAGCAGACCGCGCTGTTCGCCGACTACAGCAAGACCTGGCGCGCCCCGGTGCTCGACGAGCAGTATGAGGTGCAAGGCGTGGGCAGCCGTACCTCGACCAGCCGCGACCTCGACCCGGAACGCATCACCGGCATCCGCGTGGGCAGCATCAGCAACTTCTCCAACGTGTTCACCCAGGGTGACAGCGCCCAGGTGCGCACCATGCTGTTCCGCAACAAGATCACCGACGAGATCTTCAAGGCCACCGGCGTCGGCTGCCAGCAGCAGTTAGTCACCGGCGGCACCATTGCCAACACCTGCGGCAACGGCCTGATGGGCAACTACCGCAACATCGGCGACGTGGTCTACAAAGGCTTCGAGGTCGAGACATTCTACGACTCGACCTACCTGTTCGGCGCAGTGTCCTATTCGTGGATGGAGGGTCGCCACGAAGGCGCCTACACCAACCCCTGGGGGCCGGATGTATGGGCCAAGGATGTCCCGGCACCGAAGTGGATCACCACCCTGGGGGTGAAGATTCCGGCCTGGGATGCCCGCGTGGGCTGGACCGCCCAGTTCGTCGGGGCCACGAACCACTTGCCCAGCGACAAGTACTTCGAGGGCCCGGCCAGTGCATTGGGTGACCGCTACTACGACAACTTCGGCAATGAGAAGTACGAGATCCACGGCCTGTTCGCCAACTGGAAACCCCAGCAGGCGTACCTGAAAGGCACCGAGGTGAACCTGACGGTCGACAACCTGTTCAACAAGGCCATCCGGCCCGAGCTGTCTGGAGAGAACGCCTACACCGTCGGGCGCAACGCCAAGATCAGTGTCACGCGGTTTTTCTGAGGCTGTCGATCAGGGGCGATGCGATGGAATGCATCGCCCACCCGTTCAGCATTCACCCTCACCACATACCCGATCGTGCGCCGCGACAACGTTCACCCGCATCGCAGCAAGGGCCAGGTCGACGATGTCCTGGGCCACCGTGCAGGTGCCTCGCGCCTGCATCCAGCAAAGGATATCGGCCAGGTGCCAGATCGAGGCCGTGCCTTCGTGTACCGGCGCCGGAAAGCTGTAGGGATGGGTGAGCATGAGCTTGCGCATGTTCTGCCGGGAAACCCCCACCAGTTGCGCCACATCGGTCAGCCCTACCAGATCGGGGGCGGCCTCGATCAACCGGGCTTGCGGGGCAACCCGCCGGACATCCGCCAAGGCGCTGTGAAGGGCGTCTTGCGCGCACCCGGCCTGCCGGGTGAAGAACAAGGCCATCCTGCCGGGCAGGCCAGTCCCCACGACGGCGTCATCACAGCCAGCCTCCCCCAGTTGCTCGACCAACGCGTCGACATCCTCACCATCGACCAGTTGGTACTTCAGGGTGAATTCGTATTCCATCGTCATGGCTCCACTCGGCTTCGCGACTTGAGGTTCACACCCTTCGACGTGCAGTTGTCCACGACCCTGCGCAACTGGCGGGCAAAGGTGCCTGGGTTTCGGGGCGTGCTCCAGATACTGGTGATGCAGAACTCACCACAACGGCATTCGAGATCGTTGTTGGGGCAGTAGATCCGCCCCCAGCAATGGCCGCCGCCCACCACGACTCGCCAGCCCTGCGCCTCGGCGTGCTTCAGCGTCTGCTCGATTTCCTTGCTGGGGTGGGTGAGGCGGGCCATCGATTGCGCTCCAGTATGGGCAGGGGAACAGGGTTGTCAAGTGACAACCAAAAGACACCGACGAGTGTCTTCCCGACCCAGCCTAGAATCTGCGGCGCGCCCAAAAGCCCCATTCCTTCAGCTTGGGATAAGGCCTATGGGAAACAGGGAATTTGCGCAAACAAGGGCAGCGTTGCAACAGCCTCTGAAACAGGCAACGGGCTATCCGACAATCAACCCGTCGGCCTGCAACAGGGTTTCCAGGCAATGCTCCCGGACCCCATAGAACGCCTTCAACTGGCCGATCTTTTCCAGCAACGCGGTGTTGTCCTGCGGCTGTCGGCGCTTGACCGCGAGGATCATCTTGTTCTTGTTGGTGTGCTCCAACGAAATGAACTCGAAGACCTTGGTCTCGTAGCCACAGGCCTCGAGGTACAGTGCACGCAGGCTGTCGGTAAGCATCTCGGCTTGCTGGCCCAGATGCAGGCCGTACTGCAGCATCGGCTGCAGCATGCCTGGGCTGTGCAGTTGCGGACGGATCTGCTTGTGGCAGCACGGCGAGCACATGATGATCGCGGCGTTGCAGCGGATACCGGTATGGATGGCGTAATCGGTGGCGATATCACAGGCGTGCAGGGCAATCATCACCTCGATGGCCTCGGGCACCACGCTGCGCACGTCGCCACATTCGAACACCAGCCCCGGGTGCTCCAGCCGTGCGGCTGCCGCATTGCACAGCTCGACCATGTCCTGGCGCAGTTCCACGCCTGTTACTTGCGCCTCACGCCCCAAGGTATTGCGTAGGTAGTCGTGCATGGCGAAGGTCAGGTAGCCCTTGCCCGAGCCGAAATCGGCCACCCGCAGGGGTTGCTGCGCGGTCACCGGGGCGCCGCTGAGGGCGTGGTCGAAGACTTCGATGAACTTGTTGATCTGCTTCCACTTGCGCGACATCGAGGGGATCAGCGCGCCTTGCGCATCGGTCACGCCCAAGTCGCGAAGGAAAGGCCGCGACAGCTCCAGGTAACGCTTCTTCTCCCGGTCATGCCCGCCTGTGGTTGCTTCGCGCGATGCCTGCTGGGCCAGGTGACGGCGCAGCATCGGCTTGCCCTTCTTGCTGAATTCCAGTTGCACTTCGCCGGTAGCGGTGAACAGGTGGGCGTTGCGAAAGCTCTCCGGCAGCAGGTCGGCGACCAGTGCCTGCGCCGGCTCCAGCGGCAGGTTGCGGGTGATGTCGCGGGTCTGGTGGCGGTAGACCAGTTGCAGGTTCATCTCGCCCTTGATCTGCACCGGCTTGGCGATGATCCGTTGCAGCGTCTGGTCGGCGCCGACATGGCGCGCCAGCACCAGCTTGCTCAGGCTGCCGTCGGCCAGGGCGTCGGCCAGCAGGTCGAGGAACTGGGCACGCGCGTCCGGCGTATTGGGGGCGGAGGAAGGGGAAGACATGGGGAACGGGTGCCTCGGAATGCGGGGGCGCTATGCGCAATGCCGCACATTCTACGTTGATGCAGGTCCCCCGCGAACCCCTGTGCATGGCACCGGCCATGCCGGTGTTCGCGGGTCAAGCCCGTTCCTACAGGGACCGCACCAACCTCAAGAGCGGCACTGAACCTGTAGGAGCCGGCTTTGCCGGCGAAAGGGCCACTGCAGGCAGCACAAGACGTTGTGCTGTGCACTCAGTCGAGAATCACTAACCGATTGGGCAGCTCATTACGCGCATGGGTCGGCGGCACATGCTCGCTGAGCAGTTCACCACAGGCCTCGATGCACTCGACGAACCCTTGCAACGTCCGCCCCTGGCGCACCTGTTCGGTGAACCGGGCTACGATGACCTCGCGCGCCTGCTCCGGCAGGTGCCGGGCGATGCCCTCGTCGACCAGGATCTCGACATGCCGCTCGGCTTCGCTGACAAAGATCAGCACCCCGGTGGCGCCAGCGGTGCGCTGCAGGTTGAGTTCGAGAAACTGCTGGCGGGCCAACCCAGAGGCGCGCCGGCGGCGCAGCACGGCAGGCACCACCCAGGCGGACAAGCGAGGGTGACGCAACAGCAGGCACAGGCTGATGAAGGTCAGCATCTGCGCCAGCAGCAGGCCATTGACCCCGATCCCGCCCAGCCACAGGTGCAGCACGCCGGGCACCAGCAACGCCAACAGGGCGGCCCAGAGCAACGGAAGATAGGGGAAGTCGTCGGCGCGGCGGGCCAGCACGGTCACCAGTTCCGCGTCGGTGCGCCGCTCGGCGCGGGCGATCGCCTCGGCGATCTGGCGCTGTTCGTATTCGGTCATGCCATCGTCTCTCGAGCGTTCTTATCGTTGTTATCCCGGCATCGGGGTGGCGAGAGTGTATCTCAACAAAGGCTTCATATAAGGCATAATCCGCGGCTGCGTCGGATCATGGATGAATGATCCCTAAAATCGCCAGTGGACACGACAACAACAGACGTACGAATAGTCTCGGCCTTTCGCCTCACTCAACAACGGAATTGATGATGAAACTGTCTTTGCTGGGCCTGGCCATGGGCCTTGCCAGTCAGGCGGCCCTTGCCGCCACCCCCGCCCCGCCCCTGCAGGACAAGCAGGCCTTCATCGACCATCTGATTGGCCAGATGACCGAAGCCGAGAAAATCGGCCAGTTGCGCCTGATCAGCATCGGCCCCGAAATGCCCCGCGAGAAGATCCGCGAGGAGATCGCCGCCGGGCGCATCGGCGGTACCTTCAACTCCCGTACCGCCCCCGAGAACCGGCCAATGCAGGACGCCGCCATGCGCAGCCGCCTGAAGATCCCGATGTTCTTCGCCTACGACACCATCCACGGTGAACGCACCATCTTCCCGATCGGCCTGGGCCTGGCCTCGTCCTGGGACATGGACGCCATCGCCAAGGTCGGCCGCACCTCGGCCATCGAGGCTGCCGCCGATTCCCTGGACATGACCTTCGCGCCGATGGTCGACATCGCCCGGGACCCGCGCTGGGGCCGCACCAGCGAAGGCTTTGGCGAAGACACCTACCTGACCTCGAAGATCGGCCAGGTGATGGTCAAGTCGTTCCAGGGCTCAAGCCCGGCCAACCCCGACAGCATCATGGCCATCGTCAAGCACTTCGCCCTGTACGGCGCGGTGGAAGGCGGACGCGACTACAACACGGTCGATATGAGCCTGACGAAGATGTACAACGACTACCTGCCCCCCTACCGCGCCGCGCTCGACGCCGGTGCCGGCGGGGTGATGGTGGCGTTGAACTCGATCAATGGCGTGCCGGCCACCTCCAACACCTGGCTGATGAACGACCTGCTGCGCAAGGAATGGGGCTTCAAGGGCGTGACCATCAGCGACCACGGCGCCATCCAGGAGCTGATCCGCCACGGCGTCGCCCGCGACGGCCGTGAGGCGGCCAAGCTGGCGATCAAGGCCGGCATCGACATGAGCATGAACGACACCCTCTACGGCGAAGAGCTGCCGGGGCTGCTGAAGTCCGGCGAAGTCAGCCAGGCCGAACTGGACCAGGCAGTGCGTGAGGTACTGGGCGCCAAGTACGACATGGGGCTGTTCAAAGACCCCTATGTGCGCATTCCCAAGGCCGAAACCGACCTGAAGGACTACTACGCCGACGACCGCCTGCACCGTGCCACCGCACGCGACGTGGCACGCCGTGGCCTGGTGCTGCTGGAGAACCGCGAGCAGACCCTGCCACTGAAAAAGGCCGGCACCATCGCCCTGGTCGGCCCCCTGGCCGATGCGCCGATCGACATGATGGGCAGCTGGGCAGCCGACGGTAAACCACAACACTCGGTCACCGTGCGCGAGGGCCTGCGCCGTGCCGTCGAAGGCAAGGCCAAGCTGGTCTACGCCAAGGGTTCGAACGTGACCGGCGACAAAGCCATGTTCGACTACCTGAACTTCCTCAACTTCGACGCCCCGGAAATCGTCAACGACCCACGCCCGGCCGCAGTATTGATCGACGAAGCGGTCAAGGCCGCGCAACAGTCGGACGTGGTGGTGGCCGTGGTCGGCGAGTCCCGTGGCATGTCCCATGAGTCGTCGAGCCGCACCACCCTGGAAATCCCGGCGGTGCAACGCGACCTGATCAAGGCGCTGAAAGCCACCGGCAAACCGCTGGTGCTGGTGCTGATGAACGGCCGCCCGTTGTCGATCGCCTGGGAACGCGAACAGGCCGACGCCCTCCTCGAAACCTGGTTCAGCGGCACCGAAGGCGGCAACGCCATCGCCGACGTGCTGTTCGGTGACTACAACCCATCCGGCCGCCTGGCCATCACCTTCCCGCGCTCGGTCGGGCAAATCCCGATGTACTACAACCACATGCGCATCGGCCGCCCGTTCACCCCCGGCAAGCCTGGCAACTACACCTCGCAGTACTTCGAAGAACCGAATGGCCCGCTGTATCCGTTCGGCTACGGCCTGAGCTACACCAGCTTCGACCTGTCGGGCCTGGCGCTGTCGCAGAAGGAACTCAAGCGTGGTGGCAACCTGCAGGCCAAGGTGACCGTGAAGAACACTGGCAAGCGCGATGGCGAGACCGTGGTGCAGTTGTACATTCAGGATGAAAGCGCCTCGATGAGCCGCCCGGTCAAGGAGCTGAAGAACTTCCAGAAGCTGATGCTCAAGGCCGGCGAGTCGCGAACCTTGACCTTCGACATCAATGAGGAAGACCTGAAGTTCTACAATGGCCAGCTGCAGCGGGTGGCCGAGCCGGGGCAATTCAATGTCCAGGTCGGCCTCGATTCACAAGCGGTGCAGCAGCAGAGCTTCGAGCTGCGTTAAGCAGGTACGGCTCCTTTGCGGGACAAGCCCGCTCCTACAAGGCTTCACATCTTCCTGTAGGAGCGGGCTTGCCCCGCGATGAGGCCGGCACAGACAACCAAGATCCCGGATCCGCCCCATGCCCTCATCCTTCCGCGCCCTGCGCCTGGGTCTGATCATCCTGCTGATCCTGGTCGGCACCTCCCTCAGCGCCGGCTGGGCCATGCACCAGGCCAAACGCCAGGCGCTGGAAACCGACGCCCGCCGAGCCAGCCAGCAACTGGGCTTGTACGCCAACGCCCTGCACACCCTGATCGAACGCTACCGCGCCCTGCCTGCCGTGCTGGCACTGGACCCGGAGCTGGTCGACGCCTTGCGCGGCCCGGTCACCGAGCAGGTGCAGGACGCTCTGAACCGCAAGCTCGAACGCATCAACGGCGCCGCCAACTCCTCGACCCTGGAGCTGCTCGACCGCACAGGCCTGGCCATCGCGGCCAGCAACTGGCGCCTGCCGACCACCTACGTCGGCTCGAACTATGGCTTCCGCCCCTATTTCAAACAGACCCGCAGCCAAGGCAGCGGCCGCTTCTACGCGGTCGGCGTGACCAGCGGCGTGCCGGGTTACTTCCTGTCCAGCGCGGTGAACGACGAGCATGGCCGCTTCCTCGGCGCCATGGTGGTCAAGCTGGAGTTCCCCGAGCTCGAACGCGAATGGCGCCAGGGTAGCGACATCCTGCTGGTCAGCGATGCCCGCGGCATCACCTTCATCGCCAACCAGGAAGGTTGGCGCTATCGCGAGTTGCAGCCACTGAGCGGCGCCGACCGCGCTGAACTGGCCGAAACCCGCCAGTACGACAAACAACCCCTGGTGCCCCTGCAGCACCAAGCCTTGACCCGTTTCACCGAAAACAGCCACCTGGCCCGAGTACAGGGCCCGGATGGCAATGCCGAGTACCTGTGGGAAAGCTTGCCCCTGGAGGCCGAAGGCTGGACCCTGCACCTGCTGCGCAAACCCCAGGTGGCCGAGGACGGTCGCAACGCCGCCCTGGCCGCCGCCGCGATCTGGCTGAGCCTGGTGTTCGCCGCGCTGTTCGTCAGCCAGCGCCTGCGCCTGGCCCGCCTGCGCCAGCGCAGCCGCGAAGTGCTCAAACGCCAAGTGGAAGAGCGCACCCGCGAACTGCGCACCGCCCAGGAAGGCCTGGTGCAATCGGCCAAGCTGGCGGCGCTGGGGCAGATGTCGGCCGCCCTCGCCCACGAGATCAACCAGCCGCTGACCACCCAGCGCATGCAGCTGGAAACCCTGCGCCTGCTGCTCGACCAGGGCCGCCACGAACAAGCCCGCCTGGCCCTGGAGCCGCTGGAACAGATGCTGACGCGCATGGCCGCGCTCACCGGGCACCTGAAGACCTTCGCCCGCAACAGCCCCGGCGGCCTGCGCGAACGCCTCGACCTGGCCACCGTGGTCGATCAAGCCCTGCACCTGCTGGAGGCGCGCATTCGCGCCGAGGACGTCGAGGTGGCCCTGTACCTGGCGCGCCCGGCCTGGGTGCGCGGCGACGCGATCCGCCTGGAGCAGGTGCTGATCAACCTGTTGCGCAATGCCCTCGACGCCATGGCCGACAAGCGCTACAAACGCCTGGAGATCCGCATCGAGGCCGACGCGAGTCTTTGGCGCCTGAGCGTGCTCGATTCCGGCGGTGGCATCGCGGATGCCGACCTGGCCAAGGTGTTCGATCCGTTCTTCACCACCAAGCCGGTGGGCGAAGGCCTGGGCCTGGGCCTGGCAATCTCCTATGGCATTGTCATCGATGCCGGTGGCAGCCTGCAGGTCGAGAACCTGCCGGGCGGCGCACGCTTCAGCCTCACCCTGCCCCGCGACCTGGAGCCTGTATGTTGAATTCCGTGATCGTCGTCGACGACGAAGCCAGCATCCGCACCGCCGTGGAGCAGTGGCTGAGCCTGTCGGGTTTCAATGTGCAACTGTTCGCCCGTGGCGAGGACTGCCTGGCACAGCTGCCCAAGCACTTCCCCGGGGTGATCCTCAGCGATGTGCGCATGCCTGGGCTGTCCGGCCTGCAACTGCTCGAGCGGTTGCAGGCCGAGGATCCCGACCTGCCGGTGATCCTGCTGACCGGCCACGGCGATGTGCCCATGGCGGTGGACGCCATGCGCAACGGTGCCTACGACTTCCTGGAAAAACCTTTCACCCCCCAGCACCTGATGGGCAGCCTGCACCGCGCCCTGGAAAAGCGCCAGCTGGTGCTGGAGAACCGCCGCCTGCACGAACAGGCCGACCTGCGAGGCAAACTGGAGATGACCCTGCTGGGCATGTCCCAGGGCTTGCAGCAATTGCGTCGCCAGGTGCTGGACCTGGCGAGCCTGCCGGTCAACGTGCTGATCCGTGGCGAAACCGGTAGCGGCAAGGAGCGCGTGGCCCGCTGCCTGCACGACTTCGGCCCGCGCGCCGACAAGCCGTTCGTCGCGCTCAATTGCGCGGCCATTCCCGAAGCCCTGTTCGAGGCCGAGCTGTTCGGCCATGAAAGTGGCGCCTTCACCGGCGCCCAGGGCAAGCGCATCGGCAAGCTGGAGTACGCCAACGGCGGCACGGTGTTCCTCGACGAGATCGAAAGCATGCCACTGGCTCAGCAAGCCAAGCTGCTCAGGGTGATCCAGGAGCAGAAGCTCGAGCGGCTTGGCGCCAACCAGAGCATCGCCGTCGACCTGCGCATCATTGCCGCGACCAAGCCCGACCTGCTTGAAGAGGCCCGCGCCGGACGCTTTCGCGAAGACCTGGCCTATCGGCTGAATGTCGCCGAACTGCGCCTGGCGCCCTTGCGTGAACGACGCGAGGATATTCCCCTGCTGTTCGAGCATTTCGCCCGTGCCACCGCTGAGCGCCTGGGGCGTAGCGCACCACCGCTGGGCGGTGCGCAGCTTGCGCGGCTGCTGACCCATGATTGGCCGGGCAACGTGCGCGAGCTGGCCAATGCCGCCGAGCGCCATGCGTTGGGGTTGGGCTCGCCGAATCTGGAAGAAAGCCCCGCTGGCCAGTCACTGGCCGACCAGATGGAAGCGTTCGAGGCGCAATGCCTGCGGGCTTCGTTGCGCCTGCACAAGGGTGAGATCAAGGGTGTGATGGAGGCATTGCAGCTACCGCGGCGGACGCTGAACGAGAAAATGCAACGGCACGGGTTGGTGCGAGAGGATTTTGTCGAGCGCGAGTGAGCGGAAATCCGCCTATCGCTGACCGCCAACGAGCAAGAATCCGCCTATTCCTACAGACACGACCCTTATCGTCATGAAGTTTTTCGCCGGCAAGGCCGGCTCCTACAGGGATCGCATCAGGCCAGGTGATACGCGCCCTCTGTAGGAGCCAGCCTTGCTGGCGAACAGCCCCCGCACCGCAAATGGGCATCTGCGCCCCTCTTTGGCACACCTCCTGCAAAACCCTTCTCAAGCTGCGCCTCGAGCGCGCTCCACAAAAACAACGAGAAGGTATCCCTGATGGATAACGCCAGCACTCTGCCCACCGGGGCGGCCGTTGCGCCCGCCGTGGAAAAATCCACCGCCAGCCGCCTCAAATCGATCTTCAGTGGTTCCATCGGCAACATGGTCGAATGGTACGACTGGTACGTCTACGCCGCATTCTCGCTGTACTTCGCCAAGGCCTTCTTCCCCGCCGGCGACACCACCGCACAACTGCTCAATACCGCCGCGATCTTCGCCGTGGGCTTCCTCATGCGCCCGATCGGTGGCTGGTTGATGGGCCTGTACGCCGACCGCAAGGGCCGCAAGGCGGCGTTGATGGCTTCGGTACTGCTGATGTGCGCGGGCTCGCTGGTGATCGCGCTCACCCCGGGCTATGAAACCATCGGCGTTGCCGCACCGATCCTGCTGGTGGTCGCCCGCCTGATGCAGGGCCTGTCGGTCGGTGGCGAGTACGGTACCTCGGCCACCTATCTCAGCGAGATGGCCAGCAAGGAACGCCGCGGCTTCTTCTCCAGCTTCCAGTACGTCACCCTGATCTCCGGCCAGCTCATCGCGTTGGCGGTGCTGATCATCCTGCAACAGACGCTCACCACCGAGCAGCTGTATGCCTGGGGCTGGCGTGTGCCGTTCGTGATCGGCGCGCTGTGCGCGGTGGTCGCCCTGTACCTGCGCCGTGGCATGGAAGAGACCGCCTCCTTCACCAAGAAGGAGAAGTCCAAAGAGAGCCTGATGCGCACCCTGATGCGCCATCCCAAAGAGCTGATGACCGTGGTCGGCCTGACCATGGGCGGCACCCTGGCCTTCTACACCTACACCACCTACATGCAGAAGTACCTGGTCAACACCGTAGGCATGAGCATCAGCGACTCGACCACCATCTCGGCGGCCACTTTGTTCCTGTTCATGTGCCTGCAACCGATCATCGGTGGCCTGTCGGACAAGATCGGCCGGCGCCCGATCCTGATCGCCTTCGGCGTGCTCGGCACCCTGTTCACCGTGCCGATCCTCAGCACCCTGCACACCGTGCAGACCTGGTGGGGCGCGTTCTTCCTGATCATGGCCGCGCTGATCATCGTCAGCGGCTACACCTCGATCAACGCCGTGGTGAAGGCCGAGCTGTTCCCCACCGAGATCCGCGCCCTGGGTGTCGGCCTGCCCTACGCCCTGACTGTGTCGATCTTCGGCGGCACCGCCGAGTACGTGGCCCTGTGGTTCAAGAGCAATGGCATGGAGACCGGCTTCTACTGGTACGTCACCGGCTGCATCGCCTGCTCGCTGCTGGTGTACGCGACCATGAAGGACACCAAGCAGCATTCGCGGATCACCACCGACTGATCCACGTTCGCTGAATGGCAAAAGGGGCGCTCCGTCTGACGGGGCGCCCTTTTTTCTTGGGGCTGTACTGAACGTGAGCCAAATAGCACGATTATTCGGCTCACATAATGAGCCGAATAGCACTATTATTCGGCTCATCAACGAGAATGAGCCCCCCTATGGACGCCTTCTGGATCTGGCAGCAACCTGACTGGCCTGCTTTTGACTGGGACAATCACCAGCTCTCCACTCTCTTGCGGGAGTGCGTGCAGGCGCAGGGGCGATTGCTGGGCAAGGCCGGCGCCGTGGCCGAGGTCAACGCAAACCGCGAGGTCCTCGACACGCTGCTGCAGAATATTGTCACGTCCTGCGCCATCGAAGGCGAACAACTCAACGTCGAATCAGTGCGCTCCTCATTGGCTCGCCGTCTGGGTATCGACGAGCCAGGGCCAACCAGCGCACGCAGTGAGGGCCTGGCCGACCTGATGCTGGATGCAACGCAGGGTTACAACCGTGCGCTTGGGCAACAACGCCTGTTCACATGGCACCGCTGGTTGTTTCCGGAAACAGGCGCGCTGTTGACACCCGTGCTGCCGGTTGGCGAATTGCGGGGCGCGACACCGATGCAAGTGGTCTCCGGACGCATGGACAAACCCAGGGTGCACTTCGAGGCGCCACCACGCATGGGGCTGGAACAGCAACTGCAGCAATTTCTCGACTGGTTCGAGGCCAGCCGCAATGACCCGCAAATCGACCCACTGCTGCGCGCGGGGGTCGCCCATTTCTGGTTCGTCACCCTGCACCCGTTCGCTGATGGCAACGGCCGCCTGACACGTGCAATCACCGACCTGGCCTTGGCACAGGGTGAGCAACAAGCCATCCGTTTCTACGCAATGTCCCAAAGTATCCTGGAGGATCGCTCAGGCTACTATGCCGTGCTGGAGAGCAGCCAGCGAAGCGGCCTGGACATCACTGACTGGCTTCGGTGGTTCCTCGCCACATTGCTGCGCAGTCTGCAGCAGGCCCTGACGCGCATCGACCGGGTACTGGCAAAGGCGCGCTTCTGGCAGAGCCACCGTGGCGATGGCTTGCAGGCAGAACAGATCAAGGTGCTCAATCGTCTGCTCGACGGCGGCCCCAGTGGCTTCGAAGAGGGCATCAGCGCCAGCCAGTACCAGGCTGTGGCCAAGGTATCCAAAGCCACAGCCACTCGACATCTGGCCGACCTGCTGGCCAAGGGATGCCTGGTTCGCTTGCCTGGTGGCGGGCGCAGTACCCGCTACCAGGTTGACACTCAAGCGGTTTGAGCAGGGCTTAGGAAAGCTCGGCTACTCGCTGTGGCTCGCGACGCTGGAAATGCGTGGCCATCAGCACCAGTACCAGCAACACGCCACCCAGCACCAGCGAAGAGCCGACCGTGCCGAAGTCCAGCCCACCCTTCTCGTGCGACTTGGTCAACACATCGCCCAAGGTTGCGCCGAACGGGCGGGTCAGTACGAAGGCGATCCAGAACAACACCACGCCAGAAATCTTCGTCCAGTAGCGGGCCGCGGCCACCACGGTGATTGCCGAGCCGATCAGCAGCGCGCCACCGGCAAAGCCCAGCCCGGAGTCGTCGGCCAGGTAGTCACCCAGTGCGGTGCCCAGGGTGTTGGAGAACAGGATCGCCACCCAGTAGAACAGCTCGCCACCACGGTTCTTGATGCGAGTGACATCCAGCGGATTGCCGCTCAGGCGCCAGAGGGCGAAGGTCGCCAGCAGGATGCCGATCAATACTGCGGAGCCGGTGGCGTAACCCAGGCCCAAGGTGCGGTCCATGAAGTCGGACATGGTGGTGCCGGCGGTGCTGGTGGAGAGAATCACCAGCCAGTACAGCATGGGGTGGTAGCGACGCGAGTAGAGCTGGGTGACCAGGGTGACCAGGAACACGCTGATCAGCAGCAGCGAGCTCATGGCATAGCCGATATCGAGTGTCATCGACAGCAGGTCGCCCGCCGTCTCGCCAAGGGTGGTAGCGCAGATCTTCATGACCCAGAAGGCCAAGGTGATTTGCGGGAGTTTGTTCATTGTTTGCCGCTCCGGGGTTTGAGTGCGGCGGATGGTGATTGAGCCTGCCTGAAAAATCGGTTGGCTCTGTATGAAAAATCCGTTTGCTCACCCCAGGACATCAAAAGACCTGTCTCTTAACTTGCCATTAATCCACCCCTAACACCCTTGGTGTGGCTACTGAAGCAGCCTCACGGCACTTGCCAACCGAAACCGCACTACAAACCCCAGCTACGTCCTCTGCCGGACGAATCGCGCGATAACAAATCGAATAATTCGATTTTATATCGTTATTTTTTGCGCTTTTTAATCTGATTTGTTGGCGTAGCATTGAACCCATAGAAACAACAACCCCCGACGATTCAACTGGAGCAACCACCATGAAAAACAAACTGATCCTCACTCTGGCCCTTTCTGTAATCGCAACTGGCGCCTTCGCCGAAGATGGCTTCGAACGCACCAACGCCCACAGCTTCGCAGCCGTGCAAAGCCAGGCAGCCACTTATGCAGAAGATGGTTTCGACCGTACCAACGGCCAGCGCTTCGCCGAAGATGGCTTCGACCGTACCAACGGCCAACGCTTCACCGAAGACGGCTTCGACCGTACCAACGGCCAGCGCTTCGCCGAAGACGGCTTCGACCGCACCAACGGCCAGCGCTTCGCCGAAGACGGCTTCGACCGTACCAACGGCCAGCGCTTCGCCGAAGACGGCTTCGACCGCACCAACGGCCAACGCTTCGCCGAAGATGGCTTCGACCGTACCAACGGCCACCGCATCAGCTGATCACTGATGCGTGCAACCAGCCCGGCTTCGGCCGGGCTTGATCATTTTCAGCCAGGCAAAGCCTTGGCACACTAGGCGCCTCGTTCCCACACAGGAAGGGCCTCGCGGCCTTGCGCAGATGTACTACTACGAACCCGCCAAAGGCCACGGCCTGCCCCACGATCCGTTCAATGCCATCGTCGGCCCCCGGCCCATCGGCTGGATCTCCAGCCACGACCGCGAAGGCCGCCTGAACCTGGCACCCTACAGCTTCTTCAATGCCTTCAACTACATTCCGCCGATCATCGGTTTCTGCAGCGTCGGGCGCAAAGACAGCCTGAACAACATCGAGCAGACCGGCGAGTTCGTCTGGAACCTGGCCACCCGCCCGCTGGCCGAGCAGATGAACCAAAGCTGCGCTGCGGTGGCGGCGGATATCGATGAGTTCGTGTTGAGTGGCCTGACGCCAGCTGCGTCGAACGTGGTCAAGGTGCCGCGCGTGGGCGAAAGCCCGGTGAGCTTCGAATGCAAGGTCAGCCAGATCGTGCAACTCAAACGTGTCGACCAGGAAGTCGTGCCCAGCTGGCTGATCCTGGGCGAAGTGGTGGCCGTACATATTGCCGAGCACCTGCTCAAGGACGGCATCTACGATACCGCCGCCGCCGAGCCGATCCTGCGTGGCGGCGGCCCAGCGGACTACTTCGCGCTGGGTGAGCTGTTCAAGATGGCCCGCCCGCAGGCCTGATCAGAAGATCAGTTCGCCTTCCTCTGCGACGCCCTGCAGGCGTTCGAGCTCTGCACAGGCTGCCTCGTCGGCCGCCATAGCTGACTTGAACACCTGCCCGTCGAGGACCTTGTGGAAGCGCGGCGCGCCGCCCATGTGCAGAGCCTTCACGGCAATTGCCGCGTGATAGCCGCCGCCCTCCACCGGGACCATCGCCGAAACCGCTTCGAAGTGGGGGAATTCTCTACGTGCCATGCTGCACTCCGCCTGATTGTTCAAGGGTCGGCATTCTACACGCCCAGCCACCACCGTTCCCCCTGTGCAGACCCAACCCGAACTGTCTGTAGGAGCGGCTTTAGCCGCGATACAGGCGGCGCGGTGCCTGGCACCCGCTTCGCGGGTAATCGCGGCTGAAGCCGCTCCTACAAAGGCCGCATCAGGTCAACGGGGTAAGTCTTGCTCCATAACTGGTGAACCTGCCCCCTGCATTCAGGCAAACGTGTGCAAGTCCAGACTGCTGACCACCCGTTCCTGCACCAGCTCGCCAAATACGTCCAGCGTGGGCGATGCGAAATAACCACTCATCGCCCGCTCATCGCTCCAGCTGCCACTGAGCAGCCACAGGTCGGCATCGACCTGCGAGCGCTGCACACTGAAACTCAGGCAGCCCGGCGCCCGCAACGAAGGCTCCAGCAAATCGCGCAGGCGCACGCCGAGCTCCGCCGAACGACCGTTGCTGGCGCGGATGAAAGCCAGGTGTGTAACCGGTTGTTGTTGGGTCATGAACGATCTCCTTGAGGCGCTACGGACGGGACGAACCAGGCTGCCAAGCGTAGGGGCTGGCCCGCGCGCGCCGTTAGGCCGATACTGCCGAGCGCTTGCCTGATCCTGCAGCGCGGCAGGATCAGGCAAGCGACGTGCAGCTTTCGTCTAGCGCCCGCCCTTGCCCAAACCTATGCTGCCACGGTCAGCAGAGGAAACCCGTCATGACCACTTCCCCGCCCCTGGACCCGATCCTGGAACAGCAACGCCAGGAGCTGGCCGGGCTGATCCAGCGCCACGCCAAAGGCCCCCACGACCCCGCCTCGGCGATCGATGACCTGTACCTGACCCGCTATGAAGAGGATGTGCGTGGGATGCCGGCCCTGGCACAACCGGCCTTGTGCATCCTGGCCCAGGGCAGCAAAACCCTGTTCCTCGGCGATGAACGCTACACCTACGACCCCCTGCACTACATGGTGGTCTCGGTAACCCTGCCCATCACCGGCGCCATTCTCCAGGCCAGCCCCGAGCACCCCTGCCTCGGGCTGCGCCTGGACATCGACCCTGCGCAGATCAGCCAGCTGATTGCCGAAAGCGGGCCGATGCTGGTCCCCAACCAATCCGCCGGGCGCGGCTTGTTCGTGGAAAAAAGCGATCCGCAGCTGCTCGATACACTGTTGCGCCTATTGCGTCTGCTCGACACGCCAAGAGACATCGCGGTGCTTGCCCCGTTGGTGCGTCGCGAACTGATGTACCGCGTGCTGCGCGGCCCGCAAGGCTGGCGCCTGTATGAAATCGCCCTGTCCAACAGCCAGACGCACCGGGTTTGCCAGGCCATCGCCTGGCTCAACCGGCACTACCAGGAACCGCTGCGCATCGAGGACCTGGCGCGCGAGGTGAACCTCAGCACCTCGACCCTGCATCACCGTTTCAAGGCGGTGACCTCGATGAGCCCGTTGCAGTACCAGAAACAGCTGCGCCTTCAGGAAGCGCGGCGGCTCATGCTCAATGACGGGCTGGAAGCTGCGGTGGCGGGCTATCGAGTGGGCTATGAAAGCCCTTCGCAGTTCAGCCGGGAGTACAGCCGCCTGTACGGCGCGCCACCGATTCGCGATGTGGCGCGCTTGCGCGCCAGCGCAGGTTGAATCCCTCGGCAAGCCGGTTCTTCGTAGGAGCCGGCTTGCCGGCGAACCGAAGGCGCAGCCTTCGCTGCCATCGTCAGCCCTGCACCGCCCGCTGCCACTCCCCCTGGTCCACCTGGATCAACGTCGGCCCCTTGCGCTCCACCGCCCGACCCAGCGCCGCCTGCAATTGCGCCACATCGGCGACGTGCTCCGCCTCTGCCCCCAAGGCCCGCGCCACCCCGATGAAGTCCGGCGTATGGATATCCACGCCGACCGGCTCGATGGCCCGGTTGACCATGTATTTCTTGATTTCCTCGTACCCCTGGTTGTTCCACAGCAGCACGATCAGCGGCACCTGGGCCTCCACCGCGCTGGCCAGTTCCGGCAGGGTGAACTGCAGGCCGCCATCGCCGATCAGGCAGACCGAAGGTGCTCGCTTGGCAGGCACCTCGCTGCTGCCCAGCCACGCCCCCATGGCTGCCGGCAAGGCATAACCGAGCGTGCCGTAGCCAGTGGAGGCATTGAACCAGCGACGCGGCCGGGCCATGTCCAGGGTCAGGTTGCCGGTGTACACCGGCTGGGTCGAATCCCCTACCAGGATGGCGTCGGGCAATACCTCCAGGATGCCGGTCAACAGACGCATCTGGCTCAGGGTCGGTTGGTCCCAGGTGGCGGCATTGTCCTGGCGCAGGCGGGCCGCGCGGGCTGCCCCCCAACTGGCCTCACGCGGTGGTTGCGCCTGCAATTGCAGGGCAACCAGCAGGGCCTCGGTCGCTTGCTCGGCATCGGCCACCAGCGCCAGCTCCGGCAGGTAGTTGCGTACCGTCTGGTCAGGGTCGATATCGATACGCAGCAGGCTGCCAGGGATCTCGAAACCGCCCTTGAAGGTCACGTCGTAATCGGTCTCGGCCAGCTCGGTGCCGATGGCCAGCACCACATCGGCCTCCGCCACCAGCGCTCGGGTGGCCGGCAAGGTCTGGGTCGAACCGACCTGCAATGGATGCCGGGCCGGCAACAGGCCTTTGGCGTTGATGGTCAAGGCCACCGGCGCCTGAAGATGCTCTGCCAGCAAGAGGAGTGCGTCGCCTGCATCCAGGGCACCGCCCCCGGCAAGAATCAGCGGGCGGCGCGCCTTGGCCAGGCGCGCGGCCATCTGCTGCACGGCCAGCGGCGCCGCACCGGCTCGGGCGGTGCGCACCGGGCGGGCCGGCAGCAGGTGATCGGCTGGTTCGACCAGCACATCCAGTGGAATCTCGATATGCACCGGGCGTGGCCGCGCACCGTCGAACACGGCGAAGGCGCGGGCCAGCACCTGGGGCAGGTCGTCGGCGCTCATCAGCGTCTGCGAGAAGGCCGCCACGCCAGCCACCAGGCCGGACTGGTTGGGCAGCTCATGCAGCTTGCCGCGCCCGCCACCGAGCTGGTCGCGGGACTGCACGCTGGAAATGACCAGCATGGGAATCGAGTCGGCGTAGGCCTGGCCCATGGCGGTGGTGATGTTGGTCATGCCCGGGCCGGTGATGATGAAGCACACCCCCGGCTTGCCACGGGTACGCGCGTAGCCGTCGGCCATGAACCCGGCGCCCTGCTCGTGGCGTGGGGTGATATGGCGGATCGAGGACGCCGCCAAGCCGCGGTAGAGTTCCACGGTATGCACACCAGGAATGCCGAAGACATGGTCCACGCCATAGCCTTCGAGGAGTTTTACCAGCACTTCGCCACAGGTTGCCATCGCTCGAATACCCGATTCTTGTTGAAAACGGTGTTCATGGAACCAAGCGGCGGCTACCGCCACAATGCAAAAAAACACATACTAGCCATGACTCCACATCATGGCTTACCACGATGAAACGCCTACCGCCCCTCCCCGCCTTGCATACCTTCCTGGTCACCGCGCAGCACTGCAATTTCACCCGTGCCGCGCAGCAGCTGCATATCACCCAGGGCGCGGTCAGCCGGCAGATCGCCGGATTGGAAGCGCATCTGGGCTACCCCCTGTTCCAGCGCCAGGCCCGTGGCCTGGCCTTGACCCGCGAGGGCCAGGACTGGCTGCCCCGGGTACAACAAGTCTTTGCCCTGATAGAGCAAGGCGTACGCGAAGTCGGCGGGCGCAGCACGACGCTGCAGCTCAAGGCGCCCACCTGCGTGATGCGTTGGCTGTTGCCGCGCCTGATGGAGTGGCAGGCCCTGCGTCCGGACGTGCCGGTGGAACTGACCACCACGGTGCAGCATGGCGTGGACTTTCGCCGTGAAGGCTTCGATGCGGCGGTGGTCTATGGCGCCGAGCCCAACCATGGGCTGCAGGTGCACAAGCTGTTCGATGAGCAACTCACGCCGGTCTGCGCGCCGTCGCTGTCGAACGCCCCCTTGCAACTGCAGGACCTGGCGCGGCACATGCTGCTGCATCCGTCACGGGACGAGCATGACTGGCGGCTGTGGTTGCAGGCGGCGGGTGCCACGTTCGAGCCTCTGGGGCCGAAGCAGCATTTCGAGACGCTGGACATGGCGATGGCCATGGCTTCGCAGGGGACGGGGATCGCCATCGGCGATTTCTCGCTGATTGGCGACGACCTGCAAACCGGGCGATTGTGCATGCCGTTCGGGCTGAAGGTGAGGACCGGGAAAGGGTATTACCTGGTGAGCCCGTCGAAGACCATACCCACAGGGTTGGTCGAATTGATGGAATGGCTGCAGACGCGTGCCTCAAGCCTTGCACAACCTCTGTAGGAGCGGCCTTGTGCCGCGAAAGGGCCGCATAGCAGCCCCAGGATTTCAGCGACAAATCCGAAATCGCCGGGGCCGCTATGCGGTCCTTTCGCGGCACAAGGCCGCTCCTACAGGTACCGCGCGACTCAGTAGCCGACGGTGAACCGTGCCCGCGAATGCGCCGGCTTTTCCAGCTCATCAAGCATGGCGATCGCATAGTCGGCAAAGGTGATCCAGCTCTTGCCATCGACGCCGATCAGCAGGTGATCCTTGCCCAGCTTGTAATGCCCGGTGCGCTCACCCTCGACGAACTCCGCCGACGGCGAGAGGAAGGTCCAGTCCAGCGACGGCTCCTTGCGCAACGTCTCGAGGAAGCGCACCCCGGCAGTGGCCTCGGCCTTGTAGGCCTCGGGAAAGTCCGGGCTGTCGATCACCCGGTGCCCGGAAGGCAGCAGCAGGCTACCGGCGCCACCCACCACCAGCAGCCGCTTCACCCCAGCGCGCTTGACTGGTTCGATGATGGCGTGGGGTTCGATCGTGGAAAAGTGCGCCGCGCTCAACACCGCGTCGCAGCCGCTCACCGCGGCCTGCAGGGCTGCACTGTCCTTGGCATCCAGCGCCTTGACGGTCACACCTTCACGGCCTTGCAGCTTCGACGGATCCCGGGCGATGGCTAGCACATCGTGGCCGCGACGCCGCGCCTCTTCCAGCAACTGACTGCCTGCGCGCCCGGTGGCGCCGATGATTGCGATCTTGCTCATGGGAAACACTCCAGCAGGTTGTTAAGGGGTTACCACTGCATCTCGCCCTTGGCGACCTTGGCACCCAGTTCCAGGGAGCTGTCTTCACCAAGGTTCGGGTAGCGCTGCTTCATTGCCGCGATCAGCGCGTCGGCGTTGGTTGCCTTGGCCGCTTCGGCATCGAAGTCACGAATGTAGCCGGCGGTGAAACGCACCGCCTCCAGCGAGCGGCTGCTGTCACCCAGGTAGTGCCCCGGGATGACGGTACGCGGCGCCAGCTTCTCGATGTTGGCCAAGGTGTTCAGCCAGTCGGCGTGGGATTGCGCGGTCTGGGTGTCGGCCATCCACACGTGGATGTGCTCCGATACCACCACGCCACCGACCACTGCCTTGATCGAGGGAATCCAGACGAAACTACGGTCCGGCTGCGGGCCGTCCAGGCCAACGACCTCCAGTGCCTGGCCTTCCAGCTCCAGGCGATTGCCGTCGAGGACCTGCGGCAGTACCAGCTTCGCCGGCTTGTCGGTGCCCATCTGCGGGCCCCAGTAGGCCAGCTTGCCTTCCATGGTCTTGCGAATGTGCTCGACGGTGGCGGCCGAAGCGACCACCCGGGCCTTGGGGAATGCCTGGACGACGGTATCCAGGCCGAAGTAGTAATCCGGATCGCCATGGCTGATGTAGATGGTGGTCAGCTGCTTGCCGCTCTTGCGCAGGCGTTCCACCACCTGTTCGGCCTGGCCCTTGCCGAACTGGGCGTCGACCAGGATGGCGTCATGGGCGCCACTGACGATCACCGACGAGACCGGGAACAGGGCATCGTGGCCAGGGTTGTACACGTCGAGCTTGAGCGGTTCGGCGGCGATCGCCTGGCCCGCCAGGGCAGCAAGCCCAAGAAGCAGGCCACGCAGGGGGGTGAAGAGAGACATTGGCAATTCCTGTGTGCGGGTTGATGACGGCAAGCTTAGTTGCCCGAACCAATACAAAAAATGCGATGCTTCGACATAGTTTGTTTCTAAAATCGGACAGATCATGGACCGCCTCAACGCCATGCGCGTATTCGTCACCGTCGTCGACCTCGGCAGCCAGTCAGCGGCGGCGGATCATCTGGAGCTTTCACGGCCGGTGGTGTCGCGCTACCTGGCGGAGCTGGAAGACTGGGTCGGCGCGCGGCTGATGCAGCGCACCACACGCAAGCTCAGCCTGACCGCCGCAGGTCTTGAGACGCTACCACGCTGTCGCCAGTTGCTGGAGCTGGCCGGTGACCTGCAGAACGCCGTGCGACAGCCGGACGATGCCCCGCGGGGCGAGTTGCGTATCAGCGTCAGCACCTCGTTCGGCCAGGCCCAGCTGGTGGACGCCCTCGCCGCCTACGTCAAGCGCTACCCCGGCGTTAAGGTGGAGCTGCAGATGCTCGACCGTACCGTCAACCTGGTGGATGAACGTATCGACCTGGCGATCCGCACCAGCAACGATGTCGACCCCAACCTGATCGCCCGGCGCCTGAGCGTGTGCCGTTCGGTGATATGCGCTTCGCCAGCCTACTTGCGCGAACACGGCACGCCACAGCGGGTCGAGGAACTGAGCGGGCATAACTGCCTGACCCACGCCTACTTCGGCCATAGCCTCTGGCACTTCGAAGTGAATGGGCAGAGTGTCACGGTACCGGTGCAAGGCAACATCAGCGCCAACGAAGCCATGACCCTGCAGAAGGCCGCCCTGGCCAGTGCTGGCATCGCCATGCTGCCGACCTACCAGGCGGCCCCGGCACTGCGCAGTGGCGAGTTGGTGCGCCTGCTGCCCGAGGCTCGGCCACGGGAACTGAACCTCAATGCCGTGTACACCTCGCGCAAGCACATGCCGGCGACGCTGCGCAGCATGCTGGACTTTCTGGCGCAGCGGTTCGGCGATGAACCGGAGTGGGATCGGGGATTGGACTTGTAGGAGCCAGCCTTGCTGGCGAACCAGACACCGCGATGCATGGCACCGGCTGCGCCGGTGTTCGCCGGCAAGCCGGCGTCTACAGGTCGGCGCCCGATGAATCGGAGTGGAATCAAGGGTTGGGCTTGTAGGAGCCAGCCTTGCTGGCGAACCAGACAACGCGACGCATGGCATCGGCTGCGCCGGTGTTCGCCGGCAAGCCGGCTCCTACAGGTCGGCGCCCGATGAATCGGAGTGGGATCAAGGGTTGGGCTTGTAGGAGCCAGCCTTGCTGGCGAACCAGACACCGCGATGCATGGCATCGGCTGCGCCGGTGTTCGCCGGCAAGCCGGCTCCTACAGGTCGGCGCCCGATGAATCGGAGTGGGATCAAGGGTTGGGCTTGTAGGAGCCAGCCTTGCTGGCGAACCAGACACCGCGATGCATGGCATCGGCTGCGCCGCTGTTCGCCGGCAAAGCCGGCTCCTACAGGTCGGCGCCGAAGCTATGCTTATCGGTATCACCTGTTGCATCAACAGGAGTCAGCCACCATGAGCATCAAATCCAGACGCTGTGCCGTGGTCTTCGCCCTGGCCGCCGTGGCGGGCCTTTACGGTTCGGCCTGTTGGCGGGTCGAAATGCTACGCAACCAACCCACTGCCAGCAGCAGTTGCCCGGAACAGCGCTGCGTACCCCACACTGCGACCCTGAGCGCAGTCAGGGAGTGACCGTCACTCCTCGACGCTCATGTATTCCTTCGCCCAGCGAATGTAGTCCTCAGGCTGGGTGTAGGTGTGCGAGAGTTCGGTAGCGTTCAGGCTATCGGATTTATGCTGCAGGCCACGCTGCAGGCGCAGGCAGTCGTAGGTGGCCTTGATCGCGGCGAAGTAGGCGGCATGGCCATCGACCACGACACGCACGCCCAGACGCGCCAGACGCTCGTCGTCGCGCAGGTTCGGGTTGGCATAGGTTACCAGCATCAGCGGCACGCTCAGGTGCTCGGCAATCTGCTCCAGCTGATCGAAATCCTTCACCCCGACCATGCAGATCCCATCGGCACCGGCCTTCTGGTAGCTCTGGGTGCGAACGATGATTTCCTCGGTGGTCAGCACGCCAGCGTTGGTCCGGGCAATGATCGCCAGCGCGCTGTCCACGCGCGCCTCCAGCGCCGCGCGGATCTTGCCTACGCCCTCCTCCACCGAGATCAGGTCGGTGGACTTGCGCCCGAACTGGGCCGGCAACAGCGTATCCTCGATGGTCAACCCGGCAACGCCAGCACGCTCCAGTTCGATGACCGTGCGCATCACATTGAGCGCGTTACCATAGCCATGGTCGGCGTCGGCGAGCACCGGCAACTGGGCGACGCGGCCGATACGGGTGGCCTGCTCGACGAACTCGCTGAGGGTGATCAGGGCAAAGTCAGGCGCGGCCAGCACCTGCAACGAGGCGACCGAGCCGCCGAGGATACCGACTTCGAAACCCAGGTCCGCGGCAATGCGCGCGGACATCGGGTCGAAGACCGATGCGGTGTGATAGCACGAACCTGACGCGAGCAGTTCGCGGAAGGCAAAACGCAGATCGTGGTGGGAAGCCTTGGGCATGATCACTCCGCTTGCAATGAAAAATGTTGAACGGCTGACAACCGACCCCTGTATCGGGTCTACCTGACTGTTCCAACCGTCGCCATCAGGGCGGTCATGCTCGACATGCAGGCAGAGGAATAGAAGGTGTGGACATACAGCGACGCGAAACCCTGTGGCAAAATGCTGCACCATGCTGGTGCAGGCCCCGGATTTCAGCCTCTGCGGCCTTGCCACGATATCACGCGCCCATGCAGCACTGGATGAATGCGCCAATGCCGATCTTGCATAGGGGATGCATGGAGTACATAGGTAGCTATGTAACTCAGGGTACAATGCCCCACCATGAATGAGCCCATCGCGGGGCAAGCCCGCTCCCACGATGCCTCGCGATCGCGTCAGCACTGACCACAAGGTATCCACCGTGACCGCCGCCCTGCCCCCCACCGTCCTGCGCAGTGTCCTGACCGCCCTGATGCTGGCGATCTTCCTCGGCGCCCTCGACCAGACCATCGTCGCCGTGTCCCTGCCGGCCATATCCGCGCAGTTCAACGATGTTGGCCTGCTGGCCTGGGTCATTTCCGGCTACATGGTGGCGATGACCATCGCCGTACCCATCTACGGCAAGCTCGGCGACCTGTACGGTCGGCGCCGGATGATCCTCACCGGCACCGCACTGTTCACCCTGGCCTCGGTGGCCTGCGGCCTGGCCCAGGACATGCCGCAGCTGGTCATGGCGCGGGTACTCCAGGGCATCGGGGCCGGCGGCATGGTGTCGGTGAGCCAGACAATCATCGGCGACTTCGTGCCGCCGCGCGAACGTGGCCGCTACCAGGGCTACTTCAGCAGCATGTACGCCCTGGCCAGCGTCGCCGGGCCGGTGCTGGGCGGCTGGCTGACCGAGTACCTGTCGTGGCGCTGGGTGTTCTGGATCAACTTGCCGCTGGGGCTGGTGGCCTTGTGGGTGATCCATCGCGCCCTGGACGGCCTGTCGGTGAAACGCCACAAGGCGCAAGTGGACTACCTGGGCGCGGTGCTGATGATCATCGGCCTGGGCAGCCTGCTGCTGGGCATCACCCTGGTTGGCCAGGGGCATGCCTGGTCGTCGACGCAGGTATTGGCGTTGCTGGGCTGTGCGCTGCTCGGGTTACTGGTGTTCGTGGCCCACGAGCGGCGCTGCGGCGAACCGCTGCTACCCATGACGCTGTTCGGCAACCGGGTCGCGGTGCTGTGCTGGTGCGTGATTTTCTTCGCCAGCTTCCAGTCGATCTCGCTGACCATGCTGATGCCGCTGCGCTATCAGGGCATCACCGGCGCCGGTGCCGACATCGCGGCGTTGCACCTGTTGCCACTGGCCATGGGCTTGCCAATTGGCGCCTTCACTGGCGGACGCATGACCAGCCGCACCGGGCGCTACAAGCCGCAGATCCTGACCGGCGCCCTGCTGATGCCAGTGACCATCACCGCCATGGCCCTGACACCACCGCAATCTGGCCTGTTGAGCGCGCTGTTCATGTTGCTGACCGGGATTGCCTGCGGGCTGCAGTTCCCCACCTCGCTGGTGGGCACGCAGAGCTCGGTGGACATGAAGGATATCGGCGTGGCCACCAGCACCACCAACCTGTTCCGCTCGCTGGGCGGGGCGATGGGCGTGGCGTGCATGTCCAGCCTGTTGTTGGCGCTGCTGCACCAGGGCGGGTTCGAGATGGTGGGCAACCCGCTGCTGGGAAGTCTCAAGGCCGGTGAAGCGGACCCTTTGACCCAGGCCCGACTACTGGAAACGTTCAGCCATCTGTTGCTGGCGAGCGCGGGAGCCTCGCTGATCGGCCTGCTCGCGGCGCTGGCATTGCCAGATCGGCAACTGCGCGGCCGTTGAGAGCACACCAAACCCTGTAGGAGCCAGCCTTGCTGGCGAAGCGCTCTCGAGAGCGCTTCGCCAGCAAGGCTGGCTCCTACAGGGTCAGGCGTAATGTTCGCTTAATGATCCGGGGAAACACTTCCTCACAATCCTTCACAAAGTGTCATTTGCGCAGGGCCGGGCTCAAGCGCAGCATATCCAGCCCAGTGTCGACCCATTTTTCGACATCGCGCAGCAGATCGAAGCTGTCCGGCAGCAACAACCAGCGCCCGATCAGGCCATCGACATAAGCAAAGATGGCCACCGCGGCACGCTCGATATCGAGGTCGGTGGGCAACTGTTCGCGGCGCACGGCATTGGCCAGCGCCAGGGCCACGCCCTCATGGCAGTCCAGCACCGCGCCCTGGCGCTGCTGACGAATCTCACACATGTCGTCGGTGAACTCGCACTTGTGATGCAGAATTTCATTGATACGCCGGGTCCGCGCATCGAGCACCAGCTCGTTGAACACCTGCAGCAGCAGCTTGCGCATGCAGCCAAACGGGTCGAGCTCATCCTCGCTTTCACTGGCCCGGGCCAGGTGGTCGTGGGTTTCGTGCAGGCTGTCGAGCAATGCCTGCACCAGTTCGGCCTTGTTGCTGAAATGCCAGTAGATCGCGCCACGGGTCACCCCCGCCAACTCGGCGATATCAGCCAGGGTGGTACGCGCGACCCCGCGCTTGTAGAAGGCCTTTTCCGCCGCCTCGATGATCTGGGCGCGGGTTTCCTGGGCTTCTTCTTTGGTTCGACGGACCATGGCAGTACAACCTCATCAGGCCCCGCGCGCTCGCATGGCGGGCGGGAATCAGGCCGGGGTCGCCTCTCGCAGGGCCTCTCCCGGGTATCTATGAGCGATCCGCGGCGGTAGTCCACCTGCGGTATTTACAAACAAGCATGAATGTAAGTATATTCGGTAGCAAGCTATTTATCCACCGGATAGCGTTTTTCCTACAAGACTCTTCCACTATATTCTTGAGCTCCCCTGCTCCTGCGACCCGAGGATCCTCATGCAATTCAAGCCAGCCGTAACCGCCCTGGTTTCCGCCGTGGCCCTGGCAACCCTGCTCAGTGGCTGTAAGAAAGAGGAAGCCGCGCCAGCGCCCCAGGCTCCTCAGGTCGGCGTCGTGACCGTACAACCGCAAGCCTTCACCCTGACCTCGGAACTGCCGGGGCGCACCAGCGCCTACCGGGTGGCCGAGGTTCGTCCGCAGGTGAACGGCATCATTCTCAAGCGCCTGTTCAAGGAAGGCACCGACGTGAAGGAAGGGCAGCAGCTCTACCAGATCGACCCAGCTGTCTACGAGGCCACCCTGGCCAACGCCCAGGCCAACCTCCAGGCTACCCGCTCGCTGGCCGAGCGCTACAAGCAACTGATCGACGAGCAGGCCGTCTCCAAGCAGGAGTACGACGACGCCAATGCCAAACGATTGCAGGCTGAAGCGTCGCTCAAGAGCGCCCAGATCGACCTGCGCTACACCAAAGTACTGGCCCCGATCAGCGGCCGCATCGGTCGCTCCTCGGTCACCGAAGGCGCCCTGGTGAACAATGGCCAGACCAACGCCATGGCCACCATCCAGCAGCTCGACCCGATCTACGTCGATGTCACCCAGTCCACCGCCGAGCTGCTCAAGCTGCGCCGTGACCTGGAAGGCGGCCAGTTGCAGAAGGCCGGCGACAACGCGGCTCAGGTTCAGCTGGTGCTGGAGGACGGCAGCCTGTTCAAGCAACAGGGCCGCCTGGAGTTCTCCGAAGTCGCGGTCGACGAGACCACCGGCTCCGTCACCCTGCGCGCCATCTTCCCCAACCCCGACCACACCCTGCTGCCTGGCATGTTCGTGCATGCGCGGCTCAAGGCCGGGGTCAACGCCAACGCCATCCTGGCCCCGCAACAGGGCGTGACGCGCGACCTCAAGGGCGCGCCGACCGCGCTGGTGGTCAACCAGGAGAACAAGGTCGAACTGCGCCAGCTCAAGGCCAGCCGTACCCTGGGCAGCGATTGGCTGATCGAGGAAGGCCTGAACCCAGGCGACCGCCTGATCACCGAAGGGCTGCAGTTCGTGCGCCCGGGCGTCGAGGTCAAGGTCAGCGAAGCCACCAACGTCAAGAAGCCGGCCGGCCCTGCTCAGGCCAACACGGCGAAAGCAGACGCCAAAGCGGAGTAAACCATGTCGAAGTTCTTTATCGATCGCCCGATCTTCGCCTGGGTGATCGCCCTGGTGATCATGCTGGTCGGCGCCTTGTCGATCCTGAAGCTGCCGATCAACCAGTACCCGAGCATCGCCCCACCGGCCATCGCCATCTCCGTCACTTACCCTGGCGCCTCGGCGCAGACGGTGCAGGACACCGTGGTGCAGGTGATCGAGCAGCAGCTCAACGGTATCGACAACCTGCGTTATGTGTCGTCGGAAAGTAACTCCGACGGCAGCATGACCATCACCGCCACCTTCGAGCAAGGCACCAACTCCGACACCGCGCAGGTCCAGGTCCAGAACAAGCTGAACCTGGCCACCCCGCTGCTGCCGCAGGAAGTGCAGCAGCAAGGTATCCGTGTCACCAAGGCCGTGAAGAACTTCCTGCTGGTGATCGGCCTGGTGTCCGAAGACGGCAGCATGAGCAAGGACGACCTGGCCAACTACATCGTCTCCAACATGCAGGACCCGATCTCGCGGACCGCAGGCGTCGGTGACTTCCAGGTGTTCGGTGCCCAGTACGCCATGCGTATCTGGCTGGATCCGGCCAAGCTGAACAAGTTCCAGCTGACCCCGGTCGATGTGCGCACCGCCGTGGCCGCGCAGAACGTCCAGGTCTCGTCCGGCCAACTCGGCGGCCTGCCGGCATTGCCGGGCACCCAGCTCAACGCCACCATCATCGGCAAGACCCGCCTGCAGACCGCCGAGCAGTTCGAGAAGATCCTGCTCAAGGTCAACAATGACGGCTCCCAGGTACGCCTGGGCGATGTCGCCACGGTTGGCCTGGGTGGCGAGAACTACGCCATCAGCGCCCAATACAACGGCATGCCGGCCTCGGGCCTGGCGGTCAAGCTGGCCACCGGCGCCAACGCCCTGGATACCGCCAAGGCGCTGCGCAAGACCATCAGCGACCTGGAACCGTTCTTCCCGCCGGGCGTGAAGGCCGTGTTCCCGTATGACACCACCCCAGTGGTCACCGAGTCGATCAGCGGGGTGATCCACACCCTGATCGAGGCCGTGGTCCTGGTGTTCCTGGTGATGTACCTGTTCCTGCAGAACTTCCGCGCCACCATCATCACCACCATGACCGTGCCGGTGGTGTTGCTGGGTACCTTCGGCATCCTTGCCGCCGCCGGCTTCAGCATCAACACCCTGACCATGTTCGCCATGGTCCTGGCCATCGGCTTGCTGGTGGACGACGCCATCGTCGTGGTGGAGAACGTCGAGCGGGTGATGTCCGAGGAAGGGTTGCCGCCCAAGGAAGCGACCAAGCGTTCCATGGAGCAGATCCAGGGCGCGCTGGTGGGTATTGCCCTGGTGCTGTCGGCGGTACTGCTGCCAATGGCCTTCTTCGGCGGTTCCACCGGTGTGATCTATCGCCAGTTCTCCATCACCATCGTCTCGGCCATGGGCCTGTCGGTGCTGGTGGCGCTGATCTTCACCCCGGCCTTGTGCGCCACCATGCTCAAGCCGCTGAAGAAGGGCGAGCACCATGTGGCCAAGCGCGGTTTCTTCGGCTGGTTCAACCGCAACTTCGACCGCAGTGTTGTCGGCTACGAGCGTAGCGTCGGCACCATCCTGCGCAACAAGATCCCGTTCCTGCTGGCCTACGCCCTGATCGTGGTCGGCATGATCTGGCTGTTCGCCCGTATCCCCACCGCGTTCCTGCCGGAAGAAGACCAGGGCGTACTGTTCGCCCAGGTGCAGACCCCAGCCGGTTCCAGTGCCGAGCGCACCCAGGTGGTGGTCGACCAGATGCGCGAGTACCTGCTCGACAAGGAAGCCGACACCGTGGCATCGGTGTTCACCGTCAACGGCTTCAACTTCGCCGGCCGTGGCCAGAGCTCGGGCATGGCGTTCATCATGCTCAAGCCATGGGACGAGCGCTCGAAGGAGAACAGTGTGTTCGCCCTCGCCCAGCGCGCACAGATGCACTTCTTCAGCTTCCGCGACGCGATGGTGTTCGCCTTCGCCCCGCCGGCGGTACTCGAACTGGGTAACGCCACCGGCTTCGACGTGTTCCTCCAGGACCGCGCCGGCGTCGGCCACGCGAAACTGATGGAAGCACGCAACCAGTTCCTGGCCAAGGCCGCGCAGAGCAAGATCCTCAGCGCGGTGCGCCCGAACGGCCTGAACGACGAGCCGCAGTACCAGCTGACCATCGACGACGAACGCGCCAGCGCCCTGGGCGTGACCATCGCCGACATCAACAACACCCTGTCGATCGCCCTGGGCGGTAGCTACGTCAACGACTTCATCGACCGCGGTCGGGTCAAGAAGGTCTACATCCAGGGCGAGCCGAACTCGCGGATGAGCCCGGAAGACCTGCAGAAGTGGTACGTGCGCAACGGCAAGGGCGAGATGGTGCCGTTCTCCTCCTTCGCCAAGGGCGAATGGAGCTACGGCTCGCCCAAGCTGTCGCGCTACAACGGTGTGGAAGCGGTGGAGATCCTCGGTACCCCGGCCCCGGGCTACAGTACCGGTGAAGCCATGGCCGAAGTCGAGCGTATCGCCGGCGAACTACCAACCGGCATCGGTTACTCCTGGACCGGCATGTCCTACGAGGAAAAACTCTCCGGCTCGCAGATGCCGGCGCTGTTCGCCCTCTCGGTGCTGTTCGTGTTCCTGTGCCTGGCGGCGCTGTATGAAAGCTGGTCGATCCCGATCGCGGTGGTGCTGGTAGTGCCATTGGGTATCATCGGTGCCCTGCTCGCCACCAGCCTGCGCGGTCTGTCCAACGACGTGTACTTCCTGGTCGGCCTGCTGACCACGATCGGCCTGGCGGCGAAGAACGCCATCCTGATCGTCGAGTTCGCCAAGGAGCTGCACGAGCAAGGCCGCAGCCTGTACGACGCGGCGATCGAGGCGTGCCGCATGCGTCTGCGCCCCATCATCATGACTTCGCTGGCGTTCATCCTCGGCGTGGTACCGTTGACCATCGCCAGCGGCGCCGGCGCGGGCAGCCAGCACGCCATCGGTACCGGCGTGATCGGCGGCATGATCAGTGCGACCGTGCTTGCAATCTTCTGGGTACCGCTATTCTTCGTCGCTGTGTCGTCGCTGTTCGGCAGCAAAGAACCGAAACAGGACGCCACCCCTGAAACTCCACGTTATGAGGCTGGGCAATGACCAAGTCTTTGTTGTCCCTGGCGGTCACCGCCTTCATTCTCGGCGGCTGCTCGCTGATCCCCGACTACCAGGCGCCTGAGGCGCCGGTGGCCGCGCAGTGGCCGCAAGGCCCTGCGTACTCGCCGACCGAGTCCGCCAACGTCGCCGCCGCCGAACAGGGCTGGCGCCAGTTCTTCCACGACCCGGCGCTGCAGCAGCTGGTGCAGACTTCGCTGGAAAACAACCGTGACCTGCGCGTGGCGGCGCTTAATATCGACGCCTACCGTGCGCAGTACCGCATCCAGCGTGCCGACCTGTTCCCGGCGGTATCGGCCAACGGCAGTGGCAGCCGCCAGCGGGTACCGGCGAACATGTCGCAGACCGGCGAAGCGAACATCACCAGCCAATACTCGGCGACCCTGGGTGTCAGCGCCTACGAGCTGGACCTGTTCGGCCGCGTGCGCAGCCTGACGGAGCAGGCCCTGGAGACCTACCTCTCCAGCGAGCAGGCACGTCGCTCCACGCAGATCAGCCTGGTGGCCAGCGTGGCCAACGCCTACTACACCTGGCAGGCCGACCAGGCGCTGCTCAAGCTGACCGAAGAAACGCTCAAGACGTACGAAGAGAGCTACAACCTGACCCGCCGCAGCAATGAGGTGGGCGTGGCTTCGGCCCTGGACCTGAGCCAGGCGCGTACCGCCGTCGAAGGCGCGCGGGTCAAGCTGTCGCAGTACCAGCGCCTGGTCGCCCAGGACCTGAACAGCCTGACCGTGCTGGTGGGTACCGGCGTGCCGGCCAACCTGCCCAAGCCGCTTGAGCTCAATGCCGACCAACTGGCCGAGGTGCCGGCCGGCCTGCCGTCCGACATCCTCCAGCGTCGCCCGGACATCCAGGAGGCCGAGCACCTGCTCAAGGCGGCCAACGCCAACATCGGCGCCGCCCGCGCAGCGTTCTTCCCGAGCATCAGCCTGACCGCCAATGCCGGTACCCTGAGCCCGGACATGGGCGGGCTGTTCAAGGGTGGCTCGGGCACCTGGCTGTTCCAGCCGCAGATCAACCTGCCGATCTTCAACGCCGGCAGCCTGAAAGCGAGCCTGGACTACTCGAAGATCCAGAAGGACATCAACGTCGCCAAGTACGAGAAGACCATCCAGACCGCCTTCCAGGAAGTCGCCGATGGCCTGGCCGCACGCAAGACGTTCGAAGAGCAGCTGCAGGCGCAACGCGACCTGGTGGCGGCGAACCAGGACTACTACCGCCTGGCCGAACGCCGCTACCGTATCGGCATCGACAGCAACCTGACCTTCCTCGACGCCCAGCGCAACCTGTTCAGTGCCCAGCAGGCGCTGATCAGCGACCGCCTGTCGCAACTGGTCAGCGAGGTCAACCTGTACAAGGCCCTCGGTGGCGGCTGGTACGAGCAGACCCAGCAACAGGCCTCGATCCAGACGCCGAAAGGCTGATTGGTTCGGTAACAGCATCAAGCCCACCCGCGCGGTGGGCTTTTTGTTTCAAAGCCCGTTCGCCGGCAAGCCGGCTCCTACACTGATCCCGGTAGGAGCCGGCTTGCCGGCGAACCGCTGCCACAATGCGTTCGATAATCGCCCCATTCCGCTTACGACGAATTGCCTCGCCCCCGCCCTGCCCCGCACCATCGCCCACGCAACGTTGCACAAGCTCTCAAAAATGAAGCCAAACCCTGCGGCCCGCACCCGCAGCGCCCCGGCTCGCCCAATAAAAACAAGAGATCCAAGCGATGAGCACTTTGCACCCCGCACGCCAGCTGCTGCCCGGCCTGTTGGCCCTGTCCTGCGCCGTCCCCACCCTGGCCGCCGAAGGCGGCTTCGTGGACGACGCCAAGGCCAGCTTCAACCTGCGCAATTTCTACATCAACCGCAACTTCGTCGACCCAGCCAACCCCCAGGGCAAGGCCGAGGAATGGACCCAAAGCTTCATCCTCGATGCCCGCTCCGGCTTCACCCAGGGCACCATCGGCTTCGGCGTGGACATGCTGGGGCTGTATTCGCTCAAGCTCGATGGCGGCAAGGGCACGGCCGGCACCCACTTATTACCCGTGCATGACGACGGCCGCCCGGCGGATGATTTCGGCCGGCTGGGCGTGGCGCTCAAGGCGCGCCTGTCGCAGACTGAACTGAAGGTCGGCGAATGGATGCCGGTGCTGCCGATCCTGCGCTCCGACGATGGGCGCTCGCTGCCGCAAACCTTCCGCGGCGGCCAGCTCACGTCACGGGAACTCGACGGCCTGACCCTCTACGCCGGCCAGTTCCGCGGCAATAGCCCGCGCAATGACGCCAGCATGGAAGACATGTTCATGCAGGGCCGCACCGGCATTACCTCCGACCGCTTCAACTTTGCCGGTGGCGAGTACACCTTCAACGACAAGCGCACGATGCTCGGCCTGTGGAACGCCCAGCTCAAGGATATCTACCGCCAGCAGTACGTGAACCTGGTGCACAGCCAGCCCCTGGGCGAATGGACCCTGGGCGCCAACCTCGGCTACTTCCTCGGCAAGGAAGACGGCAGCGCCCGCGCCGGCGACCTGGATAACCGCACCGCCTCGGCCATGCTCTCCGCGCGCTACAAGGGGCATACCTTCTATATCGGCCTGCAGAAGGTCAGCGGCGACGATGCCTGGATGCGGGTCAACGGCACCAGTGGCGGCACCCTGGCCAACGACAGCTACAACGCCAGTTTCGACAATGCCAAGGAGCGCTCCTGGCAGCTGCGCCATGATTTCAATTTCGTCACTGTCGGGCTTCCTGGGCTGACCTTGATGAACCGCTATATCAAAGGTGACAACGTGCATACCAGTGCAGTGGACGACGGCAAGGAGTGGGCGCGGGAAACGGAGCTGGCCTATGTGGTGCAGTCCGGGGTGTTCAAGGACCTGTCGGTGAAGTGGCGCAATTCGACCATGCGCCGGGATTTCAGCAGCAATGCGTTCGATGAGAACCGGGTGATCGTGAGTTATCCGTTGAATCTGTTGTGAGGCGGTTCGCCGGCAAGCCGGCTCCTACAATGGCGCGCCGCTCCCAGGTAGGAGGCGGCTTGCCGGCGAACGGTCTATGCACATAACAAAATCTACTAAAAACAACAAATAATCATTGTTGACGCTATATGCAACAGCCACTAAAAACGAGGACTGATCACCCACCACTAGAGCCCGAGCATGGACCTCCGCCAACTGCGCTATTTCATCGCCCTCACCGAATATCGCAGTTTCATCCGCGCCGCCGAGGCCATGGGCATCACCCAACCCGCCTTCAGCCGTGCCATTCAGAACCTCGAACAGACCCTCGGCTGCAGCCTGATCGATCGCGGCAACAAGGTCCTGCCGCCCACTCCGGAAGGCCAGGTGGTGCTGCAACACGCCCGGCGCCTGGTGCAAGGCGCGGCTCAGCTGAACAACGAAGTCCTGCAAATGACCAAGCTCGATGCCGGCGAACTGCATTTCGGCAGTGGCCCCGCGCTGGCCGTGCACCTGGTGCCACAGGCGTTACAGCACTTCATCGAACACCACCCAGGCATCCGCAGCGCGCTGCTGGTCGACAACGCCGAACGCCTGGGCCAGGCCCTGCGTCGCGAACAGATCGAGTTCTTCGTCGATGATATCCGTCCGTTCGAGGCCGACCCGAACTTCCACACCGAGCCACTCAAACCACGCCCCGGCCTGTTCTTCTGCCGCCCCGAACACCCTTTGCTGGCCAAGGACAGCCTGTCGACCAACGACCTGTTCGCCTACCCGCTGGCCAGTGCCCTGCTTGCTCCCGGTGTGCGCAAGCGCCTGGCCAACCTCAGCGGGCGCAGCGACTTCACCCCGCACCTGCAGACCGAACACCTGGCAGTGCTGCGCAGCGTGGTGCTGGCCAGCGATGCGATCGGTACCGCCAGTGAAGAAGCCGTCAGCGAGGACCTGGCCGCCGGCCGCCTGGTGCGCCTGCACTGGCGCAACCTGCCCCCGGGGCTGGAAGTATTGAGCGTACGCTGCGGGGTGATCAGCCGCAGCGGCTATCGTCTGTCACCCGCTGCCCGCGCGATGATCGATACGCTGGTCAGCCTGGATGCTGCGCCATCGCCCGCAGACGCGGCGCATCGACAATCTCCACCTCGCCATAGCCCAGGCGCACCACGCCGGACTGTTCGAGGCTCCTGAGAATCTGGTTGATGGTCTGGCGCGACAACGACAGCATCAAAGCCAGTTGCTCTTGCGAGAGCTGCAACCGCCACTGTGGCACATCCCGTTCACCATAGCCCTCGGCAATCTGCAGCAGCCGATGAGCCAGGCGCGGCGCTGCAGCCAGCAGGCTTTGCTGCTCAAGGGCAATGAACACCCAACGCAGCTTGTGGCTCATCAACAGAGCCAGCTCGCGCCAGTGCCAAGGCTCGCGGTCAAGCCACTCCAACAGCGGCGCCTGGGGTATCCACAGCAACCGTGTCGCACCTTCGGCGAAAGCGTCATGGGTACGCGGCTGGCCGTCGAACAGGCTGATCTCACCAAACCAGTTGGGCGCTTCGACCAGGGTCAGCAACGCCTCCTTGCCTTCGCTGCTGACCGCCCCCACGCGCATCGCCCCGTCGAGCACCGCATACAGGCCGCAGGGCGCGTCGCCGCGCTGGAACAGACACTGCCCGGGTGCCAGCTCGCGAAACCGGGCCAAGGCCAGCAGGCTATCCTGAACATGTACGGGCAACTGCCGGAACCACTGGCCGTGCAACAGCTGGGTACGTGGATCGTGCATGGCACCTCACAAATGGACTCTGTCGGCCAGGCGACAGACGACGATGGATGAACGGGGCAAGCTGGCGTCACAAAGAACGGAGGAACAACAATGAAAAACCTCGTCGATCACCTGAGTCAATACGCGGCCTACCACCGTGACCCACGCAACATCGCCACCCACTTCATCGGCATCCCGTTGATCGTGCTGGCCGTGAGCATCCTGCTGTCGCGGCCCGGCTGGGACGTGGGCGGCCTCTGGTTATCACCGGCCCTGCTGCTGGCGACCTGGTCGGTGTGGTTCTACCTGCGCCTGGACACCCGCTTCGGCCTGGTGATGGGCCTGTTGCTGGGCCTGTGCCTGTGGGCCGGGCAGGCCGTGGCGGTACAGACCACCGGGCTGTGGCTGAGTGCCGGCCTGGGTGCGTTCGTCATCGGCTGGGTCATCCAGTTCGTCGGGCACTGGTATGAAGGGCGTAAGCCGGCATTCGTCGACGACCTCAGCGGTTTGATCGTCGGGCCGCTGTTCGTGGTGGCGGAGCTGGCCTTCATGGCCGGACTGTGCGGCGACTTGAAGCGAGCCGTGGAAGCCAATGCCGGACCGGTAGCGGTGCGTCAGAAGAAAGCGGCGATCTGAGATCTCGGGGGCCGCGATGCGGCCCTCTCCTTCGTCTACCATTGAAACCTGCCAACCACCGCCCCATCTAAGCACCATAGCCATTCACGCAGGTGCCCCATGAGCGACCAGCAGGATTTCCCGGAACGCCCCGACGAACACAGCGAAGTCGAACACCTCGATCCAGCGGCCAGCACCGGCCACCACCTTGCCCTGCCCGGCCAGCAACTGCCGGACAAGGTCTACGTGATCCCGATCCACAACCGCCCGTTCTTCCCCGCGCAAGTGCTGCCGGTGATCGTCAACGAAGAGCCCTGGGCCGAAACCCTCGACCTGGTGGCCAACACCCCGCACCGCTCGTTGGCGCTGTTCTTCATGGACACCCCGCCCGAAGACCACCGCCATTTCGACACCAAGGCGCTCCCTGAGTACGGCACCCTGGTGAAGGTGCACCACGCCAGCCGCGAAGGCGGCAAGCTGCAGTTCGTCGCCCAGGGCCTGACCCGGGTGCGTATCCGCACCTGGCTCAAGCACCACCGCCCGCCTTATCTGGTCGAGGTCGAATACCCGCGCCAGCCGTCCGAGCCCACCGACGAGGTGAAGGCCTACGGCATGGCCCTGATCAACGCGATCAAGGAGCTGCTGCCGCTCAACCCGCTGTACAGCGAAGAGCTGAAGAACTACCTCAACCGCTTCAGCCCCAACGACCCCTCGCCGCTGACCGACTTCGCCGCCGCGCTGACCTCCGCCACCGGCAACCAGCTGCAGGAAGTGCTCGACTGCGTGCCCATGCTCAAGCGCATGGAAAAGGTTCTGCCGATGCTGCGCAAGGAGGTCGAGGTCGCCCGGCTGCAGAACGAGATTTCCGCAGAAGTGAACCGACAGATCGGCGAGCACCAGCGCGAGTTCTTCCTGAAAGAACAGCTCAAGGTCATCCAGCAGGAGCTGGGCCTGACCAAGGACGACCGCAGCGCCGACCTCGAGCAGTTCCAGCAACGCCTTGAGGGCAAGACATTGCCCGAGCAGGCGAAAAAGCGCATCGACGAAGAGATGGGCAAACTGGCCATCCTCGAGACCGGCTCGCCGGAATATGCCGTTACCCGCAACTACCTGGAATGGGCCACCGCCCTGCCCTGGGGCATCCAGGGCAAGGACAAGCTCGACCTCAAGCACGCCCGCAAGGTGCTCGACCAGCACCACGCCGGCCTCGACGACATCAAGGAGCGCATCCTCGAGTTCCTCGCCGTCGGTGCCTGGAAAGGCGAGATCAGCGGCTCCATCGTGCTGCTGGTCGGCCCGCCTGGGGTGGGCAAGACCAGCATCGGCAAGTCCATCGCCGAATCCCTGGGTCGGCCGTTCTATCGCTTCAGTGTCGGTGGCATGCGCGACGAAGCGGAGATCAAGGGCCATCGCCGCACCTACATCGGCGCCCAGCCCGGCAAGCTGGTGCAGGCGCTGAAGGAGGTCGAGGTGATGAACCCGGTGATCATGCTCGACGAAATCGACAAGATGGGCCAGAGCTACCAGGGCGATCCGGCCTCGGCGCTGTTGGAGACCCTCGACCCGGAGCAGAACGTCGACTTCCTCGACCACTACCTGGACCTGCGCCTGGACCTGTCCAAGGTGCTGTTCGTCTGCACCGCCAACACCCTCGACTCGATTCCTGGACCCTTGCTCGACCGCATGGAAGTGATCCGCCTGTCCGGCTATATCACCGAAGAGAAGCTGGCCATCGCCAAGCGCCACCTGTGGCCCAAGCAACTGGAGAAGGCCGGGGTTTCGAAGCACAGCCTGAGCATCAGTGACAGCGCCCTGCGCACGGTGATCGAGGGTTACGCCCGCGAAGCCGGCGTGCGCCAGTTGGAGAAGCAACTGGGCAAACTGGTGCGCAAGTCGGTGGTCAAGCTGCTGGAAGACCCGGACGCCAAACTCAAGATCGGCACCAAGGACCTGGAGTCAGCCCTGGGCATGCCGGTGTTCCGCAGCGAGCAGGTGCTGGCCGGCAAGGGCGTGATCACCGGCCTGGCCTGGACCAGCATGGGCGGCGCCACCCTGCCGATCGAGGCCACGCGTATCCATACCCTGAACCGTGGTCTCAAGCTCACCGGCCAGCTGGGCGATGTGATGAAGGAGTCGGCAGAGATCGCCTATAGCTACATCAGCTCGAACCTCAAGCAGTTCGGTGGCGCGCCTGGTTACTTCAACGAGGCATTCATCCACCTGCATGTGCCCGAGGGCGCAACCCCGAAGGACGGTCCGAGCGCCGGGATCACCATGGCCAGCGCGCTGCTGTCGCTGGCCCGTGACCAGGCACCAAAGAAAGGCGTGGCCATGACCGGCGAGCTCACCCTCACCGGCCAGGTGCTGCCGATCGGTGGGGTACGTGAGAAGGTGATCGCCGCGCGGCGGCAGAAAATCTTCGAGCTGATCCTGCCAGAGGCCAATCGAGGGGACTTCGAAGAACTGCCGGAGTACTTGAAGGAAGGACTTACAGTGCATTTCGCCAAACGTTACGCAGACGTGGCGAAAGTGTTGTTCAGCTGAACGGCCAGGAGACTTGTTCCTGATGCCCTGTACGAAATATGCCTCCCTGCCAAGCCACCGCACGGGCACATTTCGTACAAGGGCCGTACAGCTAGGCAAAGGCGATTTTCAGCCGCTCCCCTAGTGCGCCAACATGCAGCCACTCAGACAAGAACCTTTTGAAATACACCATGAAAATCGCCAAGCGCTGCCGCGTGTCAATTGCCTTCAGGCTATTGGCCGCCCCCTCGGCATAGGCATCCACCTCTTGCCAGGTCGAATGAAACTGTTCGAGGTGCCGAGTGACGCCGATAATCCCTGGGTCCATTCGTTCAAGCCTGGAGTTCAATAGATCGGCGTCGTACGCTTCCAGCAACCTCGGCTCCATCAAACGCCGCCAGAAATCTGGGTACCGTGAGAGGTCGTGAACCTGGGCACGCTCAAGCGCAACACGTTTTCCATTTACCTGAGGCGTCAAGTCGTACCTGTATTTGTCGCGAAATGCCCCGAAGTCGGCCAACAACAACGTGACATCACCCGCAAGGCCGTTGACCAGAAGGCGAAGGGTGTCCAGGCGTTCCGCCATCAACACTACTTGCTGACGATCGCCGGGGCTGAGCGGCAGATCATCGTCCTGTGCCAGTTGCTCCCAGGTGTACTGCCCCCCGCCCAATGCCTCGAGCCGCGACGCAAGGCCCAACGTTTGTTCTCCCAGGCGCTCTACTTCGTGGGTGAGATCCACCAGGTCGCGGCCCATGAACAGTGCGCCATATCGCAAAGGCCACCATTCACGCGCGATCCACCTGAGGCCGTCTACCAGTTCCAGCATTCGTTGGGGCATGAGTTCCGGTTCATCGGTATCGCTGTAGCCCAACCACCAGGTCATCGATTCAAGGCTGGCAGGCAATTGTTCCAGGTAATTGACATGGTCATCCACGCGCTTGACAGCGATGCGTAGAGAGTCATCCCCTATCGTCATCATTCCAGCCAATGCGTTCATCAGCGCATCCACCCGCGTAGAGTCACTGCTCTCCAACTGGCTTGATACAGTCAAGTCCTTCATGACATCTGAACCTTTCCAAGGCGAGACCGCCGCACCTCGATGCGGGGTCTCGCGCGTCAACACTCAGAAGCCATCTCGGATCTGGCCAAGGATGCTTCGCTGATAAGCCAGAAGGCTGTTGAACAGGTCTGCAATGTTCTGCAGGCCCGCCACATCTTGCGGCGTGGTGCCTTTGAGCTCGCTCAGGAAAGTGTCCAGGGACAGGGTCAGGCCATTGACGGCGGTGCTCCAGTCACTGCGCTGGGCCAACAGGGGCGGCACCCCTTCCAGGGCCGTGAGCTGCCGCAGGCATTCAGCGAGTTCTTTGCTCTGCGCCAGCTGTCGCTCCTTGAGTGAGTCCAGGTTGCCCGCCAGCCGGCGACGCTCATCCTGCAACCTGCTGTAGTGCTGGCCGCTGACCAGCAATCCAACAATCTTCTCCAGGTCTTTGAGCGCCTTGGTGGCAGCCTCCGCCAACAACGCGGCCTCGCCACCGGGCAGCGCCAGTGCGGCCAGCTGTTCAGGAGTCGGGACCAACCCTTCGAACTTCACCTCGACCTCGATGGCTTCCAGTGCCTGAAGCGCAGCCCTCACCGCCTCTAACTTGCCTTCCTCGACCTTGATCTCGGCATCCAGCTCCACTTGGCCGCTTTCCAGTTGCGTTTGCCGCTTGGACAGACGCGTCTCGTCGCTCGTGGGATCGAGCGCAGGCAACGCCAGCAGATCGGTTCTCGCCGCCCTGAGCCTGGAAACCTGGAGAGCGAGACGTGTCAGCACGTCTTGGATTTCCCCGTGAGCCATCGACCAAAGTTCCTCATCCTCGAATCCAGCGAGTGCCTCGATGATGTCGTCCAGTGGGTTGATGTTGAGCTTCGCCTCAAGCTTCTGGGCATCAGCCTGCAAGTTTTCAGAAGTCTCTTTCATCAGCTTCGCGTGCCGTTCAAGCGCCTCATGCAACAGCGGCATCGGCTTCAGCCGGCCCTCTTGCCAGGCCCGCAGGAATGCAACGGCGGTGGCGAGAATCCGGTCCAGTTCGGGCTGCTGGGCAGGGGTCATGTGAATCACGTTATCGTTCATGGTGCAGTACCTGTCAGCGGGCCGAAATGGCGTCATCGAATACACGGGTCAAATGAAGGGAGAGGCGCTCGACGCCGTTCCACTGGCCAAGGAATTTTTTGAACATGATGACGAAAATGGCCAACTTCTGGCCATCCTTGATCAGCTCGAGTTGCTCGACTGCTCCGCTGGTATATCCATCGACATACCCCCACATCGAGTGCAGGTGCTTGGCCGACGCCGCTACATCCCGCAGGCGCGCATCCAGGTCATCGACGAACTGGACCAGCTCCGTGAGTCGCCCCTCCAGGTTGAGGCGTACCCTCAGCTGTTCGGCGACGTCGCGACGTTCAACTTCGCGCTTCTTGCGTTCCTTGCGCGCCGTTTCAGCCTTCGAACCATAAATTGAACCACCGATAATCGCCCCAAGGGCACCACCGGCCAGACTTCCCAGCACCAACTTCAGGTACTGGTCGTATTCCGCTTTCCGCTCGGCAATCTCAGCATCGAGGTCCTTGAGCCGTCCTCGCAGACGCTCGACCTCGCCATCGCCCTTCTTGCGCTCAAGAGCGACGTCCTTGTCCGCAACGGCAGGCAGCAACTTCAACTCGATTTCGTCCCTGAACACCGCGCACTCTTCCACCACGCGATCAACACAGTCGGCGTAGGTTCTTGCATCGGCGTTGAGGATCTTCATGTATTCGACCAACAGCGTGACAGCCTCCTGGTCGTTCTCGCTCAGGGGAATTGGCTGGGCCAGCTCCATCTCTTCCCAGGGAATCCCGCCCAGGCCCTTGTCTCTCAGGCGCTCGCACTCATCGACAATCTCCTTGCCCGTCACCTTGAACTTGTTGGCAGTCGACGCCAGCTCGCTCGAAAGCTGTTTGCTTTTGTCAGACAGGGGCGTCCATTTGCCCGCATGGCCACGCAGGTCGCCAAACAGCGCCTCCATGCTCGCAGGTTTCAGCTCGGGTTCGTCGATGTCCTGGTAGCCCAGCCAACGTTCCAGGTTGTCCTGGGTCCTGGGCAAGGCATAGACGTAATTGACGTACTTGTTGATGGTGATGATGTGTTCACGACTGAGCGTCAGGCCACCCTCGTTCTCGCCGTCGCGCTCCGCCATGGCTTGCACCATCGCCAAGGGCTGGTCGGCCGCCGCTTCCGCCAGCTCTTCGAAGCTGACATCTTGATATCTCATACGCTACTCCTTGTACCCAAACCACCGTGGTTTGGTGGTACAAAGCTAGGGCGTGCCTACGGCTGCTAGCAGCAGGCAGTACTTCCTCCTACATCAGTTGTTCCACTTTCCGATCGGGGTTTTCATGCTATCTCGCACTGCATTGTTCCTTCTTGCACTCGGCCTGTTGAGCGCCTGCGCGCCCATGCCCAAGCACCCGGAACCGATCGTCCTGGAAAAAGCCAACCAGTGCCCGATTACACTGGCCGCTGGGCAGACGCTGACATTGCGTCTGCCCAGCAACCCCAGCACGGGCTATCGCTGGCTGGTCCAGCATCCGGCGGCCAATATCCTGCGCAGCCTTGGCCCAGAGGTATACAGCGATCCGGACGATAACGGGGTGGTGGGCAGCGCTGGCCAGTCGCAGTGGCGTTTCCAGGCCCAGGGCAGCGGGGAAAGTCACCTGATTCTGGTGTACCAGCAACCCTGGGCACCTGAAGTCAGCCCTGCGCAAACCTTCGACTGTGCCGTGACCGTCAAGTGAGCCTGCCGGATGGCGATGCACAAACACTGGGCTTTGGCTAAAATGCTTGCCCATTTCGTCGTCCCTCCCTGGTAGATCCGTGAGCAAAGAACCCGACCGCCTATTCGCCCAGCCCCTGGAGCAGGTGCCCGACTTCGTCTTCAACGAAGATGTGGTGCAGGTGTTCCCGGACATGATCAAGCGCTCGGTGCCCGGTTACCCGACCATCGTCGAGAACCTCGGCGTGCTGGCTGCGCGCTTCGCCCAGCCGCACTCCGCGCTGTATGACCTGGGTGCCTCGCTGGGCGCGGTCAGCCAGTCGCTGCGCCGCCATGTGCGCAGCGACGGCTGCCGGGTGATCGCGGTGGACAACTCCGCGGCCATGGTCGAGCGCTGCCGCCAGTACCTCACCGCCCAGGACTCGATGTTCCAGGAGTTGCTGCCGGTTCAGGTGCTGGAAGCCGACATCCTTACGCTGCCCTTCGAGCCCGCCTCGGTGGTGGCGATGAACTTCACCCTGCAGTTCATCGCCCCCGAGCAACGCCTGGCGCTGCTCGGTCGTATCCGCCAGGCCCTGCTGCCGGGCGGTGCGCTGATCCTCTCGGAGAAATTGCGTTTCGCCGACGATCAGGAACAGCAACTGCTCAACGAACTGCATCTGGACTTCAAGCGTGCCAATGGCTACAGCGAACTGGAAATCGCCCAGAAGCGCAGTGCCATCGAGAACGTGATGAAACCCGACACCCTGGAAACCCACAAGGAACGCTTGCACGCCGCCGGCTTCAGCAAGGTCGTGCCGTGGTTCCAATGCCTCAACTTCGCCTCGCTGATAGCCCTGCCATGATCGATCTGTCCCCCCTCGTCCGCCGCCTGGCGGGCACGCCCCTCGCCACCTGGTCCCAAGGCCTGCAGGCACAACTGGAAGCCAAGCTGGAGAAAGGCCACGGCGATCTGGATCGCTGGCGCGGCGCCCTGGAGTCGCTGCCGAAGCTGACACCCAGCCAAGTTGACCTGGTCGACGGCCTGCGTCTGGACTGTGACTGCGACGACGCCACCCGCGCGCAGATGCATCAGGCGCTGATGGGGCTGTCGCCCTGGCGCAAGGGGCCGTTCGACCTGTTCGGCGTGCACGTGGACACCGAATGGCGCTCTGACTGGAAATGGTCACGGGTCGGCCCGCATCTGGACCTCAAGGGCAAGCGCGTGCTCGATGTAGGTTGCGGCAACGGCTACTACCAGTGGCGCATGCTCGGCGCCGGGGCCGACATGGTCATCGGCGTCGACCCCAACTGGCTGTTCTTCTGCCAGTTCCAGGCGGTGCAGCAGTACCTGCCGGAGCTACCGGCCTGGCACCTGCCGTTCGCCCTGGAAGAGCTGCCGGCCAACCTCGAAGGCTTCGACACCGTGTTTTCGATGGGCGTGTTCTACCACCGTCGCTCGCCCATCGAGCACCTGCTGGCGCTCAAGGACTGCCTGGTCAAGGGCGGCGAACTGGTGCTGGAGACCCTGGTGATCGAGGGTGACGAGAACCAGGTGCTGGTGCCTGAAGACCGCTACGCGCAGATGCGCAACGTCTGGTTCCTGCCCTCGGTGCCGGCGCTGGAGCGCTGGCTGCGCCGGGCGGGCTTCAGTGATGTGCACTGCGTCGATGTTAGCGTCACGTCGGTCGAGGAACAGCGTAGCACCGAGTGGATGCGCTACCAGTCGCTGGGCGACTTCCTCGACCCGAACGACCACGGCAAGACCGTCGAAGGCCTGCCGGCACCGCGCCGCGCCACGCTGCTGGCGCGCAAATAAAAAAGGCGCCCATCTGGGCGCCCGAATCCACCTGCGCCGAGGAGCTGACGCGGCGCAGGTGTGTGGTACTCAATCCTTGGCAAGCTCGCGGGCCTTCTCCTCGGCCTTGCGCTCGCGTTCCACCACCGCCTCTTGCTTGTCGCCGTACAGGCGTTGCTGGTCCTGGCGGAAGGCTTCCCAGAACTGCTTGGAACGCTCCGCGCCACCCTCGGCGTAGACGCTGGCGCTGCCCAGGGCGAGGGTCGCCAGCAGCAGGTATTTGGTCAGGTTCATCGTGCTTGCCTCGTGATAACCGTATCGACAGGGCCATCCTAGCGAGGCACAGCTAACGCCAAGGTGAGGCGGACATTACAGTGTTGAAAGGCCGGCTGATGCCCATCGACCTGACATGGCCTCTGTAGGAGCGGCTTCAGCCGCGATCACCCGCAACGCGGGTGCCAGATATCGCGGCGCCTGCATCGCGGCTGAAGCCGCTCCTACAGGGAGATCGCAGGCTCGCGCCCAAGCACCCGCACCTGCTGCGCCGGCACCCGCGCATGCCATTGCACCACCCCCAGCGCCTCGACCCGGAACTGACTGCGCAGGGTGCGCCCCGCTTCCTCAAATGACAGCTGCAACAAGAAGTGCCCGCTGTTGAGCAGCAGGCCCTCGCTCAGCCGGGCGAACGTCTCGTCATCCACAGCACCCAACGCCTGGCGCAATGCGCCTGCATCCACATAGCCCGCAGCAGGCCGGCCGGTGACGATGCGGCTGAGCAACGAACGCGAGAATCGCCCCTCGTACAGCGCTTCCAGCAAGGGCAGGTGTTCAAGCCCCAGGGCGTTGGCATTGAGCCGCCAGCCCGTGGTAAACGGCAACGCACAGAGCATCGGGTAACGCGCCTGACGGCTGGCATCTTGTTCCAGCAGCAGGTTCAGCTCGCTGCTGTCGACCATCGGTTGGTTGGCTGCCAGCCGTGGGGGCTGCTGGCGCAGGTACTGGGCGCTTTCAGCCCCTTGCAAGCGGGCGTCGCTATCACTGTCGAGCCAGTCAGCCAGGCCGTCGACCAGCCGCTCGGCGGCCATGTCGTCCCCCAACAGGTGGCGCAGCTGGCGTTCGGCGCGCTCGCCATCCTCGCCCAGCAACGCGTTGACGTTGAAACAGGTGTGCTGGTCGACCACTCGCAATTGGGCCTTACCGGCACCAAAATCGTAGTCCAGCGGCTGCCCGCGTAGTGCCTGCCAGAACAACGGGCTGGCGCGCCAGCCCGGATCGCGCAGGGCCTGCGAGGCGTAGGCCAGCCCCGCCTGCTCCATGGCCCGCACCTGCACGCGCTGGTGCAGCAGGCGCACGTCATCGACCTGGCGCCGGCCATCTTCCACCAACCAGGCCAGCCCCCCGGCGAGCATCGCCAGTACCACCAGCACCATCAGCAGTGCCGCGCCCCGTTGTCGCCTGGCTGCCATCCTTGCTTCCCTGTGGGTTCCCGAGGGGGCCAGTGAACACTGTGGTTGTTTCAGTCAGATGGCAGCAACACGACCGTCACGCCCGCGTCATCTGCGAAAGGCAGGATTGCGCTTTCGTTTTTTCATCGACCTGACAGGAGTGGTCCTACATGGGTGGCATCGGAATCTGGCAACTGGTGATCGTGCTATTGATCGCCTTCCTGCTGTTCGGCAGCAAGCGTCTCAAAGGGTTGGGCAGCGATGTGGGCGAGGCGATCCAGGGCTTTCGCAAGTCCATGGGCGGCGATGCCGAGGGCAATCCTGCAGTGCAGCAGCCCCCGCTGAGCAACCAACAGGCCAAGCAATCCTCACACACGGACCTGTAGGAGCCAGCCTTGCTGGCGATGCCCGGCATAGCCGGGCCCGATCACCAGCAAGGCCAGACAGCGACCTCCACAGAAGTCGGCGTTGCAATCAACGGCTACGGTTCAACCCCTGACTCCATGTCATCGATCAACGCCTTGGCCATGGCGCTCAGAATCCGCGCCGAACTGCCGGCCAGCAGATCGCCTTCCATCTCTGCCTCGCAGGTCAGGTGGCGGATGCAGCCAAGCAATACTGACAACTCGCTGAAAGCATCCTGGAAGGGAACGCCCGGTTCGACCTTGAACAGGTCCATGCAGGTGGTGCGGCCTGCGGTATGCCCCCTGGTCATGGCTGTACCTCCGGCCTGTGCTCGAGCAAAGCGCAGGCGAGTTGCCCGAGGTAATCGCTGGCAGTGAACAGGCGGTCGCGATAGTCGCTGGGTTCGGTCTTGAAATAGACATCGAGTACGTCGGAAATGGCGGTGGCTACCTCGACGGCAGCGGCCATCGCCTCCTCGCGGGTGAGGGTGGGGCGGATGGTGATGAAGGGGGCGATGCGGGGTGGGTCGGGGTCGATTTTTTTCATCATGAAGTTCCTTTCGTGGATGACAGGAACCGCCACTTGATCGTTCTCACATGATTTGGGTGGCAGCCATGCGCGGAGTGAGAACCCGGCCACGAAGGAAAACCGGTCAGGACGAACCTGCCCGCGCACGGCTGCCATAGCAGAGCGGCGATCTTCGTGGAACGGGTTCTCACACCCGGTCACCAAATACGGCGACCCGGTGAAGTTATCCCCGGGGCATTTCCCCGACAACGCAGCGGCTTCCGACAGGTGCGTAGGATAGTTCCCAAGCGTTCACGGCTGAAGCATTTGGTTTCAGGTTCGGAAATGTCCGACAGGAGATTTGAGGGGCTACGGGGTGTTCGCCGATAGAAATCCTGCGCCCATGAGACCGAGCGCCGCCCGCGCGGCGCTCGATCTCATGGGCGCCACATCTTTACCGACCTGCACTTCTGGTTCGGAAATGTCCGACAGGATATTGGGGGGCTGCGGGAGTGTTCGCCGTTAGAAATTCTGCGCCTATAAGACCGAGCGCCGCCGCGCGGCGCATCGCGGATGAATCCGCTCCTACACAGGTTTGTTTCGGGCCATGCGCCAGGCTGGCAACCATGGCCTGTAGGAGCGGATTCATCCGCGATGCGCCGCACAGGCGGCGCTCGATCTCCTGGGCAACACCTCTGCGCCGACTTGCACCAGCAGACCAGTGGTATTGACCTGGTATTTAAGTGGTATTAACTTTCACCCTACAACAATACCGGACATCTCCGTCATGCGTCCTCTCACCGCCCTGCGCCCCGACGACAGCGCCGCCACCCCACTCTACCTGCAGCTGGCGCGCAACCTCGAACAGGCCATCCACGCCGGCCAGTGGAGCGCCGACCAGGCCCTGCCCTCCGAGCGCACCCTGAGCGAAACCCTCGACATTTCCCGCGTGACCGCGCGCAAGGCCCTCGAAGTGTTGCTCGAGCAAGGCCTGATCCGCCGCATCCAGGGTTCCGGCACCTTCATCACCCCACGCCTGGAACAACCTCTGTCGCGCCTGTCGAGCTTCAGCGAGATGCTGCGCATGAAAGGCTTTGTGCCCAGCTCCCTGTGGCTGGAACGCAGCATCGCCAGCCCCAGCAGCGACGAACTGATCCGCCTGAGCCTGTCGCCCACCGACCAGGTCGTGCGCCTCAAGCGCCTGCGCAAGGCCGACGACATCGTCATGGCGGTGGAGGTCAGCACCCTGCCCGCCCGCCTGCTAGGCGACCCCCAAGCCATCGGTGACTCGCTCTACCAGCACCTCGACCAACTCGGCCGCCCGGTGGTCCGGGCCCTGCAGCACATCCGCGCGATCAACGCCAGCGACGAGCTGGCCGCCCAGGTCGGTATCGCGCCAGGCACCGCCATGCTGCTGATGACCCGTATCGGCTACCTCGACGACAACACCCCCATCGAGCTGACCGACACCTACTGCCGCAACGACTACTACGACTTCGTCGCCGAACTGCGGCGCTGACCGGAGCCTCCATGGACATTGCCAACATCCTCACCCCCGACGGCTGGGTGCACGGCCACCTGCACCTGCGCGACGGGCGCATCCAGGCCATCGAAGGCACCCCGTGCGACCCGCGGGACAACGACCTGCCCTACCTGCTGCCCGGCTTCATCGACCTGCACGTGCACGGCGGTGGCGGCAGCGACATCATGCAGGCTGGCGAGGCGTTCGCCACCATCGCCCGCACCCACCAGCGCTTCGGCACCACCTCGCTGCTGGCCACCACCATGACCGCGCCCCGTGAGGAGCTGACCGACGTGCTGGCGCAGCTGGGCGAGCACCTGCGCGAGCCGCGCCAAGGCGCGCGCATCCTCGGCGTGCACCTGGAAGGCCCGTACATCAACCCGGGCAAGCTTGGCGCGCAACCGAACTTCGCCCACCAGGCCCTGCTCGACGAGGTCGAACAGTACCTGGCGCTGGCGCCAATCAAGGTCATCACCATCGCCCCCGAGATCGCCGGCCACCTGCCGCTGATCCAGGCCCTGAGCGCCCGCGGCATCCGCCTGCAGCTCGGCCACACCCTGGGCAGCTACGAGGAAGGCGTCGCCGCGCTGGAGGCCGGGGCCACCAGCTTCACCCACCTGTACAACGCCATGAGCCCGCTGCACCACCGCGAGCCGGGCATCGTCGGCGCGGCCCTGGCCCACGCCCGCTACGCCGAGCTGATCCCCGACCTGCTGCACGTGCACCCCGGCGCCATGAAAGTGGCCCTGCGTGCGATCCCCTGCCTGTACTGCGTGACCGACTCCACCGCCGCGGCCGGCATGCCCGACGGCGAATACCGCCTGGGCAGCCACACCGTGACCAAGTGCCTGGGCGGCGTACGCCTGCCCGACGGCACCCTGGCCGGCAGCACCCTGACCATGGACCAGGCCCTGCGCAACCTGGTGAAGATCGGCCTGCCCCTGAATGAGGCCTCCGACCGCCTGTCGCGCTTCCCCGCCGACTACCTCGGCATCACCGACCGTGGCCGCCTGCAGCCGGGCGCCTGGGCCGACGCGGTGCTGCTCGACCGCCAACTGAACCTGACCGCCGTGATGATCGAAGGAGAACAAGCATGAGTTCAAGGATGCTCGAAGAGGCGCGCGCCTGTGCCGATGTGGTGGAGCGACAGTTGGGCGCGCTGGCCCCACGCCTGGCCGCGCTGACCGAACAGCTGCGCCGGCTCGACCCGCAAGTGGCGCTGACCGTGGCCCGGGGCAGCTCCGACCATGCCGCCAGCTACTTCGCCTACATCGCCATGCAGCAACTGGGCTTGCCGGTGGCCTCGTTGCCGATGTCGGTAGTCACCTTGCAGCAGGCGCCGCTGCGCGTGCGCGGCCAGGTAGCATTGGGCTTCTCGCAATCGGGGCAGAGCCCGGACCTGGTCGAGAGCCTGCGCCGCCTGGGCCAACATGGGGCGACCACGGTGTCGCTGGTCAATGCCGAAGGCTCGCCGCTGGAGCTCGCTTGCCAACACCACCTGCCGCTGGGCGCGGGGCCTGAACTGTCAGTTGCCGCGACCAAGAGCTTCGTCGCCACGCTCAGCGCCAGCGCACAGCTGGTTGCCCACTGGGGCAAGGACCAGGCCCTGCTGCAGTCCTGCCACGCCCTGCCGGGGCAACTGCGCGAGGCCGCCAACCTCGACTGGAGCGCGGCCATCGACGGCCTGCAAGGCAGCGAACGGCTGATGGTGATCGGCCGTGGCGCCGGCTTCGCCATTGCCCAGGAAGCCGCGCTCAAGTTCAAGGAAACTTCGGTGATCCAGGCCGAGGCCTTCAGCAGCGCCGAGGTGCGCCACGGCCCTATGGCCCTGATCGACGCGCACTACCCGCTGCTGGTGTTCGCCCCGCGTGGCGTTGAACAGGCCGGGTTGCTGCAGCTGGCCGCCGACATGCGCCAGCGCGGCGCGCAGGTGTTGCTGGCGGCACCGGCCGACATCGCCGACCGCGACCTGACCCTCGCCTGCGCCGAGCATCCCGCGCTCGACCCGCTGCTGGCGATCCAGAGCTTCTACATCATGGCCGCGGGGCTCGCCGAAGCCCGCGGCCTGGACCCCGACCAGCCACGCCACCTGAGCAAAGTGACGTGTACGCAATGACGCCGCGAGGACCCGCGCATGTCCAACAATAACAAGATCACCCTCCATGCCCCGCTTGCCGGCCCGCAGGTGGCCCTGGACCAGGTCCCCGACCCGGTGTTCGCCAGTGGCACCCTCGGTGATGGCATCGCCATCGACCCGCTCAACGATTGCCTGCACGCGCCCTGCGCGGGCGAAGTGGTGCACCTGGCGCGCACCGGTCACGCCCTGACCCTGCGCGCGGCCAATGGCGCGGAGATCCTCCTGCACATCGGCGTGGACACCGTGCAACTGCTGGGACGCGGCTTCGAGCCCCAGGTCGCGCTCGGCGCACGGGTCGAACAGGGCCAGCCGCTGATCTGCTTTGACCTGGACCTCGTAGCCCAGCACTGCACCAGCCTGGTCACCGTGATGCTGGTCGGCAACGGCCAGGACTTCACACTGGAAGCGCTAGACGCCCGCGCCAGCGAACTGGGCGCGCCACTGCTGACAGTTAGCGGCAAGACCCAGCTGGCAACGCTCGATACCGCAACCTCCAGCGCACAGGCCAACGGCCATGCCAAGGTCGCCCACCAGGGTGGCCTGCATGCGCGCCCTGCGGCATTGCTGCGCCAGACCGCCCAGGGCTACCAGAGCCGCGTGGAACTGCACTTCCAGGACCGCCATGCCGTCCTCGACAGCCTGGTCGCCGTCATGGGGCTGGGGGTCGGTGAAGGCGACGAGGTCGAAGTCCGCTGCACGGGCTCGGATGCCGAAGCTGCCTTGCAGGCCGTGCTCCAGGCGCTGCGCACGCCCACGGTCGGTGAGCGGCACGCACCCGCGCCAGTGGTGGCCCACGCACCGCCCCGTACGCAGCCCGGCATGCTGGCAGGTGTCAGCGCATCACCTGGCCTTGCCATCGGCCCGCTAGCGCGACTGGATGGCATCAGCCTCCCTCCCGACACTGGCAACAACATCCCCGAGGAACAACACAAGGCGTTGAACAACGCACTGGCCGAGGTGCGCACCGCCATCGACCACGACTGGCGTCACCTGCCCCGTGGCCAGGAAGACGCCGCCGCCATTCTCGAGGCGCACCTGGCCCTGCTCGACGACCCGTCCCTGCTCGATGCCGCACGCCAGCACATCGACGAAGGGGTGGCCGCCAGCCATGCCTGGAGCCGCGCCATCGATGCCCAGTGCCAGGTGCTGCGCGGCCTCGGCAACCCGCTGCTGGCCGAGCGCGCCAACGACCTGCACGACCTGCAGCAACGCGTGCTGCGCGCCCTGCTCGGGGAAACCCGCGAGCTGCGCCTGCCACCGTCGGCCATCGTCGTCGCCCATGAACTCACCCCATCGGACCTGCTGCTCCTGGCCCGTCACGATGTCGCCGGCCTGTGCATGGCCGCCGGTGGCGCCACCTCCCACGTCGCCATCCTGGCCCGTGCCCGTGGCCTGCCATGCCTGGTCGCGCTCGGTGAATCGCTATTGGAGCTGGCGCCCGGCACCACGCTGGTGCTCGACGCCGACAACGGCCGCCTGGAAACCCGTGCCGACGCTTCGCGCCTGGCTGAAGTGCACCAGCTCTGCCAGCAGCGCCGCGAACAACGCCAGCGCCAGCAAGCTGCCGCCCACGACAGCGCGCGCACCCGCGATGGCCGGCTGATCGAGGTCGCGGCCAACGTCGCCAGCGCCGACGAAGCCGCCCAGGCTCTGGCGCTGGGCGCCGACGGCATCGGCCTGCTGCGCAGCGAGTTCCTCTTCGTCGACCGCCACACCGCCCCCGACCAGGCCGAACAGCACAGCGCTTATCAAGCCGTGCTCGACGCCATGGCCGAACGCCCGGTGATCATCCGCACCATCGATGTGGGTGGCGACAAGCAGCTCGATTACCTGCCGCTGCCGGTCGAGGCCAACCCGGTGCTCGGCCTGCGCGGCATCCGCCTCGGCCAGGTACGCCCGGAACTGCTCGACGAGCAACTGCGCGCCCTGCTCCAGGTGAGCCCGCAACGCCGCTGCCGGATCATGCTGCCCATGGTCACCGAGGTCGACGAACTGATCGCCATCCGCCAGCGCCTCGACCGCCTCGCCACCGAACTGGGCGTAACCAAGCGCGCCGAGCTGGGGGTGATGATCGAAGTGCCAGCCGCCGCCCTGCTGGCCGAGCGCCTGGCCGAGCATGCGGACTTCTTCTCCATCGGCACCAACGACCTGTCGCAGTACACCCTGGCCATGGACCGCGACCATGCCGGCCTGGCAGCCCGTGTCGACGCCCTGCACCCGGCGCTGCTGCGCCTGATCGACCTCACCTGCCAAGGCGCGGCCAAACATGGGCGATGGGTGGGCGTGTGCGGCGCATTGGCCTCAGACCCGCTGGCCACGCCCGTGCTGGTAGGGCTGGGCGTGGCCGAGCTGTCGGTCAGCGCCCCGCAGATCGGCGAGATCAAGGCCATCGTCCGCCAGCTCGACGCCAATGAATGCCGTCGCTTCAGCCAGGGCCTGCTGGCCCTGGCCAGCGCCAGTGCGGTACGCCAGGCCTGCCGGGACTTCAGCGCCCAGCCCCATGCCCAACACACGGCCCCCGTGGCCCTACAACAATAATTGGAGCGCACCATGTACCAGCACTTCATCCAGGGCCTGCAACGGCTCGGCCGCGCCCTGATGCTGCCCATCGCCATCCTGCCCATCGCAGGCCTGCTGCTGCGCCTGGGCGACACCGACCTGCTCGACATCGCCCTGGTGCACGACGCCGGCCAGGCGATCTTCGCCAACCTGGCATTGATCTTCGCCGTCGGCATCGCCGTGGGCTTCGCCCGCGACAACAACGGCACCGCTGGCCTGGCCGGCGCCATCGGCTACCTGGTGCTGGTGGCCACCTTGAAGGTGATCGACCCGAAGATCGACATGGGCATGCTTGCCGGCATCCTCTGTGGCCTGCTTGGGGGCGGGCTGTACAACCGTTTCAAGGACATCCGACTGCCGGACTACCTGGCATTCTTCGGTGGGCGGCGCTTCGTGCCGATCGCCACCGGCCTGTCGGCGGTGGCCCTGGGGCTGCTGTTCGGGCTGATCTGGCCGCCGATCCAGAACGGCATCAACGGTCTCGGCCATCTGATGCTGGAGAGCGGTAGTGTCGGCGCGTTCTTCTTCGGCGTGCTCAACCGGCTGCTGATCATCACCGGCCTGCACCACATCCTCAACAACCTGGTGTGGTTCGTCTTCGGCAGCTTCCAGGGCGTGACCGGCCCGGCAGTGACCGGCGACCTGGCGCGCTACTTCGCCGGCGACCCCAACGCAGGCCAGTTCATGGCCGGCATGTTCCCGATGATGATCTTCGGCCTGCCCGCCGCCTGCCTGGCCATGTACCGCCATGCCCTGCCCGAGCGGCGCAAGCTGATCGGCGGTGTGCTGTTGTCGATGGCTCTCACCTCAGCCCTGACTGGCGTGACCGAACCGATCGAGTTCGCCTTCATGTTCCTGGCGCCACTGCTTTACGTGATTCATGCGCTGCTGACCGGGCTTTCGATGGCGATCTGCGACCTGTTGGGGATCCGCCTGGGCTTCACCTTCTCCGGTGGCGCCATCGACATGGCCCTGGGCTGGGGTCGTTCCACCCATGGCTGGCTGGTGTTCCCCGTAGGCTTGCTCTATGGGCTCGTCTACTACTTCGTGTTCGACTTCTGCATCCGCCGTTTCGACCTGAAGACACCCGGCCGCGAAGTGCAGCCCGCCACTGAGAGCGAGGCCGATATCGAAGGTTCTCGCGCCCGACGCTTCATCGACGCCCTCGGCGGTGCCGCCAACCTGGAGGGGGTGGACGCCTGCACCACCCGCCTGCGCCTGGTGCTGGTCGATCGCAACCTGGCAAACGACCAGGCGCTGAAAACACTCGGCGCCATGGCCGTGGTCCGCCCCGGTAGCGGCGGCAGCCTGCAAGTGGTGGTGGGACCGATGGCTGACGCAGTGGCGGACGAGATTCGCGGCGAGCTGCCTCATGCCGTGGCGACCGTCACCACCACAGAGCGCGCAGGTGCCGACGTTGCTCCGAATGTACCCACGGATGCGTGGCTGCAAGCATTGGGTGGGCGCGACAATCTCGGCAAGGTGGCGTGCGTGGCGCATAGCCGGGTCAGGGTGCAGCTCAAGGACAACACCAGGGTGCAACGTGAACGGCTCATGGCTCTGGGTTGCCAAGGCATCAGCCCACAGCCAGGTGGCGTCTGGCATCTGCTGATGGGCCCCCAGGCGCAGGCCCTGAGCCTGGCACTGCAGCACTGACCAACATCCGTGAATGAGAGCAGACGGCTCGTCAGGTGCTCGACCTGACAGCCTCTGCCCTCCCACTCCAATGTAAGAAAGTTCAGTAATTGGCCCCCGTACATTAGACGCCTAGCAAAACATCAGCCCTACACGACGGTAGGGCACTGGTTCCATATTTTTTTACCGCCTCCAGATGCTCACCCTGAGCGTCCCATTCATTGACAAGGGACGCCCCATGAACGACATGGAAATACCCGCCGTGCTGGAAAGCACGTTTGCCCTGGAACAACTCACCCGCATCGCCAACGACATGGACGAACATCAGTTCACGCTCCTGTTCAAACCCATCTTTGGCGTCGACGTATCCGAATCGGTCTATCTGGATATTTGGCAGGCACTGCGTGACGGCATGATCGAAGGGCCTGCCTACGCAGTGGTCGAGCGCAACGAGGCATTTCGCGCCGCCCGTTACGACAGCGAGCAGGACACCCTGCTGGTCAACCGCGACGTCATCGAACAGGCCCTGAACGAGCCGAACACCTCGCCTGGGCTGCTATTGGCGTTGATCGGTGGGTTCGGCCAATACCTGGCGGACCAGATCCACTCCAAGTGCGTCGCCGAAGGTGAAATCGACTCACCGGAACTGGATCTTGAGGATGCCAAGGAAGCCGGCTCGAAATATGCGAGCCTGATGGCATTCCTGGACAGCTCCCCAACAGACGGCCTAGAGTTCGCCCACTATACCCATGACGCGTTGTCGGCACCGCTGGTCCTGGACCTGAGCGATACGCCGGAGCTCGAGGAATTCCTTCCCGAAGCCCCTATCACCATCAGGCCACGCTTCGGCGCAGGCGAAGGCGGTCACGGGACGATCGAGCGCGTTCTCGAAGAGGTCGGCTTCGACGAAACGGAAATCAAGTCCATCTATTTCGGCAACTGGCTACGCGATCACTCGCAACTGGTCGACCCCAAGCTGGTTCGGGCCGAAGATGCGCCAAGGAACTTCCCAAACCAGTTTTCACGGAGCGCGCTCACGGCCATCGTCGATATTCTGGCTGCCAAGGAATTCCGCAACCAACAGGACGACGGTGAAGAACAGGGCGACTTCCAAGTGTCGCCTGAAGTCCTCGGGGTCTATAAGGCCTCCGAGCATATCGACAACCCGACCAACCACGATGAGTCACCTGTGGACCCGACGGAAATCGATCCAGACTTTGAGAAGCCGGTGCTACCGGGCACTGAATCGACGCAGGTTTGCCCCAAGACCTCGATGAAGGCGTACATCGACAAACCGGTCGCCCACATGAGTTCGAAGATCAGGGAAGCAGCCAGAGAGGGCAAGACCGCCGAAGGCATGCGCGCTTTCGGTGAAGCGCTGCATGTGCTCGAAGACTACTTTGCGCACTCCAACTTCGTGGAGTTGAGCCTGCACAAGCAGGGGCACACCCAGGTGCTGCCGTGGACGACGGAAGTCGAATGCGAACATGGCCTGCCGGTGATCACCGGCCTGTTCTCCGGAACAGACATTCTCGGCAGCCTGGCCGAGCCGTTGGGCAAGGTACTGTTCCCCGATGAGTATCCCGCCTTCAAGGAGATCACCCCTGGCTACCGCAGTACTTCCGAACAGATTCTGCTGATTCTGCTCGGTGAACTGGAAAACCCGACCTGGCTGAAAGCCTTCGAGAAACTCTTGGCATTGCGCGACCGATATGCCGACAACCCTCTGTTCCGGTTCGTCCGGCGCGCGACCTGGACCTTGCTGCTGCCGCTGAACCTGGTTCGCTATTACGGCCGCAAACTCTTCCAGGATCTGTTCCAGTGGCTGGGGGACCGGGTCGGCGAGGAACAGACAAGGTCGGGCATGAACCCCAACACCGATGCACGCGCCGACGCTACTCACTCACAATTGTCCAAGGATCACGATTCACATCCGTTCTACGACCTGGCTATCGACATGGCACGTCATGCCGTCAAGCAGGTTGGCGAAGAAATGTTCAGGTTCTGGAACGGTGAGGTTGAACACCCACCAGCGGACCTGGCCAGTGGTTTCATCTGCCATCCCTATGACTCAAGCTGGCAGGACAGCCTTGTGGCCGAATGGCTGGAAAAGCACGAAGACAAGGTCCAGGCGGCCAGTGCCTTCGACAGCCTGAAAGCGATCTACGACAAGCACATCGAAACCCTCCTCGAAAAACTCGAGGCATTGGAGGTGAATTCGATGCAGACGACCTGAAGGCCGGGTGCTGAAAAGCGACAGGGTGGGCTAATGCCCACCCTGTCGAGTACTCACCGGGTAACAGAACGCGCTCAGAAGGCCAGCAACTGCCAGACCTCATAAGCCGGCGTCTCGTAAGGATGACTTTGCTTGAGCGCGGTAACGACCTCACCAATCAGCTCGTCCGCCACCACCAGCTCCACCTTCCACTCCTCGACCACCTCGACCTGACCCGCCTGCCCAATGTACGGCTGGCTGCCGTCCAATGGGCGGAACTGGCCCTGGCCGAGTGTTTGCCAGGCGCAGTGGTCATAGTCGCCGATGCGTCCGCCGCCAGCGGCGAACACAGCGGCCTTGACCACTTCGACATGGCTGTCGGGGACGAAGAAGGCGAGCTTGTACACCCTTAGTTCACCCAGACGCGCGCATTGCGGAACATGCGCATCAGGGCCGCGTCTTCCTGCCACTCATCCGGGCGCCAGGAGTTCTGCACGGCGCGGAACATACGCTCCGGGTGCGGCATCATGATGGTCACGCGGCCGTCACGGCTGGTGAGGCCGGTGATCCCGCGCGGCGAGCCATTCGGGTTGGCTGGATACGCTTCGGTGACCTTGCCGTGGTTGTCGACGTAGCGCAGGGCCACGCAACCGGACAGGTCGGCTTCCAGCAGGGCTTCCTCGCTGGCGAACTCGGCGTGGCCTTCGCCGTGGGCGATGGCGATCGGCATGCGCGAACCGGCCATGCCCTGCAGGAAGATCGAGTTGGACTTCTGCACCTCGACCATGGCCACGCGCGCCTCGAACTGCTCCGAGCGGTTGCGCACGAAGTGCGGCCAGTACTCGGTGCCCGGGATCAGCTCGTGCAGGTTGGACATCATCTGGCAACCGTTGCACACGCCCAGGGCGAAGCTGTCGGTACGTTCGAAGAAGGCCTGGAAGGTGTCACGGGCCCGGGCGTTGAACAGCGCCGACTTGGCCCAGCCTTCACCGGCACCCAGCACGTCGCCGTAGGAGAAGCCACCGCAGGCCACCAGGCCTTTGAAGGCTTCGAAGTCGACACGGCCAGACAGGATATCGCTCATGTGCACGTCGACCGCAGCGAAGCCTGCGCGGTCGAAGGCGGCAGCCATCTCGACCTGGCCGTTGACGCCCTGCTCGCGCAGGATCGCCACTTGCGGGCGCACACCCTTCTTGATGTACGGCGCGGCGATGTCATCGTTGACGTCGTAGCCCAGCTTGACCGACAGGCCCGGGTTGTCTTCTTCCAGCAGCGCGTCGAATTCCTGGTCGGCACAGTCGGCGTTGTCGCGCAGGCGTTGGACCTGGTAGCTGGTCTCGGCCCACTGACGCTGCAGCAGGCGACGGTCGCCCTTGAACAGCTCTTCACCTTCGAACTTGACCAGGACTTCACCGTTATTGATCGGCTGGCCGATCACCGCGACGCAATCCTCGCCCAGGCCTGCGGCGCTGAATTGCGCCAGCACGTCTGGAGTGGAGTCCTGACGCACCTGGATCACCGCACCCAGCTCTTCGTTGAAGAGGATGGCAGCAATCTTTTCACGCTTGCTGGTCAGGGTGTTCAGTTCCAGCTCCAGGCCGCAGTGGCCGGCAAAGGCCATTTCCAGCACGGTGGTCATCAGGCCGCCGTCGGAACGGTCGTGGTAGGCCAGCAGGTGGCCGTCGGCGTTCAGGCCCTGGATCACGGCGAAGAACGCCTTGAGGTCTTCGGCATCGTCGACGTCCGGTGCCTGGGCGGCCAGCTTGCCGTGGGTCTGGGCCAGGATCGAGGCGCCCATGCGGTTCTGGCCGCGGCCCAGGTCGATCAGGATCAGGTCGGTTTCGCCCTTGTCCATGCGCAGCTGCGGGGTCAGGGTCTTGCGGATGTCGGTGACCGGGGCGAAGCCGGTGATGATCAGCGACATCGGCGAGGTGACGCTCTTCTCGACGCCCGCGTCGCTCCACTTGGTTTTCATCGACATCGAGTCTTTACCGACCGGGATGGTGATGCCCAGCTCTGGGCACAGCTCCATGCCGACGGCCTTGACGGTGTCGTACAGACGAGCGTCTTCACCCGGGTGGCCAGCGGCGGACATCCAGTTGGCCGACAGTTTGATGTCGGACAGCTTCTCGATACGCGAGGCGGCCAGGTTGGTCAGGGTTTCGCCGATCGCCATGCGGCCGGAGGCCGGCGCGTCGAGCAGGGCCAGCGGCGTACGCTCGCCCATGGCCATGGCTTCACCGGTGTAGACGTCGAAGCTGGTGGCGGTGACGGCGCAGTCGGCCACCGGCACCTGCCACGGGCCGACCATCTGGTCGCGGGCCACGAGGCCGGTGATGGTGCGGTCGCCGATGGTGATCAGGAAGCTCTTGCTGGCCACGGCCGGGTGACGCAGGACGCGCTCGACCGAATCCTTGAGCTCCAGGGTGCTTGGGTCGAATTCATCGCCCAGCTCGGCTTCGCGGGTCACCGAACGGTGCATGCGCGGCGGCTTGCCCAGCAGCACGTCCAGTGGCATGTCCACCGGGGTGTTGTCGAAATGGCTGTCGGTAACGGTCAGGTGTTTCTCTTCGGTGGCCTCGCCCACGACTGCGAACGGGCAGCGCTCGCGCTCGCAAATGGCCTGGAAGCGCTCGAAGTCCTCGGCGCTGACCGCCAGCACGTAGCGTTCCTGGGATTCGTTGCTCCAGATTTCGTGCGGGGCCATGCCCGGCTCGTCGTTGGGCACGTTGCGCAGTTCGAAGCGACCGCCACGGCCGCCGTCATTGACCAGTTCCGGGAAGGCGTTGGAGATACCGCCGGCACCCACGTCGTGGATGAAGGCGATCGGGTTCTGGTCGCCCAGCTGCCAGCAGCGGTCGATGACCTCCTGGCAGCGGCGTTCCATTTCCGGGTTCTCGCGCTGTACCGAAGCGAAGTCCAGGTCGGCGGAGCTGGCGCCGGTGGCGACCGACGAAGCGGCGCCGCCGCCCAGGCCGATCAGCATGGCCGGGCCGCCCAGCACGATCAGCTTGGCGCCGACGGAGATCTCGCCTTTCTGCACGTGATCTTCGCGAATGTTGCCCATGCCGCCGGCGAGCATGATCGGCTTGTGGTAACCGCGCACTTCTTCACCGTGCGGGGTGTTGATGCCCTGCTCGAAGGTGCGGAAGTAGCCGGTCAGGGCCGGACGGCCGAATTCGTTGTTGAACGCGGCGCCGCCCAGTGGGCCTTCAATCATGATGTCGAGGGCGTCGACGATGCGCTCGGGCTTGCCGTACGGCTTCTCCCACGGCTGTTCGAAGCCCGGGATACGCAGGTTCGACACGGTAAAGCCGGTCAGGCCGGCTTTCGGCTTGGCGCCACGCCCGGTGGCGCCTTCATCGCGAATTTCGCCGCCGGAGCCGGTGGAGGCGCCAGAGAACGGGGCGATGGCGGTCGGGTGGTTGTGCGTCTCGACCTTCATCAGGATGTGTACCGGCTCCTGCACCGCGCCGTACTGGCGGGTCTCAGGGTTCGGGAAGAAACGGCCGGCGACGCTACCGACGATGACCGAGGCGTTGTCCTTGTACGCGGACAGCACGCCTTCGCTGTGCATCTGATAGGTGTTCTTGATCATGCCGAACAGGCTCTTCTCCTGCGCCTGGCCGTCGATGTCCCAGCTGGCGTTGAAGATCTTGTGGCGGCAGTGCTCGGAGTTGGCCTGGGCGAACATCATCAGCTCGATGTCGTTCGGGTTGCGCTTGAGGCCCTGGAAGGCGGTGACGAGATAGTCGATCTCGTCTTCGGCCAGGGCCAGGCCCAGGTCGATGTTGGCTTGCGCCAGGGCCGCGCGGCCACCGCCCAGGATGTCAACCGAGGTCATCGGTTTTGGTTGGGCGTGGCTGAACAGGTCGGCGGCGTCTTCCAGCTTGCCCAGCACGCGCTGGGTCATGCGGTCGTGCAGCTCGGCGGCGATGACGTGAGCGTCGGTGTCACTGAGGCTGCCGGCGACATAGTAAGCGATGCCGCGCTCCAGGCGCTGGATCGACTGCAGGCCGCAGTTGTGGGCGATGTCGCTGGCCTTGCTCGCCCAGGGCGAGATGGTGCCCAGGCGTGGCACCACCAGGAACAGGCGGCCGGTCGGCTCCTGCACCGGCACGCTCGGCCCGTACTTGAGCAGACGGCCCAGCACCTGCTGCTGGTCGGCGGTCAGTTCGCCGTCAACGTCGGCGAAGTGGGCGAATTCGGCATACAAACCAGTAACAGCGGGGACTTTCTGGCTCAGTTGCTCGAGTAATTTACCGTGGCGAAAGGCAGAAAGGGCAGGAGCGCCGCGCAGGATCAACATCGTCGGGACAGCCTCAGAAAGGGGTGTGCTTAGAGGCCGTGCATTCTAGCCTAATTCTCAGGCTTTCGGCACCCGCTCTAGCCCAATGCTGCCGGGCGGTGGAACCGGACTTCGGGGTCAAAAATTTCCACCTCGTGATCGCGGGCCTGCCCCGCGATACTGCCAGCCATCATGAACACATCGCCTGAACGCCCTCATCCCTGGCATACAGCCTGCTACCAGACAACCCACATATTGTCGAGATATGGTGCAACCAGCCGTTTGCGTATACTGCACCTTATGTTCGCCCACACTGCTTTTCGCCAGCGTTGCGCCAGATGGCTCTTCGCAACCGGACTCTTCCTGATGCTCGGTGCCTGCGTTGAAAAACCCAGCACCCTCGAACGCGTCAAGGAGGATGGCGTGCTGCGCGTGATAACCCGCAACAGCCCGGCCACCTACTTCCAGGACCGCAACGGCGAAACCGGTTTCGAATACGAACTGGTCAAGCGCTTCGCCGACGACCTGGGCGTGAAACTGCAGATCGAGACCGCCGACAACCTCGACGAACTGTTCGACCAGCTGGGCAAACCGTCCGGCCCGGTGCTGGCGGCCGCCGGTCTGGTCAGCAGCGAACGGCGTGGTGCACAGGCCAGGTTCTCCCACCCCTATCTCGAAGTCACGCCGCAGGTCATCTACCGCAATGGCCGCTCGCGGCCTACCAACGCCAAAGGCCTGGTGGGCAAGAAGATCATGGTGCTCAAGGGCAGCAGCCACGCCGACCAGCTCGCCGAACTGAAAAAGCAGAACCCAGGGCTTGAATACGAAGAGTCCGACGCCGTCGAAGTGGTCGATCTGTTGCGCATGGTCGACGAGGGCCAGATCGACCTGACCCTGGTCGACTCCAACGAACTGGCCATGAACCAGGTCTACTTCCCCAACGTACGGGTGGCTTTCGACCTGGGCGACACCCGCGACCAACGCTGGGCCGTGGCCGCCGGCGACGACAACAGCCTGCTCAACGAGATCAACGAGTTTCTCGACAAGTCGCAGAAGAACGGCACCCTGCAACGCCTGAAGGACCGCTACTACGGGCATGTCGACGTGCTCGGCTACGTCGGTGCCTACACCTTCGCCCAGCACCTTCAGCAGCGCCTGCCCAAGTACGAAAAGCACTTCAAGGCAACATCGAAAGTCGAGCAGGTCGATTGGCGCCTGCTGGCCGCCATCGGCTACCAGGAGTCGATGTGGCAACCGGAGGTCACCTCCAAGACTGGCGTACGCGGCCTGATGATGCTCACCCAGCGCACCGCGCAGGCCATGGGCGTATCGAACCGGCTGGACCCCAAGCAAAGCATCCAGGGCGGCGCCAAGTACTTCATGGTGGTCAAGGACCAGCTCGACGACAGCATCAAGGAGCCGGACCGCACCTGGTTCGCCCTGGCCGCCTACAACGTCGGCAGCGGCCACCTGGAAGACGCCCGTACCCTGGCCAAGCGCGAAGGCCTGAACCCGAACAAATGGCTGGACGTGAAGAAGATGCTGCCGCGCCTGTCGCAGAAGCAGTGGTACAGCAAAACGAAATATGGCTACGCCCGTGGCGGCGAACCGGTGCACTTCGTGGCCAACATCCGTCGCTACTACGACATCCTCACCTGGGTGACGCAGCCGCAGCTCGAAGGCCAGGTGGCCGAGGGCAACCTGCATGTGCCGGGGGTGAACAAGGACAAGCCGGCGGAGCAGTCGCCACAGATGTAACTGCCCCAACACCTTGTAGGAGCGGCTTCAGCCGCGATCACCCGCGAGGCGGGTGCCAGGCACCGCGTTGCCTGCATCGCGGCTGAAGCCGCTCCTACAGACCTGCCTACCCCTTTGCCCGCCGCGCCTTGAAGAACTCGCTCAGGATCGCCCCACACTCTTGCGCCAGCACACCACCCTCGAACATCACCCGGTGATTGAGAAACCCCTGGCTGAAGAACTGCCCCTGGCTCTGCACGATCCCCGCCTTGGGCTCCAGTGCCCCGTACACCACCCGCGCCACCCGCGAATGGACGATCAGCCCCGCGCACATGCTGCACGGCTCCAGCGTCACATACAGCGTGCTGCCCGGCAGCCGGTAGTTGCTGGCGGACTTGGCCGCGGCACGAATCGCTACCATTTCGGCATGGGCGCTGGGGTCGCTGTCGATGATCGGACGGTTGAAGCCCTGGCCGATCACCTGGCCATGCTGCACCAGCACCGCCCCCACCGGCACCTCGCCCAGGGCCGCGCCTTGCGCCGCCAGCTCGAGGGCCAGGCGCATGAATTCCTGGTCGCGGCTGCGATCGATGATCTGCGGGCGCATCAGACCACCGCGATCGCGGCCATCAGGCCGGTTTCCATGTGGTCGATGACATGGCAGTGGAACATCCAGGTGCCCGGGTTATCCGCCACCAGCGCCACTTGGGCGCGCTCGTTCTTGCCCAGCAGGTAGGTGTCGGTGAACCAAGGCTCGACGATCTTGCGGCGATTGGAGGCGATCACCTTGAAACTCATGCCGTGCAGGTGGATCGGGTGCTGGTATTGGGTCATGTTCTTCAGTTCGAAGATGTAGCTCTTGCCCTTCTGCAGCGTGGCGATCGGCCGGTCGGCGCAGGTCTTGTCGGTGATGTCCCAGGCTTGGCCGTTGATCTGCCACAGGCTCGGCGGCTTGCCATTCTCGGTGTTGACCGAAACCTTGCCGACCCATTCGAAATTGAAGTTGAGCTTCTCGGCGTTCTCAAGGTCCGGCTCGGCCACCGGGTTGGCCGGCAAGGCCTTCGGCCAGTCGCCCGGTGCCTCGCTGCTGGCCACCGAACGCAGGGTGCCCAGGCGCACGAAACCATCTCGCAGAGAGATCTCTTCGCCCGCCTGGGGAATACGAATCGCCAGGCAAATACGCATGCCCGGGCCAAGCCAGTACTCGTCGTCCAAGGGGCGCGGCGTGACCGGGTTGCCGTCGAGGGCGTAGATCATCGCCTCGCAGTTGCCCTTGAGATTGAGCCGGTAGGTCCAGGTGTTGTCCAGGTTCAGCAGGCGCATCCGCACCACTTGCCCTGCCGGCAGCTCGGTCACCGAATCGGCCTGGCCGTTGATGGTGATCAACCGCCCCGCCGTACCGTTGCGTGCGGCCTCACGGGGCACACTGAAGGGCATCCAGGCACCCTGCTCGTCCACATGCCAGTTCTTCAGGCTCAACGTGCGTTCGTGATTGAAGCCGGTCGGCTCGCGCTCTTCGACGATCAGCGGGCCGACCAGGCCGCGGCCCAGTTCCTCGGAGCTGCTGACATGGGGGTGATACCAATAGCTGCCGGCATCCGGCACCTTGAACTTGTAGTCGAAGTACTCGCCCGGCTTGACCGGCAACTGCGAGACATACGGCACACCGTCCATTTCCAGCGGCAGGCGGATACCATGCCAGTGGATGGTGGTTTCCACCGGCAGGTGGTTGATGAAACGCACCCGCAGCCAGGTACCCTGACGCACGCGCAACTCGGTGCCCGGTGCCGACGGGCCGAAAGCCCAAGCCTCGGTCTTGAAGCCCGGCACCAGCTCGACATCCAGCGGTGCGGCGATCAGTTCGTAGTCGTGCCCGGCGTTGTCGTCCTCGACCTTGCCCAGCCAGTAGCGTGCCGCGCCTCCGGCGCCCAGGCCTACCACCACAAGGCCGGTCAAGCCCTTGAGCATTTGTCGACGGGAAAAGGACATCGGTGCGGGTACCTCGTTTCTGCGCGATCAGCCTGCCGGCAGGGCCGGCGATGAAGGGCGAATACGATACACCTGCATTTGCGAAATATTAAGTGAAAGCCACCAAAACCCGGCCGCCAGCCAAGCAATATGTAACGCCTGCCGGCCTCTCGACCGCTTGAGACTGATGGTCATCCTCCTGCATTGGAAACGCGTGATGCCCATCATTACCCACACCTCCAGCGATCGGCAAACCCTGCTGACAATCGCCGGGCAACTCACTGAAGACTGTCCGGACATGCGCGAGATGGCTCGTAAAGTCGCGCAACAGGTCCTCGACCGCAATGGCCTGAAAGCGCTCGACCCCGACAGTGTGTACCTGCACCGCTTCAATACCGCCGTAAGCAGCCCCAGGACCTTCAACGGCTGGCAGCACTTCGATCAACCTTACGAATCCCTGACTCTGCCACAATTGGTAATGCACCGTTTCGATGTCCATGATCAGGACAACGCCGACTTGCTCAGCTATCTGGTGGGTTTCTACAGCGATGGGCCAGGCAAGGACGTCTACGATGAACACAATGAAGTACGGCTCGATGCCAAGGATGTGCTGGAAGACTTCTGGAATATTGACTTCGCCGCTGATTTCAAGCGGCGGCTGGACACCTTCTGGACGAACCATTCGGAAAACTTCCGCACGCTGGCCAAGGCCAACTTCCTGAGCAAAATACTGGAAGCCTGCGCCCATGACCCCGACTCAGCGCTCGCCCGCCAGTGCAGTGACATCGTGCGGGCACTGACGGGCGCAATGCCCTGGCCGCCATCAGCGCAAGCGTTGCACCAACGGACGCTGCCGGGTGACGACGTGCGCGTATGCACGTTCGATATCGGCGGCCATGTGGCGACGGATATCCTTCGCCTGCAGATGCAAGACGGTAGCCAGGTCATTTACCTACCTGGAGACGTCGAAGGCCTGTATTACTTTCAGGATGTGCAGACACTATTCCTGTGGGTGCTCAACCACTGCAATCATGCCGATAACCGGGCACGCTTCGTGGCGCACTTTTCGTTGAACGATCGCGACGAGGGCGACAGCCAGGTCGGGTTGAATCACATGATCGACCTGCTTTACCACGGCTGGGGCAGGCAGGATTACTCCGGTCTCAATATCCTGGACCAGCAGATCGACGAAGACGCCTTCGACTGGCTGCGCAGCAAAGCTCACCAGCGGATGCTTGATGATGCTCACTTCGTCCTGCGCTCCAACGCCGACCTGCGCAAACAGCTATGGATCGGTTACTTGAAGGCCGGCCTGCAAGTGTTCGGCCCCATGGCAGCGGTGGACTGGCCGGTGGCCTTGGCGCTGGTGGGTGCCGGCATCGCCGAAACAGGCTTGAACATCGACCAGGCAATTACCGGGCACACGACCCGCGAACGCAAGGCAGGCATTACGGGCGCGATTTTCGCCGCCATCGAAACCCTGTTCAATGCGACCTTTCTGCTCAGCGTTCCCGGCAAACCCCTTGCCGAGCTGGGTGAGGCCGGTGAAGCAGACGGGGCTTCGGGTATCGGGGAGCGCCCAATCGAGGCAAAGGAGCCCAGCGGTTCGGGCGATAACGAAATTGAAGGTGAGACAACCACAAGCGTGGCGGATGCCATCCGAACCTGGGTGCCCGGCCCCTTCCAACCAGCGCAGAGCTGGGAGCTGCTGCACCCTTTCGAAACCAATGTAGTGCTCAGCGGCGAGCCAGGGACAGGCGCCCTTGAAGGGATCTACACGCAAGGCAGGCAATTCTACGCACTGGTTGAAGATATGCCTTACCAAGTGCGTTTTGTTTCAGAACTGAAAATCTGGACCATCGTCGACCCCGACAACCCGTTCTCCTTTTACAAGAACCAACCAATCCGCCTGGATGCAGAGGGACAATGGCAACCCGTGGATCGCCCTGACCTCAAAGGGGGCATGCTCGCACGCCTGAAAGCCTGGGGCCACTCGTCAACGTCTGCGAACCCACCTGCACTTGCAGACACACCTTATGATGTCCCCGCCAACCTGCGCCCTTCACTCACGGATGTTTCAGAGCATGAGATAACGGGTGCTCGGGAACGACTGGATGCACCAGATCGCAGCGCCGCCATCAAGCGCTTCCGCCAACTGCGTGATCAGTTGGCGACAGACGCCAATGACTTCATGAACACGGTGCAGCCTCCCGCACGCCCGCAGATACCTGAGATCCCTCCCAGCGCCGCCTCCAACAGGGTGCTGCAAAGTATCTACGAGAACAGCAACGGCTTGGTGATAGGAGAGGCGCATAGTGGCCTTGGCAGCAAGCGACTACTGATCGACAACATGCGCCTGCTGCGCAAGTTGAAGGTCAGGACACTGTACATGGAGCACTACACGACCGACTTCCAGCAAGCGGACCTGGACGCATTCAATCGCAGCGGCGTGATGCCCAAAGCTCTGGATAACTACGTCGCGGAGCAGGATCTCGGGCACGGCACTGACCCGGCTGGCCGCTACACCTTCCGCCGGGTAATGCTTGAGGCGCAGAAGAACGGCGTACGCATCCAAGCCATCGACTGCATGGCAAGCTATCGCCAGGCTTGGGCGAACCCGGTTGCCGATGGGACACGCCAGCAGATGATGAACTTCTATGCGCACCTGATCATCGAGGCCGACCAGGCTGCACGAGGTCCGGGAAAATGGGTTGCACTGGTGGGCAGCAGCCATGCCAACAACTTCCATGGCGTTACCGGTTTGGCTGAAACGGAAGGCGCGATCGGCCTGCGTGTCGAAGACGGTCCGATCGACGGAGTCGACACCTACAGCGTCGACCCAGGCAGGGATGCCATGGACCCGAAGGGTAAAGTCCGACACCTGCAAAGCGATCTGCTCCTGCGTGCCGCAGTGCTGCCCGCCCGCTCGACGCCCCCCGACTTCAACAGCATGCTGGTCAAGCCTGGCGACTACACCATCGAACGGGTCAATGGCGAGGAGTACGTGATCAACCGCAGCCATAATTCCACCCTGCGACGTACCTTGATCAACCGAGACGGGCGCTACTACTACATCGAACGCCCTGACTGGCCAGACGTGCATGAGCGTCGCTTCGAACACCTTGCCGACCTGCATACCCGCCTGAGCCTGCGCGGCATGCGCTACATCAGCCGTTGAGCTGAGCGCAGATACGACAAGGGCGCCTTGCGGCGCCCTTGTGGCTCAACTCATTCCCACTCGATAGTGGCCGGCGGCTTGCTCGACACGTCGTAGGTGACGCGGGAGATGCCGTCGATTTCGTTGATGATACGGCCGCTGACGGTTTCCAGCAGCTCGTACGGCAGGTGCGCCCAGCGCGCGGTCATGAAGTCCACGGTCTCGACGGCACGCAGGGCCACGACCCAGGCGTAGCGACGGCCGTCGCCGACGACGCCGACCGACTTGACCGGCTGGAACACCACGAACGCCTGGCTGGTCTTGTGGTACCAGTCGGCCTTGCGCAGCTCTTCGATGAAGATGTGGTCGGCGCGACGCAGGATATCGGCGTACTCTTTCTTCACTTCACCCAGGATGCGCACCCCCAGGCCCGGGCCCGGGAACGGGTGGCGGTAGACCATGTCGTACGGCAGGCCCAGCTCCAGGCCGATCTTGCGCACTTCGTCCTTGAACAGTTCGCGCAACGGCTCGACCAGCTTGAGGTTCATCTCCTCCGGCAGGCCACCGACGTTGTGGTGCGACTTGATCACGTGGGCCTTGCCGCTCTTGGCGCCGGCCGACTCGATCACGTCAGGGTAGATGGTGCCTTGGGCGAGGAACTGGATGTTCTCCAGCTTGCTGGCTTCGGCATCGAACACGTCGATGAAGGTGCGGCCGATGATCTTGCGCTTCTTCTCAGGGTCCGCTTCGCCTTCCAGGTTGTCGAGGAACTGCTTTTCAGCGTCGGCGCGGATCACCTTGACGCCCATGTTCTCCTTGAACATGGCCATCACCTGGTCACCTTCGTGCAGGCGCAGCAGGCCGTTGTCAACGAACACGCAGGTCAGCTGGTCGCCGATGGCGCGGTGCAGCAGCGCGGCAACCACCGAGCTGTCAACGCCGCCGGACAGGCCCAGCAGGACGTTGGCCGAACCAACCTGTGCGCGTACCTGGGCGATGGCGTCTTCGACGATGTTCGAAGCCGTCCACAGGGCTTCACAGCCGCAGATGTCCTGGACGAAGCGCGACAGGATGCGACCGCCCTGCTTGGTGTGGGTCACTTCCGGGTGGAACTGCACGCCGTAGTAGCCCAGGGCATCGTCGTACATGCCGGCGATCGGGCAGCTCGGGGTGCTGGCCAGCACGCTGAAGTTGCCTGGCATCTGGGTGACCTTGTCGCCGTGGCTCATCCACACGTCCAGGCCCAGCACGCCGTCATCGTCGACGTGGTCTTCGATGCCGTCGAGCAGGCGGCTCTTGCCGACCACGTCGACGCGGGCGTAGCCGAACTCGCGCAGGTCGGAACCTTCGACCTTGCCGCCCATCTGCTCGGCCATGGTCTGCATGCCGTAGCAGATGCCCAGCACCGGGACCTTCAGGTCGAACACGGCCTGCGGGGCGCGTGGGCTGTTGGCTTCGTGGACCGACTCGGGGCCACCGGCCAGGATGATGCCGCGCGGGTTGAATTCGCGGATCGCTTCATCGTCCATGTCGAACGGGTGCAGCTCGCAGTACACACCGATTTCGCGCACGCGGCGGGCGATCAGCTGGGTGTACTGGGAACCGAAATCGAGGATCAGGATGCGGTGAGCGTGAATGTCGAGGGCCATGACTCAATCTCGTCAGTGGAAATCGGAAACGACACGGGGCTGTCATGACAGCCCCGCTTGCTATTGCTTGAAGCCTCAGCCTACGCGGTAGTTAGGGGCTTCTTTGGTGATCTGTACGTCATGCACGTGGGACTCGGCCATGCCGGCACCGGTGATGCGCACGAACTCCGGCTTGGTGCGCATCTCTTCGATGGTCGCGCTGCCGGTGTAGCCCATGGACGAGCGCAGGCCGCCCATCAGCTGGTGGATGATCGCCGCCAGGGCGCCCTTGTAGGGGACGCGGCCTTCGATGCCTTCCGGGACCAGCTTCTCGGCGCCGGCCGAGGAGTCCTGGAAGTAACGGTCGGAGGAACCTTGCGCCTGTGCCATGGCACCCAGCGAACCCATGCCGCGGTAGGCCTTGTACGAACGGCCCTGGAACAGCTCGACCTCACCCGGGGCTTCTTCGGTACCGGCGAACATCGAACCCATCATCACGCACGAGGCGCCGGCGACGATGGCCTTGGACAGGTCACCCGAGAAACGGATGCCGCCGTCGGCGATCAGTGGCACGCCAGTGCCTTCCAGTGCGGCGGCGACGTTGGCGATGGCGCTGATCTGCGGCACGCCGACACCGGCGACGATGCGGGTGGTGCAGATCGAGCCTGGGCCGATACCGACCTTGACCGCGTCGGCGCCGGCTTCAGCCAGGGCCTTGGCGGCGGCGCCGGTGGCGATGTTGCCACCGATCACCTGCACTTGTGGGTAGTTCTCTTTCACCCAGCGAACGCGGTCGATCACGCCTTTGGAATGACCGTGGGCGGTATCGACCACCACCACGTCAACGCCAGCTGCTACCAGCGCCGCAACGCGCTCGCCAGTGTCCTTGCCGGTGCCGACCGCGGCGCCGACGCGCAGGCGACCCTGGTCGTCCTTGCTGGCCAGCGGGTAGGCCTTGGCCTTCTCGATGTCCTTGACGGTCATCATGCCCTTGAGGGCGAACTTGTCGTCGACGATCAGGACTTTTTCCAGGCGGTGCTTGTGCAGCAGCTCGCGGACTTCGTTCTTGTCGGCGCCTTCGCGGACAGTGACCAGACGCTCTTTGGGGGTCATCACGTCGCGGACCTTGGCGTCCAGGCGGGTTTCGAAGCGCACGTCACGGGAGGTGACGATACCGACCAGGTCGCCGTTCTCCAGCACCGGAACACCGGAGATGTTGTTCAGGCGGGTGAGGTCGAACAGGTCGCGCACGGTGGCGTCGGCGTCGATGGTGATCGGGTCCTTGACCACGCCAGCCTCGAACTTCTTGACCTTGCGCACTTCGCCGGCCTGCTGCTCGATGGTCATGTTCTTGTGGATGATGCCGATGCCGCCTTCCTGGGCCATGGCAATGGCCAGGCGCGCTTCGGTGACGGTATCCATGGCGGCGGAAACCAGGGGAATGTTCAGCTCGATGCCACGAGTCAAACGTGTCTTGAGACTGACTTCATTGGGCAGTACCTCGGAGTAGCCGGGTACAAGGAGGATATCGTCGAAGGTCAGGGCTTCTTGGCTGATACGCAGCATCGCGGGGGCTCCCGGGAGGGAAAAATGGAAGCGCGCCATTATACCCATCCATGGCGCGCCGCTCAATGCAAAATAAGGGCCTTCGGCCCAGTGGTGATTCGTGGGTGTATCAGGACCGCTTCGCCGGCAAGCCGGCGCCTACGGGAGTGGCGCGGTACAGGTAGGAGCCGGCTTGCCGGCGATGGACCGCAAAGCGGTCCCGAACCACCCTCACCCCACCTTCACCTGCACCACCGCCACCGGCTGATCGAGCCAGTCGGCGAAGCTGTCGAGGAAAGCCTGGGTGAAGCCCGCCTCGCCCCAGTTGTTGAAGATGAACCCGAGGTTGGAAAAGGCACATGGCTGCAGGTAAAGAAAGCCATTGATGTCGTCTTCGAAGCCGCACAGGGGGCAGGTGAAGTTGTCGCTCACCCCCGGCATCCACTCCTCCAGGCTCTCGAACAGCGGCTCGCCGACTTCGCGCCGGCATTCCGGGCAGCCGGCTTCTTCGAGAAAGCCCTCGGTGGGGGTATAGATGCAGCGCTTGAGCATCACCTCCAGGCCGTTGACCTGCTCACCGAGCGGCAGTTTCTGCGGATGCAGGGCCACCTTGCGCGCGCCTTCAGCCAGGGCATGGCCCATGCGGTTGCCGGTGCGCCCGCACGTGGTCAACTGCTCCTCGACGATCTTCTCGCGTACCAGCCAGCGCAGGATGGCCCGGGCACGGGCTTCGTGGACCGGCACGGTAGACAGCTTGGGAACGATGATGCTTTGGGTGTTCATGAACGAAACGAGCCTGCGGACAGCGATAATCGCGCAATTCTAGCGCCTGCTCAGGCGCTCAGGTAGCGACCGATCAACGCCAGGCCGCTGGCCAGCACCAGCCAGGTGATCAGCCGCACGAAGGCTTCGCGAGACAGCTTCAGGGTCAACCGGCGCCCCAACCAGGTACCTGCAAACATCACCGGTAACAGGCAGGCGGCCAGAAGCAGCAGGCTGGCATCGGCGTACACCCCGGCGATCATGAACAACGAAAGACGTACCACCGTGCTGCAACTGATCAGCGCGACCTGGGTCGCCCGCACCTGCTCCTTCGCCTGCAACCGGGCGCTCAGGTAGATCGCGTATAGAAAGCCACCGCTGCCGAACATGGCGCCGAACAACCCGCCCACCGTACCCATCGGCACCGCCCAGGCGCCCGACAAGCTCGCCGGCCGCACCTTCACCGCCAGACCGTATACCGCGTAAGCGGTGACGAACAGTCCCATCAGCAGCAGCAAGACATCCGACTTCAGGTGCAGCAGGAACACCACGCCCAATGTGCAGCCCACGGCCATGAAGGGCAACAGACGCAGCAATTCGCCGCGCACCACATCCCGCCGGGACGGCAGCAGATTGCCTAATGAGGCAACGAAATCCAGCAGGACCAGCAGTGGAACGATCCGCGACAACGGCATGAAGTGAATCAACACAGGGCCGGCGACCAACGCAGTGCCGAAGCCGGCAATGCCGAAGACGATATAGGCCACGGCCACGCCAAGCAGGATCGGCAGCCAGTCAAGGCCGGAGAACGACAGTTGGGCAAGCATTGCAACGACTCCTGGGAAGACACCTGCAGATTAGCCAGTCGCCAGCCATGCCGACTAATATGCCTTAGCGCCACAAGCCATCTCAAAAAGGCATGACATGACTTCGATCCGCCAACTGCGCTACTTCGTCGAAATCGCCGAGTGCGGCAGCTTCAGCGCTGCCGCCGAGCGGCTGTACATCGCCCAGTCGGCCCTGAGCCGGCAGATCAAGGAGCTTGAACAGCAATTGGCAACGCCCTTATTCGAGCGCACCGCCCGCCAGCCACGGCTGACCGCTGCCGGGCTAGCTTTTCTCGACCGGGCGCGGCGCCTGCTGGCCGACCTGGACAAGGCCGAACGCCTGGCCAGTGAAATCGGTCAGGGCCTGCGCGGCAGCCTGCGTCTGAACCATTCCAGCACCGTGCCATTGACCGGGCGTTTGCTCGAGCGGCTCGGCGGTTATCTGGATGACAACCCGGGCGTGTCCCTGGAAATCGCCCAGCAATCATCGGAAGCGCAATTGGAAGATATCGCCGAGGGGCGCCTGGAGATCGGCCTGCTGCGCCTGCCCGTGCTGCGCCAGTATGAGGGCGTGGCGCTGCACGCCTTGTTCGATGAGCCGTTGCTGCTGGCGGTGGCCGCCCAACATTCACTGGCATCCGAAGCCAGCGTGAGGTTGGAGCAACTGCGTGAAGAGCGCTTCATCTCCATTCCCCATCGGCAACGGGGCGGCTTGAGCTATCTGTCGGCATCGCTGTGCATGAGCGCAGGGTTCTTCCCCCAGGCCGCGCAGGTGGTGTCGCGCAAGACCACGCAGCTGCAACTGATCCAGGCGGGGTTCGGGGTGGCGTTGCTGCCGGCGAGCATGCGTGAGATTGCGCCAGCGTCGGTCTGCTTCGTGCCACTGCTCGAAGCTTGTCAGAGCACCGTGGCGCTGGCCTGCCGGCGGGATGCCGGGGATCTGGTGCGACAGTTCGTGACGGCGATGCGCAACTGAATGCCCTTTCGCCAGCAAGGCTGGCTCCTACGGTGGACAAGGGCACGAACTGCGTAACGGGCGAACACAGACAACCCGGTCCATGTCCTTTATGATGCCCGCCATGATCAAAGACCCCTTCGAACGACTCGGCCTGGACCGCGAGGTCCTCACCGTCAGCCAGCTCAACGGCCGCGCCCGCGTGCTGCTGGAGGATGTGTTCCGCAGTGTCTGGGTGGAAGGCGAGATATCCAACCTCGCCCGCCCGGCCTCCGGGCACATGTACTTCACCCTCAAGGACAGCGGCGCGCAGATCCGTTGCGCACTGTTCCGGCAGAACGCCCTGCGCGTGCGCCAGGCCCTGCGCGACGGCCTGGCGGTGCGGGTGCGTGGCAAGGTCTCGCTGTTCGAAGGGCGCGGCGACTACCAGCTGATCCTCGACACCGTCGAGCCCGCCGGCGACGGCGCCCTGCGCCTGGCCTTCGAAGCCTTGAAGGAAAAGCTTGGCGCCGAGGGGTTGTTCAGCACCGAGCGCAAGCGGCCGTTACCCGCGCACCCGCAGCGCATCGGCATCATCACCTCGCCCACCGGCGCGGTGATCCGCGACATCATCAGCGTGTTCCGCCGCCGCGCGCCACAGGTCGAACTCAACCTGATCCCCACCGCCGTGCAGGGTCGCGAGGCCATCAACCAGATCGTCCGCGCCCTGCAGATGGCCGACCGGCAAGGCTTCGACGCACTGATCCTGGCCCGTGGCGGCGGCTCGCTGGAAGACCTCTGGTGCTTCAACGAAGAAGCCGTGGCCCGTGCCGTGGCCGCTTGTGTCACGCCGATCGTCAGCGCCGTGGGCCATGAGACCGATGTGTCGATCAGCGACTTCGTCGCCGACGTGCGCGCGCCTACGCCATCCGCCGCCGCCGAACTGCTCGCCCCCGACAGCAGCGGCCTGCAACAGCGCCTCGACAGCCTGCAGCGGCGCCTGTTGCTGCGCATGCAGAGCCGCCTGGCCCACGACCGCCTGCGGGTCGAGGGCCTGGCCCGGCGCCTGCGCCACCCGGGCGAGCGCCTGCGCCAGCAGGCCCAGCGCCTGGACGACCTGGACATGCGCCTGCGCCGCGCCTTCGCGCTGAACATGAACCAACGCCACGAACGCCTCGGCCGCCTGGACACACGCCTGGCCGCGCAACACCCCGGGCGCAGCCTGAAACTGCTGAAGCAGCGCCTGGACAGCCTCGCCGAACGCCTGCCCAAGGCCATGCGCGACGTGCTCAAGGACCGCCGCCAGCGCTTCCAGGCGCAGCTGCAGACCTTGCAGGTCGTCAGCCCGCTGGCCACCCTCGCCCGCGGCTACAGCATCCTGCTCGACGAACACGGCCAGGCCATCCGCAGCGCCGCCCAGACCCACAACGGCCAGCGCCTGACCGCCCGCCTCAACGAAGGCGAGCTCAAGGTGCGGGTCGAGGACAACCACCAGACCCCGGTCACCCTCTCGCTACTGGACTGACACATGCCCCGCCTGTTCGCGCCCCTGCTCGCCCTCGCCCTGCTGCTGCCGCTCACCGCAGCCCAGGCCAGCTACATCACCCGCACCCTCGACAAGCCGGTGCCCGGCGGCGTGGCCGTGGTCAACCTGGGGCCGTCCGCCAGCGCGCCGACCGCGCGCTTCGACGGCAAGCCGGTGCTGGTGGTCAGGGAGCAGGACAACTGGCTGGCCATCGTCGGTATCCCCCTCACCCAGAAGCCCGGGAGCGCCGTGCTCACCCAGGAGGGGCGCAACATCCCTTTCAGCGTGGGCAGCAAGAAGTACCCCGAGCAGCACATCACCCTGAAGAACAAACGCCAGGTCAACCCTGAGCCCCAGGACCTCAAGCGCATCGACCGCGAATTGGCCGAGCAGATCAAGGCCTATCGCAGCTTCAGCCCGGCCGTGCCCAGCAACCTGATCCTCGACAAGCCGGTCAACGGCCCGCTGTCGAGCAAGTTCGGCGTGCGCCGGTTCTTCAATGGCGAGGAGCGCAACCCCCATGCCGGCCTGGATTTCGCGGTGCCCGCCGGCACGCCGATCAAGACCCCGGCCAACGGCAGGGTAATCCTGGTAGGTGACTACTTCTTCAATGGCAACACCGTGTTCGTCGACCACGGCCAGGGGTTCATCAGCATGTTCTGCCACATGTCGAAGATCGATGTGAAACCGGGGCAGGTGTTGCGCCGGGGCGAGGTGGTCGGGCGTGTGGGCTCGACCGGGCGAGCGACCGGGCCGCACATGCACTGGAATGTCAGCCTCAACGACGCGCGGGTCGATCCGGCGATCTTCATCGGCGCGTTCCAGCCCTGACGCAGGGCAAGCCCGCTCCCACGATGCCACCCGCGATCATGTGGGAGCGGGCCTGGCTCGTGACTTGCGCAATGAAAAAGCATCGCGCAATCAAATCTCAACAAATAAAAAAACACGGCCACAAGATTTCGACAAAGCAGTTTTTTTAAGCATTTCTCTCAATTTTCCCGCAATGCTTGCCATCCCCCAACCCACTGGTTAGGGTTGAGCACATGAACATCTTCAGCACCCTGCTCCGACAACACCGCAGCCTCTGCCTGGTCAGCGCCCGACTACCAGGGTGAATCGCGTCGCCTCGCCTTTTTCTCTCGTTTTCGTTTGGCAGGCCCGATCACGGCCGCACATAAAAGGAATGCTTGCATGACCATGCTCAAAGACCCATCGAAGAAATACCGCGCGTTCCCGACCATCGACCTGCCCGACCGTACCTGGCCGTCGAAGACCATCACCCAGGCCCCGATCTGGTGCAGCTCCGACCTGCGTGATGGCAACCAGTCGCTGATCGAGCCGATGGACTCGGAGAAAAAGCTGCGGTTCTGGAAAACCCTGGTGCAGGTGGGCGTGAAGGAAATCGAAGCCTCGTTCCCATCGGCCTCGCAGACCGACTTCGACTTCGTGCGCACCCTGATCGAAGACGGCCACATCCCGGACGACACCACCATCCAGGTGCTCACCCAGGCCCGTGAAGACCTGATCGCCCGTACCTTCGAATCCCTGCGTGGCGCCAAGAAGGCCATCGTCCACCTGTACAACGCCACCTGCCCGTCGTTCCGCCGCATCGTCTTCAACCAGGACAAGCAAGGCGTGAAGGACATCGCGGTCAATGCCGCCAAGCTGTTCGTCAAGTACGCCGCCCAGCAGCCGGACACTCACTGGACCTTCCAGTACTCGCCGGAGACCTTCAGCGCCACTGAGCTGGAGTTCGCCAAAGAGGTGTGCGACGCGGTGATCGAGGTGTGGAACCCGACGCCTGAGCACAAGATCATCCTCAACCTGCCGGCCACCGTTGAAGTCGCCACCCCCAACGTCTACGCCGACCAGATCGAATGGTTCTGCCGCAACATCAACCGTCGCGACAGCGTGATCATCAGCCTGCACACCCACAACGACCGCGGCACCGGCATCGCCGCCACCGAACTGGGCCTGATGGCCGGCGCCGACCGTGCCGAAGGCTGCCTGTTCGGCAACGGCGAGCGCACCGGCAACGTCGACCTGGTCACCCTTGCGCTGAACCTCTACACCCAGGGCATCGACCCGCAACTGGACTTCTCCGACATCGACGGCGTGCGCAAGGTCGTCGAGGAGTGCAACCAGTTGCCGGTGCACCCGCGTCACCCCTACGTCGGCGACCTGGTCCACACCGCCTTCTCCGGCTCGCACCAGGACGCCATCCGCAAGGGCTTCGCCAAGCAGCAGGAAGGCGAACTGTGGGAAGTGCCATACCTGCCGATCGACCCGGCCGACATCGGCCGCAGCTACGAGGCGGTGATCCGCGTCAACAGCCAGTCGGGCAAGGGCGGCATCACCTACCTGCTCGAGCAGGAATACGGCATCAGCCTGCCACGCCGCATGCAGATCGAGTTCAGCCAGGTGGTGCAGGGCGAGACCGACCGCCTCGGCCTGGAAATGACCGCCGAGCAGATCTACAAGTTGCTGCAGAAGGAATACCTGCAAGCCAACGCGCCGTATGCGCTGGTCAGCCACCGCTTGCAGGAAGAGAACGGCAGCAGCCACGTGCAGGTGGAAGTCTCCGGTGAAGGCGAGACTACCCTGCACTGGCATGGCAAGGGCAACGGCGCCCTGGAAGCGCTGGTGGCGGGTCTGCCGGTCAATGTGGAGATCATGGACTACAACGAACACGCCATCGGTGCTGGCACCAATGCCAAGGCGGCCGCATACATCGAACTGCGTGTGGCCGGTGGCCGTCCGGTGCATGGGGTGGGGATCGACGAGAACATCACCACCGCCAGCTTCAAGGCCTTGTTCAGCGCGCTGAACCGGTCGTTGAGCCAGCAGCAGGCCAAAGCAGCCTGACGCGTTGATCGCCCCGAAGAGCCCGCAGAGATGCGGGCTTTTTTGTGCGCGCTAGACGGCATCTTCAGGCTGCAGTGAGCGAGCCATCATTTGGCCGTTATTCATGGGTATACTGCACGACCCCTCTCCCACTCATGCAAGGAGCACCATGAGCTATTGCCTGGCGCGCGCAACGCGCCACCGCCCCCTGGAATGCAATCGATGAGCATCCCATTGAGTGAACGGATCGGTGCCATGGCGCTGGTTGACCAACTGCGTCATCGCGAAATGGCCATCCAGGAGCATCTTGACTTACCTCGGCGCCGCGCCGAAGTGGCCGAAGGCATTCGTACTTACTACCAGAGCCATGGCATCGCCTTTGACGAAGCAACGGTCGAGGAAGGCGTACGCCAGTTCTTCGCACGACGCCTCGAGTTCCAAGCGCCTGCCCTGGGCTTCACGCAGCGCCTGCTGGCTCGCCTGGCCATGGCCTACCGGCCGCTTCTCAAAGGCGTGGCTTACAGTGTGCTACTGATTGCACTGGGCTTGGGCACACGCTTTCTGGTGGAGAGTGGATTAAACATTCGGGCGGGCCTGAGCGCCGATCAACTGGCCATCGACGTCCAACTGCTGCAGATGGATCTAGCCAAGCAGCGCCAGCGTCTGGAGCAATCCAAGGCTCGTCAGGCACGCCAACCGGTTCCAGTGGTGGCGGACCTGCTCGTCAAGATCGAGCGTGTGCTGCCCAGCCCCAGCCAATCATTGAATGTCGCGCGACCCGATCCGATCACCCGCGACAACCGCGCCACCTTGAATGCTCGAATCGAACAAGCGTACTTCGTGTTGGCCGGCGCGCAAAACAACCTGGCAAAGGCCAAAAAACGACTCAACCGCGTGGACCACGTCTACATCAGCCTCGACCAGCAGCAGCAACTGCACAATCGCCTGAATGCCATGCCGCTGCCCAAGGCCGATCATGAGCAACTGGCTGACTGGCTCAACCTTGCCGGTGAAGATATCGCCAAGCTGCAACTGGAAAAGGCCGACTCCACCCTCGATGCAGTGAAGGACTACCTGATTTACGCCGCAGAACCCCTGACCATCGAGCTGGTCGATCGCCCCGGCATCAAGTCGGGCGTGGAGCGCTGTTACGAAAACTCCGGCTGCAATCCGAACAGCACGCGAGGCAAAAGCTGGTACCTGATCGTCGAACCCTTCGACGCTGCCGGCAAGCAGACGTGGGTGCCGGTGACCAGCGTGGAGACCGGCAAGACCCGCTGGGCCAATCGTTTCGGTGTGCGCGTCAGTTACGACGAATATCTGCGTGTCAGGCAGGACAAGCTCGAAGATGGCCATATCAGCCAACGCCTGATTGGCAGAAAACCGGTGAACAGCCTGAGCATGCACTTCAGCCAAAGCACCAACGCCACCCCTGAGATGATTCTGGAATGGTGATGCAATGAAACCGATCGCCCTTGTCAATGCGCTCGAACACAACTCGCGCCAGGCCGAACAGACCAGGCGTGAAGCCGAGCAGACGCTGTATGCCCAGCTCGACCAGGAAGCCCGGCTGGAAGACCAGATCACCTCAAAGCTGGGACAGATCGCCACCCTGCAGCTGAACATCGACCCCGAGCTGGACCTGCAGACCCGGCAGTTGTTCGAGCAGCGCGAGCACGCCCGAGCGAACCTGGTCCAGGCGCTCGAACGAGTCGAGCAACTGATAGCCACCCGACTGGACAAACGTCAGCAGGTGCGCAGTGATCTCGGCCAGCTCGATGCCCAGGCACAGCGCATGCTCGACGAAGACCCTGCTTTCGCTCGATTGCAGGAACGACTGAATGCAAACCGGCAAGCTGAACAGCAGTCCGATGCTAGCTACGCGGAAATCCGCAACGAGTGCGCCAACAAGCTGGAAGGCTACAAGAGCAACCCGCTCTACCGTTTTCTCAAGGCCTGTGGCTATGGCACCGAGCAATACCGACCTTACCTCTTCCAGCGAACGTTGGACGACTACCTGGCGCGCAAGGTCGACTTTCACGCCAACTACGCCAACGAACAGACCTTGTTGGCCATGTACACGCGCAACGAGACCCAGCGCCAGACCCTCGCCCAGACGCGGCAGCAATTGCAGGCGCAACACCAGCAGCATCTGGAGAAAGCCCGTGAAGCAGCTGGCATGCAGGCCTTGCTGGCCGAAGAACAAGAGCTGGAAGTGTTGTTGAGCGAGGCCAAGGCCAACGCCAGCTCACTGCATGCTCAACTGGCCGACTTCAATCAGCAGCGCGATCCCCACCTGTTGCAGATTCGCCAGAGCATCACCGACAGGCTCAGGGCACGCCCCTTGGCCGAGCTGATCATCGAGGCGGCCAGGACACCGAACCCGGATGACGACCTCCTGGTCAGTGACCTGCAGTTGCTGCACGCACGGCTGCGGGAGATTCAGCAGCATCTGAACGGCTTGCGCGATGAGAGCGACAAACAGCGCCAACGCTATGACCGGGCCAAGACCTTGGAGTACGCGCTGCGCGATGCCCATTACCGCGATCCAAGCCATGAATACCGGCTGCAGCAGCCCATCGAACAAATACTCGACGACTACATGCGCGGCCAGCTGGAACAGTCCGAAGTGCAACGCTTGCTCGATGAAGGTCGGCAGTTTGTGTCGTCACAGCACTGGGATGACAGCAGGAGCCCCAGCCGGGGCAACGACTCGACCAGCTCCCATGGCACCTCTGGCAGTTTCGGTGGAGGCGGTTTCAGCACCTCCAGCAGTTCCGGCGGTGGTGGTTTTCGCACCACCGACAGTTTCTGAATCGCGCAACTCAATTGCAGATATCCACTCAGGCAAGGATCACCATGAGCCAATACCTCGAACGCGCCCTAGACGGCCTGCGCAAACTCGGCATCGCCTTCGGTCAAGCGCCACAGCCAGCACCCGTACTGACCCTGCTGGACAAGGTCGCGCATTACGACAACCAGCGTGTCACCGGCATCGCCGCGGTACTGCAGCAGGCGTCGTTGTTCAACCAGACCGTACGCGAGCAGATCGCCGGGATGGATATCTCTGACCGCTACATGGATATCACCGACAGCTTCACGTCGATTCGTGAAGACGCGGCTGCCATGGCCACATGGATGGACGATGGCCGCCTGGACACCCTCGAACGCCTCAAGCTGGCCTGGATGCGCATGCTGCGAGGCTCGATTCCGAGCCGTTTCGAGGACATCCGCAAGCACTACCTCGACGTGTGCGCGGCCGCCAGCGACCAGATCACCCGCGAAAACCTGATCCTGGAAGCGTACATGGACTTCCGCCTGGCCATGAAGACTGCCGAGGTCGACGCCCAGCAAGTTCTGGCTATCGCAGGGCAGTCCCTGCAGGAGTGCACCGAAGCCCTGGACACCGCCAACGCTAACGTGGCTGCGGCCGCAAGCGAAGCGCCCGCCCGCGTCGCAGCACTGGAGCTGGCGCGTGACGAAGCGGTACGAGCGCTGCAGAACGAAGACAAAAGCTACCAGATCGTCAAGGATATCGCTGACGACCTACGGGTCGGCTACAACACCGCCGAGATGGTGTTCGCCCGCATCAGCCAAGTGCATGTGGTCAAGGAGCGTCAGTACCAGCGCATGGTGTCGTTCTTCGCCACCAACGAAGTCGTGCTCACCAGCCTTGCGGTTTCGTTCACCGCCAACCAAGGCATGGCGGAGGCCACCCATACCCTCAACGCCACCACTGCCGGTATCAACAAGGGCCTGGAAGCCCTGGGCGAGCTGGGCAACCAGCAACTGGGGGCGGCGATGAAAGCCAGCTATGGCGCGACTCTGCGTGTCGAATCGGTGCGCGCCCTGGCCCAAGCCACCCTGGACTTCCAGAATGACATGAAAGGCCTGACCGAAACCTACCGGGCCGAATCGACCAAGGCTGCGCTGGAAATCTCCAACGCCGTGGAGGACGCCAAGCGCGCCTTCTCCAGCTTGCTGACCAAAGCCTCGCAGTGATCGGCACCCGGGAAGCCCCCAAACACCAAAAACCTTCAGGCAAAAAAAAGGGGCGCCGACCAAGCGCCCCACAAGCCGTGTAGCACACAACGAAATCTGTCAGTCCAGCAGCGCCATCGCCTCGGCGCTGCACGCCTCGATCCGCGCCCAGTCGCCGTTCTTGATCCAGCTGCTGTCGAGCATCCAGGTGCCGCCCACGCACATCACGTTGGGCAGGGCCATGTAGTTGCGCACGTTGGCCGGGTTCACCCCGCCGGTGGGGCAGAAACGAATGTCGCCGAACGGGCCGGCGAACGCCTTGATCGCCGCCACGCCACCGCTGATCTCGGCCGGGAACAGCTTGAAGCGGCGGTAGCCGAGGGCGTAGCCCATCATGATTTCGGACGGCGTGCTGATGCCGGGCAGCAGCGGAATGTCGCTTTCCACACCGGCCTCGAGGATGTCCTGGGTGATGCCCGGGGTGACGACAAACTGCGCGCCCGCCGCCTCGACGGCAGCGAACATGCCGCGATCGAGCACGGTGCCGGCGCCAACGCACAGCTCCGGGCGCTGCTCGCGCAGCACCTGGATGGCCTTCAGGCCATGCTGCGAGCGCAGGGTCACTTCCAGGGTGCGGATGCCGCCGGCGGCCAGGGCGTCGGCCAGGGGCAGGATGTCTTCCTCACGGGCGATGGTGATCACCGGCAGGATGCGCGCCTGGTCGCAGATCGCGTCGATCCGCGCGGCTTTGTCGGCCATCGAGAGCAAAGGCTGTGGGCGTTCAAGGGTGGTCATGACAGTAGATCCTTGGCTCATGGGCACCAGTAGATGTCCAGGGGGTCGTGAAGAAAGGCGCGAATCGGCATTTCGGTAGGGTCTTCGGCCGCCAGGGCGGCACGCAGGGTGGCAAGCTTGCCCGCGCCTTGCACGGACAGGGCGGTGAAGCCGGCGCTGGCCAGCAGGGCACGGGTCATGCTCAGGCGCTGGTGCGGCACGCTGGGTGCCAGCATGGCCAAGCAGCGACGCTCACCGACCTTGGCCAGGCCCTGGCGCAAGTTGGGGCTGGCCGGGAACAGCGAAGCCGTGTGGCCATCGTCACCCATGCCCAGCACCAGCACATCGATCGACGGCAGGTCGGCGAGCACCTGGTCGGCCTGCTCAGCGGCGGCCTCCAAGGTCGCGGCGCTCTGGTACAAGCCGATAAAACGCGCCTTGGCCGCCGCGCCCTTGAACAGGTGGCGGGCCAGCAAGCCGGCATTGCTGTCGTCGTGCGCCACCGGCACCCAGCGTTCGTCCGCCAGGCTCACGGTGACCTTCGACCAGTCCAGCGCTTCTGCGGCCAGCTTCTCGAGAAACGGCACCGGGCTGCGACCACCGGAAAGCACCACGCAGGCCTGGCCCTTGCTGGCGATGGCCTGGCGCAGGCGCTCGACCACATCGCGGGCCAAGGTCGCCGCCAGGGTTTTCGCATCAGCCAGCTGATGCGCCTTCACCGTTGCCGGCAGTTGCAGTTCAGATATCGCCATACCAGGCCCTCCCATCGCGTGTGATCAATGCAATCGAGCTCATCGGCCCCCAGGAACCCGCCGCGTAGGGCTTGGGCGCATCGCCGCTGGCTTTCCAGCCGGCGATCAGCTGGTCGCACCATTTCCAGGCGTATTCGATCTCGTCCTTGCGCACGAACAGGTTCTGGTTGCCGCGCATCACTTCCAGCAACAAGCGCTCGTAGGCGTCCGGAATCCGCGCACTGCGCCAGGTGTCGGAGAAATTCAGTTGCAGCGGGCCGCTGCGCAGTTGCATGCCCTTGTCCAGGCCCTGCTCCTTGGTCATCACCCGTAGCGAAATACCTTCGTCCGGCTGCAGGCGGATGATCAGCTTGTTGCCGATCTGCAGGCGTTGCTCCGGGGCGAAGATGTAGTGCGGCGTCTCCTTGAAATGGATGACGATCTGCGACAGCTTCTGCGGCATGCGCTTGCCGGTGCGCAGGTAGAACGGCACGCCCGACCAGCGCCAGTTGCGGATGTCGGCGCGCAGGGCGACGAAGGTTTCGGTGTCGCTCTGGGCGTTGGCGTTGTCTTCCTCCAGATAACCCGGCACCGGCTTGCCGTCGCTGTAGCCAGCGATGTACTGGCCGCGTACCACGCGGGTGCTAAGCCCTTCGCCGGTGATCGGCGCCAGCGCCTTGAGCACCTTGACCTTCTCGTCGCGGATGCTGTCGGCCGACAGGTCGCTGGGCGGGTCCATGGCGATCAGGCAGAGCAGTTGCAGCAGGTGGTTCTGGATCATGTCGCGCAGCTGGCCGGCCTTGTCGAAGTAGCCCCAGCGGCCCTCGATGCCGACCTTCTCGGCGACGGTGATCTCTACATGGGAGATGGAATTCTGGTTCCACTGGGTTTCGAACAGGCTGTTGGCGAAGCGCAGGGCGATCAGGTTCTGGACCGTCTCTTTACCGAGGTAGTGGTCGATGCGGTAGACACGGTTTTCCGGGAAGAAGCGCGCCACCGCGTCGTTGACCCGGCGTGACGACTCCAGGTCGTGGCCGATGGGCTTTTCCAGCACCACCCGGGTGCGCGCGGCAAGGCCGGCCTTGTCGAGGTTTTCGCAAATGGCGCCGTAGACGGCCGCGGCGGTGGCGAAATAGGCGATCAGCGGCAGCGCGGCCGGCGCCTGCTCGGCCAAGGCCTGGTAGCCCTCGGGCTGGACGAAATCCACATGCAGGTAACTCAGGCGCCCGAGAAAACGCTCGAGCGCAGCCGCGTCGATTTCCGCCGCGGGCACGTGGCGGCGCAAATGCGCCTCGATGGTGCCCAGGTGCTCCAGCGCGGTGCCCGGCTCGCGGGCCAGGGCCAGCAGGCGGGTGTCCGGGTGCAGGAGGTCGGCGCAGTCGAGCTGGTAGAGCGCGGGAAACAGCTTGCGCAATGCCAGGTCGCCGAGGGCGCCAAAGAGGGCAAAGGTGCAAGGTTCGACACTGATCGCAGCCATGATGTTGGTTCTTTTATAAAGTTGAGCTAGGAATACCGCTTTCAACCCTGCTTTTCAAGGGTTAATGTAGTAAAAACCACAACATTAAACACATCCATTACAGACAAGTGGTGTGACAACCCCACCGCCAGTAGGATACACAACACTGCAAAAAGCCTGCTGTCGCGCCAGCCGGCTGTCTCTGAGCCCCAAAGGACACACCATGGACCGCGTGCGAAACCTCCTGGAACAGATCCAGGGCCGCCTGGACGAGCTGAACAAGGCCGAACGCAAAGTCGCCGAAGTCATCCTGCTCAACCCGCAACAAGCCACCCGCTTCAGCATCGCCGCCTTGGCCCAGGCGGCCAAGGTCAGCGAACCTACCGTCAACCGCTTCTGCCGCTCGTTCGGCGTCAGCGGCTACCCGGAGCTCAAGCTGCAACTGGCCCAGAGCCTGGCCAGCGGCGCCGCCTACGTCAGCCGGGCGGTGGAGGCCGACGACGATCCGGCCGCCTACACCCAGAAGATCTTCGGCAGCGCCATCGCCTCGCTGGACAGCGCCTGCCAGGCGCTCGACCCACAGCAGGTCAGCCGCGCCGTGGACATGATGATCCAGGCCCGGCAGATCCACTTCTTTGGGCTGGGGGCTTCCGCCCCGGTGGCCCTGGATGCGCAACACAAGTTCTTCCGCTTCAACCTCGCCGTCTCGGCTCACGCCGACGTGCTGATGCAACGCATGCTGGCCTCGGTGGCGCACACCGGCGACCTGTTCGTGATCATCTCCTACACCGGGCGCACCCGCGAACTGGTCGAGGTGGCGCGCCTGGCCCGGGAGAACGGTGCCTCGGTGCTCGGCCTGACCGCCGCCGGCTCGCCACTGGCCCAGGCCTGCAGCCTGAGCCTGCACATCCCGCTGCCGGAGGACACCGACATCTACATGCCGATGACCTCGCGGATCATCCAGCTCACCGTGCTCGATGTACTCGCCACCGGCATGACCCTGCGCCGTGGCGTGGACTTCCAGCCACACCTGCGCAAGATCAAGGAAAGCCTCAACGCCAGCCGTTACCCGATCGAGGACGACGACCTCAGCTGAGCCGGTGCGCCTGCAACCGCAGGTGCGCGCGCTCGCCCGGCGCCAGGCTCAGGCCTTCGCCACTGCCACTGGTGGCCTCGACGCAGACGAAGCCCTGGCATTCGCGCCCGGTCACCCCCATCAGCGGGCGGTTGCCCGGGTGCCAGACCACGGTGTCGTCGCTGTCGCCGGTGTCGATGCACAGCTCGCGCTGCCAGGCCGGGTCCTGCAACTGCACCTTGGGCGTGCCCGGGTAGACCTTCTGGCAACCGCCCTTGAGCTTCAGCGCGCCGTCTTCGCGACAGGCCTGGCGATTGAGGCGGTCGTAGCCCTCGATATCCTCGAGCCCGGACAGCGCTATCTTCGACACGTCGCTGATACGCCAGTAAGCCAGCAATGCATGGCTCAGCTGGCAGGGTTCGCTGTCCTGGTGCACGGTACTCAGGCTCAGTTCCATGCTCGCGCCCAGACGGGCATGCAGGTCGACCTGCCAGTCGCACAGGTCCAGGCGCCACTTCAGGGCGACCCCCTCCTCGTCCTCGCGGCTGTCCACCAGCTTCCAGTCCAGCAATCGCGCCCAACCGTGGGCCGGCCACAGGTCTTCGCTGGGGTGGCGGCCATACCAAGGCCAGCACACCGGCACGCCGCCACGGATGGCGCCGACCTGCGGCCACTGCTCGGCGCACCACAGCCAGGGCTTTTCGCCGGCCGGCTGAAAGTGCAGCAACTGCGCGCCCTGGCGGCTGAACACCGCCTGGCAGCGTGGGTGGTCGATGATCAGTACATCGCGCTGCTGGTAACGCTCCCACTCGAAGGTCGGCCTGGGCCGTTGCGACGTGAAGAAGCGATGTAGCGGATGTTCAGGCATGGTTCCAAGCTCTTTTGTTGTTCGAGATAGCGCTGTCTCAGCCTGTACCCGCTAACCACTGCAGACCAGTGGCTAGCGGGAGGCCGAAAATGGATGGCGTAAATTTACAACAATTTTTCTCAGAATGACGACTGAATCTTCAACCCCGCGACCAGCGCGTTGTCCACCTCGTCGACACCGCCCGGGCTCTTGATGTACTGCAGGTTGGGCCGCACGGTCAGCCAGTTGGTGACGTGGAAGCCGTAGTAGAGCTCGGCGTTGTACTCGGTGCGCTGCAGCGGCACGAAACCTGGGTTGTCGTAGTCGTTGATGCCGGACTGGGCGTTGAGCAGCTCGGCGCGTTTCTTCACGTCGTCGTTGACATGGATGCGGGCGACACCGAAGCCGATATCATCCTTGGGCCGGGCGTCGAAGGCGCCCTTGTAGACCAGACCGACCTGTTGGTAGTTGTCGACCACGTTGGTGGCCTTGTCATGCACGGTGAAGTTGGCGAACAGGCTCAAGCCACGGTTGATGTCGCCGGCATGGGCGGTCACCTGCTGCTGCGCCACCACCCACCAGCCATGCTTGCTGGAGTGCGACTTGAACGCCGCGCCCGTCAGCGCCTGCGGGTTGCCGTTGATGTCGTCGTACACATCGTCGGCCTTGGCGGTGCTGTAGTAGTAGCCCAGGCGGTACTCGCCCGGCAGGCCGTTGACCTTCGGCGACCAGACCGCCTCCACCGGCAGGATCGCGCCCTTGGTGCCACTGCCGCTGAGCTTGAAGCCGTTGCCGATTTCCAGGTTCGAAGGGTTCTGCTCGTAGGCACCGACCTGGACGAAGAATTCCGGGGTGATGTTGTACTTCACCCGCAGCGCCCACTGGCTGACCGGCCAGTTGTACCAGATGCCGCCTACCCAGTTGCCCACCTGCGAGCCGCAGAAGGCCAGGTTCTGGAAGTCGCAGGGGAAGCTGTTGAAGTCCTCGCCTTCACCGAAGCGGCCGAATTTCACGTCCAGCGCGCCGTCGAAGTACTTCTGCTTGATCCACATCTGGGTCAGGCGCCAGGTCTGGCCACGGCCCCAGACTTCCTGCACCGAGCTGAACTGCCCGGCGCGCGGGTCGCTGATGCGGTCGTTGGACAGGTTGCGACCGCTACGCTCGGTGATCGCCAGCTTGAACTCGGTATCTTTCCAGCCGAGGATCTTCTCCAGGTCCAGATGCGCGCCCAGGGCGAACTGGTCGCTGTAGCGCGCGGTCTTGTCGTCGTTGTAGCCACCGTGCAGATTGCCGGCCACCTCGCCGACATAATCGAGGGTGAAGTCGTAGCCCTTCTCCAACAGCTCGGTGCGGGTGCCGCCCCAGTCGCCGGTCATCCATTTCGATTCCGACGAGAAAGCCTCGGCGGCCTGGGCCCCGCTGCTGCCGACCACGGCCAGCAGCGCCAACGAACCCAGGGTCCTGATGCGATTGCGATGTTCCATCCCTTTGCGTCCTCTTTTCTTGTTATTAACAGAACGAATCAACGGCTTGATCTTTCCTGTGGGAGCGGCCTTGTGTCGCGAATGGGCTGCAGAGCAGCCCCAGCGATTGTGCGGGTTGCTCAGATCCTGGGGCCGCTACGCAGCCCATTCGCGACACAAGGCCGCTCCCACAGGGTATGACCGCCGTACTTAACGGCCTTTGAAACGCGTCACGTTGTCCTTTACAGCGGTGGTGGCCAGGTCCAGGCGTTCGCCGCTGGCAGCGTCGAACAGCAGCACCCGCGCCGGGTCGAACTGCAGGTTGAGGCTGTCGCCGACCCGGCATGCCACATCCGGCGCCAGGCGGCAGCAGACCTTGGTCTGGTTGAGGGTGACGAACACCAGCAGGTCCGGGCCGGTGGGTTCTGTGACCTGCACCTCGGCACGGATGCCCGGCAGGCCATTGCCCTGCTCCGCCCCCAGCGCGATCTGCTCCGGGCGCACGCCGAGAATGATCTCAAGCCCCTCCAGCTCGTCGGCCGCCACGCCCAGCGGCAGCTCGCAACGCGCCTGGCCGCTGTCGAGCAGCGCCAGCACGCGGCCATCCTGCTTCGTCAGGCGCACCGGGATGAAATTCATCGGTGGCGAACCAATGAAGCTGGCGACGAACAGGTTGGCCGGGTCGTTGTAGATCTGCTGCGGCGTGCCGAACTGCTGGATGATGCCGTCCTTCATCACCGCCACCTTGTCGCCCAGGGTCATGGCCTCGATCTGGTCGTGGGTGACATACACCGTGGTGGTCTTCAGGCGCTGGTGCATCAACTTGATCTCGGTGCGCATCTCCACCCGCAGCTTGGCGTCGAGGTTCGACAGCGGCTCGTCGAACAGGTAGATCTTCGGCCGCCGCGCCAGGGCCCGGCCCATGGCCACCCGCTGCTGTTGGCCGCCGGACAGCTGGCCGGGCTTGCGCTCGAGCAGGTGCTCGATCTGCAGCAGCTTGGCGACCCGCGCCACTTCCTCGTCGATGGCCGCCTGGGGCAGCTTGCGGATCTTCAGGCCGAAGGCGATGTTGTCGCGCACATTCATGGTCGGGTACAGCGCGTAGGACTGGAACACCATGGCGATGTCGCGGTCCTTCGGGCTCATGCCACTGACATCCTCGTCGTCGATGAGGATCGCCCCGCCGCTGATGCTTTCGAGGCCGGCAATGCAGTTCATCAGCGTCGACTTGCCGCAGCCCGAGGGGCCGACCAGGATCAGGAACTCGCCGTCCTTGATCGCCAGCTGGATATCCTTGAGCGTGTCGGGCAGGCCCGCGCCGTAGGTCTTGTTCACGTTACGCAGTTCGAGTGTTGCCATGACTTACCCCTTGACCGCGCCGGCGGTCAGCCCGCGCACGAAATACTTGCCCGCCACCACGTAGACCAGCAGCGTCGGCAGCCCGGCGATCATCGCCGCGGCCATGTCGACGTTGTATTCCTTGGCCCCGGTGCTGGTGTTGACCAGGTTGTTCAGGGCCACGGTGATCGGTTGCGAGTCGCCACTGGAGAACACCACGCCGAACAGGAAGTCGTTCCAGATCTGGGTGAACTGCCAGATCAGACAGACCATGATGATCGGCGTCGACATCGGCAGGATGATCCGCCCGAAGATGGTGAAGAACCCGGCGCCGTCCAGGCGCGCAGCCTTGACCAGCGCCTCGGGGATGCTCACGTAGTAGTTGCGGAAGAACAGCGTGGTGAAGGCAAGGCCATACACCACGTGCACCAGCACCAGGCCACCGGTGGTGCTGGCCAGGCCCAGTTTGCCGAGGGTGAACGAGGCCGGCAGCAGCACGGTCTGGAACGGCAGGAAGCAGCCGAACAGCAATAGCCCGAAGAACAGCTGCGAACCACGGAAACGCCACATCGACAGCACGTAGCCGTTGAGCGCGCCGATGGCGGTGGAGATCAGCACGGCCGGCACGGTGATCAGGATCGAGTTGACGAAGTAGCCGCTGACCGTGGCCCAGGCCTTGGCCCAGCCGATGCCGGTGAACACCGTCGGCCAGCTCAGCAGGTTGCCGGTGCTGATGTCTTCCGGGGTCTTGAAGCTGGTCAGCAGCATCACCACCAGCGGCACCAGGTACAGCAGCACGGCCAGCAGCAGCACGCCATGGATGGCGATGCGGCTGAAGCCCAGCGCAGGTTTGTCGGTATGGCTAGTCATGGCGCTTGCCCCGCAGCTCGGAGTACAGGTAGGGAACGATGATCGCCAGCACCGCGCCGAGCATCAGGATGGCGCTGGCCGAGCCCATGCCCATCTGCCCGCGGCTGAAGGTGAACGAATACATGAACATCGCCGGCAGGTCGGAGGAGTAGCCCGGCCCGCCTGCGGTCATGGCCGCGACCAGGTCGAAGCTCTTGATGGCGATGTGCGCCAGGATCATCAGCGAACTGAAGAACACCGGCCGCAGGCTGGGCAGCACCACCGTCCAGTAGATGCGCGGCAGGCTGGCACCATCAAGCTGGGCGGCGCGGATGATCGACGGGTCGACCCCGCGCAGGCCGGCCAGGAACATCGCCATGATGAAGCCCGAGGCCTGCCACACGGCAGCGATCACCAGGCAGTAGACGACCCGATCGGGGTCGATCAGCCAGTCCAGGCGGAACCCTTCCCAGCCCCAGTCACGCAGCAGCTTGTCCAGGCCCATGCCGGGGTTGAGCAACCACTTCCAGGCGGTGCCGGTGACGATCATCGACAGGGCCATGGGGTACAGGTAGATGGTGCGGATAAAACCTTCACGGCGAATGCGCTGGTCGAGCAGCACGGCGAGGAACACGCCGATGGCCAGGGTCACGCCGATGAACAGGCCGCCGAACAGCAGCAGGTTCTTGCTCGCCACCCACCAGCGGTCGTTATCGAACAACCGCGCGTACTGCGCCAGCCCCGCCCATTTGTAGGTAGGCAGGAAGGTGGAGGTGGTGAACGAGAGGACGAAGGTCCACAGGATGTAGCCGTAGAAGCCCACCAGGACGATGAACATGCTGGGGGCCAGCACCAGTTTCGGTAGCCAGCGCTGCAGCGCGTCCAGGGGTGAAGCCCGCAAGCGGGCGGTTGCAGTGGTCATGGTTCAGATCCCGTTTCGAAAACGACACATAGCCCTGTAGGAGCGGCTTTAGCCGCGATCACCCGCGAAGCGGGTGACGGACACCGCGTTGCCTGCATCGCGGCTGCAGCCGCTGCTACTGAGCCGCCTTCACCGCCGCGTAGAGCTTCTTCGCCGCATCGGCCGGGTCGGCCTTGGGGTCGTTGATGTAGTTGGTCACCACATCGAAGAACGCCCCCTGCACGGCCAGCGTGGTCGCCATGTTGTGCGCCATGCTCGGCTGCAGCCCGCCGGACTTGGCGTCCGCCAGGAAGTCTTTGGCCGAGGCCTGGGCGCAGGCGTCGAAACCGTACTTGTTCATATCGGCCAGCATGTCGTTGCGCACCGGGATCGAACCCTTGTTGATGCTGAACACCTTCTGGAAGTCCACGCCCAGGACCTTCCTGGCGATGTCCTGCTGCCCCGCCGCAGTGCCTTCGTTCTTCTGTTTGAACACCACCAACGAGTCGATGTTGTAGAGGAACGCCTGGTCAGTGCCTGGGAAGGCCACGCACTGATAGTCCTTGCCCGCGGTCTTCTTGGCCAGGGTCCATTCACTCTTGGCCCAGTCACCCATGATCTGCATGCCGGCCTTGCCGTTGATGACCTTGGCGGCTTCGAGGTTCCAGTCCTGGCCCTTGCCATCAGGGTCCATGTAGGTGGCGACCCGCTTCAGCTCGGTGAGGGCCTTGACCATCTGCGGCCCCGTCAGGGCTTCCTTGTCGAGCTCGACCAGCGCCTTCTTGTAGCCTTCGACGCCCATCACCGAGAGCACCACGCTCTCGAACACCGTGCTGTCCTGCCACGGTTGGCCACCGTGGGCGAGCGCAATGAAGCCTGCGGCCTTGAGCTTGTCGCCGGCGGCGTAGAATTCATCGAGGGTGGTCGGCGCCTTGTCGATGCCGGCCTTCTTGAACACCTCGGGGTTGATCCACAGCCAGTTGATGCGGTGGATATTCACCGGTACGGCTACGTAGTCGCCGTCGTACTTCACGGTGTCGGCGACTTTCTTGTCGAGCAGGCCGTCCCACTTTTCTTCCTTGGCGACATCCTTGAGGACGTCAGGGTCCAGCAGTCCGGTGGCGGCCCAGTCCTGGATGTCCGGGCCTTTGATCTGGGCAACGGCGGGCGGGTTGCCGGCCACGGCGCGGCTCTTGAGCACGGTCATTGCGGTGGCGCCACCACCACCGGCCACGGCGCCGTCCTTCCAGGTGAAGCCATCCTTCTCGACCTGGGCCTTCAGCACATCGACAGCGGCCTTTTCACCGCCGGAGGTCCACCAATGGACGACCTCCACGTTGCCTTTGGTGTCGGCGGCATGGGCACTGAGGGAATAAAGGGAGGCGAGGGAAATCGCGGCGGCGAGACGAAGCGTCGAATTCATGGGAATACCTTTCTTGTTGTTATGCGTGGCAAGACTGTCGCTTGCTTTGCATCGAGTGTAAGGATCTCGCGCCCCGCCTCAGGTAACGAACGGATGCGCGATTGTCATCATCTGGTTACAAAGCCAGCGCCGTGGCCAGGCTTGGGGCCAGCGGCAGGCGTGGCAGCAGCAGGGCCTGGTAGGCGTGATAGAGGTCCGGCTTGCCGCCCCAGATACGGGCACTGGGCTGGTTGGCCGGGTCGAGTTCGTGGTGCCAACTGCCATGGGCGCGGTCGATGAAGTGCTCGCCGATGAAGTCCCAGAAGCAGCGATACCAGCGCTCGTACTGCGCCTCGCCCGTGCGTCGCAGCAAAGCGGCGGCGGTGGCGCAGGCCTCGGCGTGCACCCAGTGCAGGCGTTCGCGCACCACCGGGCGGTTGCGCCAGTCCAGGGTGTAGACCAGGCCCGGTGCGCCATCGACCTGCCAGGCATGGCGGCAGGCGCTGTCGAACAGGCCCTTGGCGGCGCTCGCCAGGCCCTTTGCCACGGGCAGGCCGGCCTGCTCGCGGGCTGCCTCCAGATGCAATAGCAAGCGTGCCCATTCGAAGGCATGGCCGGGTGTGGTGCCGTAGGGGCGGAAGCCATCGGCGGGGTTGTCGCGGTTGTAGTCCGGCAGGGCCTGCCAGTGTCGGTCGAAATGCTCGGTGATGCGCAAGCCATCTGTCGCGGACTGGCTGAGGATGAGCCGGTCAACAATTCGCTGGGCGCGATCCAGCCACAGCGTGTTGCCGGTCACGTCGGCCAGGGCGAGGAACGCCTCGACGCCATGCATGTTGCTGTTGGCGCCGCGGTAGGCCTCCGGCTGTTGCCAGTCGCGGGCAAAGGTTTCGCCCAGCGCGCCCTCCTCCTCGCTCCAGAAACGCTGCTCGATGACCTCGATCGCGTCCTCCAGCAGCGCCTGGGCGTGGCTGACACCGGCCACCACCGCCGAACTGGCGGCCAGGGCGACGAACGCATGCAGGTAGGCGGCCTTGTCGCTGCCGCGCTGGCCTTGCGGATGGGAGAACCAGCCGCCGAAGTCGGCGTCGCGCATAGGCTCTTGCAGTGCGGCGACGCCGTGCTCGACCAACCCCAGGCAGCCTGGCACACCCTGGATATGCGCCAGGGCGAAGCTGTGGGTCATGCGCGCGGTGGTCAGGGTTTCGGCGATGGCGCAACGGGGCAGGCGGCCTTCATCGTCGAGGTTGCCGAAGCCTTCGGACAAGCGCGAGGCCTTGGCGAAATCAAGCAGGCGCAGGGCTTCTGTCGTGAGCCAGGCGTGGTGGACCGGGGAATCGAGCCAGCTGTGGGTCATGGGACATGCCTTCCTTGTTGTTGTCAGCGGATTCTAGCCAGCCGTCCTGGCTGGCATGTCACGAAGGCCCGCAGGTTTGTCACCGGACGGTGACCTGTAGGAGCGGCTTCAGCCGCGATCACCCGCGAGCGGGTGCAGGGCACCGCGGTGCCTGCATCGCGGCTGAAGCCGCTCCTACAGGGAATCGCGGCAACCTTCCTCAATCGGCGGTTCGGGGCAGGTACAAGGTTACCCGCAATCCACCTTCGCGCAGGTTCAGCAGGCTCACTTCCCCGCCATGGCTGTGGGCGATGTTGCGCGCGATCCCTAGCCCCAGCCCGTACCCTTGTTGCTGCCCAGCCAGGCGAAAATGCGGCTCGAACACCTGCTCCAGGCGCTGCTCCGGCACCCCCGGCCCCTGGTCGTCGACTTGCAGCACGAAGCTTTCGGCGCTGTCGAGAATCCGCAGATGCGCCCGCTCGCCATACTTGATGGCATTGTCGATCAGGTTGCCGATGCAGCGACGCAGGGCCAGCGATTTGCCCGGATAAGGTGACAAGGCCTTGCCTTCGACCGTGATGCGACCATCACCCACGTAGGGTTCGGCAAGCATCTCCAGCACCTGGTTGAGGTCGATCGGCTCGATGTTCTCGTGGATGTCGGTGTCCTTCACGCACTGCAACGCGCCCTTGACCAGCAGCTCCAACTCATCCAGGTCGCGGTTGAACTTGGCCTGCACCTGTTCATCCTCCAGCAGCTCGACCCGCAGGCGCAGGCGCGTGATCGGTGTGCGCAGGTCATGGGACACGGCACTGAACAGCTGGGCGCGCTCGGTCAGGTAACGGCTGATGCGCTCGCGCATGCTGTTGAACGCCCGCCCCACCTCGACCACCTCGCTGCCGCCGCCCTCGGCCACCGGCGCCACGTCCGCGCCCAGCGACATTTCCCGCGCAGCCCGCGCCAGGCGCTTGAGCGGCCGGCTCTGCCAATGCACCAGCAAGCCGATGAACAGCAGCAGCATGGCGGTGGTGAGGGCGATGAAACCGATCTGCTGGCGCGGCAGGCGCTCGGCCTCAAGGCTGGTGTAGGGCTCGGGCAGCAGTGAGGCGATGTACAGCCACTCGCCTTCGTCCAGGCGGATCTGGGTGACCAGCACCGGGGGGTTGAGTGGCTCGAGGGTGAGCGAGTAGTGCGCCCACGAACGCGGCAGCTCATCGAGCTTCAGGCCGCTGTTGAAGATACGCAAGTCGTCCGGACTGACGAACGCCACGGAGATTTCCATCTGCTGCCCCAGACGCTCATGCAACACCTGCTGGAACACCTCGATCACCGCTTGCTTGCGCGGGGTGACCGGCAACACCGGCATCTCCAGCGGCTTGACGTTGAGCGAGACGAAGAAGCGCGTGCCGCCCATGCTGCGCAACTGGTCGAGGACCATGGGCCGGTAGCCCACCGGCAGCGAGCGGAAGTAGCTGACACTGGCGCTCATCGAATGGGCCAGGCTGCTGGCGCTGGCGCGCAGGCCCTGCAACTGGCTGGCGCGCAACTGCGCCACCCAGATCAGGCTCGACAGCCCCTGGGCCAGCAGCACCACCAGCAAGGTGAGCAGCAGCATGCGCCCCAGCAACGAACGCGGCAGCAGGCGCCAGCGCCGCTCGCTAGGCCGGGCAGACATGGGCCGCCAGCAGGTAGCCGCTGCCGCGCACGGTGCGGATCAATCGCGGGGGCTTCTCGGTGTCGCGCAGGCGTTGGCGCAAGCGGCTGACCGCCATGTCGACGATGCGGTCCAGGGGCATGGGTTCGCGGCCGCGTGTGGCATTGCCGATGGTGTCGCGGTCGAGGATCTGTTGCGGGTGGTCGAGGAACAGCTTGAGCAGGGCGAAATCGGCACCGGACAGGATCACTTCCTCGCCGTAGCGGTGAAACAGCCGGTGGCTGACCGTGTCCAGGCGCCAGTCGTCGAACGCGAGCACCGCGCTGGCCGGTGCCGCCTGGCCGAACTCGGCGCGGCGCAGCAGGGCCTTGATCCGTGCTTGCAACTCACGCGGGCTGAAGGGTTTGCCGAGGTAGTCGTCCGCGCCCAGTTCCAGGCCGATGACCCGGTCGGCTTCGTCGGAGCTGGCGGTGAGCATGATGATCGGCACCCGTGACAGGCGCGGGTGCTGGCGCACCCAGCGGCACAGGCTGAAGCCGTCCTCGTCGGGCAACATCACATCGAGGATCACCAGGTCGCAGGGGCTACTGTCCAGCGCGCGGCGAAAGCCCTGGCCGTCGGCTTCGGCGTGCACCTGGAAGCCGGAGCGGGCGAGGTAGGTCTGCAGCAGTTCGCGAATGTCCTGGTCGTCGTCGACCATCAGGATCGATTTACCGGCAGTGGTCACAATGGTCCTTCCTTTTGTCAGCGCAGATCTTCATGCCTGCTGTTGGGGCTTACCCCGCGATCAAAATCAGCGATCCAGTGATTGCTGCAGAGCCACCCCCGCCCCCAGCAACCCGGAAAACTCCGCCGTCACCAGCCACACCGGCACCCCGGCGAAATACCCGCTCATGCAGCCCTTGTCGGCAAAACTCGCGGCAAAACCACTGCGCAGGAACAACTCGGCGAAACGGGGAATCACCCCACCGACGATATAGACACCTCCCCGGGCGCCGAGGGTGAGCACATTGTTGCCCGCCACCCGCCCGAGGAATCGGCAGAACTGCTCGATCACCGCCAACGCCCTAGGCTCGCCGGCCAGGGCCGCGTCGGTGATCTGCGCCGGCGTCTTGTGCGTCGGCGTGGCGCCATCGAGCGCGCAGATGGCCTGGTACAGCCGCACCAGCCCGCCACCACTGAGCACGGTTTCGGCGCTGACATGACCGATCTGCCGATGAATCTCCTGGTGGATCGCCGCCTCGCGGGCATTGCCCACCGGCAGGTCGACATGCCCACCCTCGCCCGGCAGCGCCAGCCAGTGCTCGCCCAGGCGCAGCAGGCTGCCCACGCCCAGGCCGGTGCCAGGCCCGATCACCAGCGCCGGACGCGACGGGTCGGCCTGGCCGGCGCAAACCTCGTGGAACTCGCCGTCACGCAGCCGGGTCATGCCCAGGGCCATGGCGGAGAAATCGTTGATCAACAGCAGGCGCTCGACCTGCAGTGTCTGGCAGAAGGCGCTGCGGCTCAGCCGCCAGTGGTTGTTGGTGAAACGGAATTCGTCGCCGTCCACCGGCCCGGCCACCGCCAGGCACACCGCCGCCAGGCCGCCACGGGCGATGCCCTGGTCGGCGAGGTAGGCTTCGATGGCCTGCTCGGGGCTGGTAAAGTCGGCGGTCGCCAGGACCTGGACCGCGTGCAGTTCATTGTTTCGCCACAAGGCAAAACGTGCGTTGGTACCGCCGATATCGCCAACCAGCAGGGCTTTCATTCAAGGTGCTCCAGAGCCGAAGTGAAGGCGCTCGCGCCCTTTTCGGCCGAACTGAACGCCACGCGCATGAAGCCGAACAGCTCACGCCCGCAGCCCAGGTCGTTGCCCTTGGGCGGTTCGGGCAGGTCACGGCTGGCCAGTTCCTCGGCCGACACCATGATCCGCAGCGTGCCTTCGACACCATCGACGCGCACGATATCACCATCGCGCACCCGCGCCAGCGGGCCACCGTCGAAAGCCTCGGGGCATACATGGATGGCCGCCGGGATCTTGCCCGAGGCACCGGACATGCGCCCGTCGGTGACCAGCGCCACCTTGTAGCCCCGGTCCTGCAGCACGCCGAGGAACGGCGTGAGCTTGTGCAACTCGGGCATGCCGTTGCAGCGTGGCCCCTGGAAACGCACCACGGCGACGAAGTCGCGCTCCAGCTCACCGGCCTTGAACGCATCGGCCAACGACTGCTGGTCGTGGAACACCCGCGCTGGCGCTTCGACCACCTGATGCTCGCGCGCCACGGCGGACACTTTCATCACGCCACGGCCCAGGTTGCCCTCCATCACCCGCAGGCCGCCCTCCGGCGAGAACGGCCGCGCCACCGGGCGCAGGATGCTCTCGTCCAGGCTGTCCTTGGGGCCCTCGCGCCAGACCAGCTGGCCATCCTCGAGGAACGGCTCCTGGGTGTAGCGGCGCAGGCCATGCCCGGCCACGGTGTTGACGTCCTCGTGCAACAAGCCTGCGTCGAGCAGTTCGCGGATGAGGAAAGCCATGCCGCCAGAGGCCTGGAAATGGTTGATGTCGGCCTTTCCGTTCGGATAGACGTGGGACAGGGTCGGTACCACTTCGGAGAGGTCCGCCATGTCCTGCCAGGTCAGCTGGATGCCGGCAGCCTGGGCGATGGCCGGAATATGCAGGGTGTGGTTGGTCGAGCCGCCAGTGGCATGCAAGGCGACGATCGAGTTGACCAGCGCCTTCTCGTCGACGATCTCGCCGATCGGCATGAAGTTGCCGCTGGCCTTGGTCATGCGCGTGACCTGCCGCGCGGCCTCGGCGGTGAGGGCGTCGCGCAGCGGCGTGTAGGGGTTTACGAAGGACGCGCCCGGCAGGTGCAGGCCCATGACCTCCATCACCAGTTGGTTGGTGTTGGCGGTACCGTAGAAGGTACAGGTGCCCGGGCCGTGGTAGCTCTTCATCTCCGACTCGAGCAGTTGCTCGCGGGTGGCCTTGCCCTCGGCGTAGCGCTGGCGCACGTCGGCCTTCTCCTTGTTGGAGATCCCCGAGACCATCGGCCCACCTGGCACGAAGACCGTCGGCAGGTGGCCGAAGCGCAACGCGCCCATCATCAGGCCGGGGACGATCTTGTCGCAGATGCCCAGCATCAGCGCGGCGTCGAACATGTTGTGCGACAGGGCGATGGCGGTGGACATGGCGATCACTTCACGGCTGGCGATGGCCAGTTCCATGCCCGGCTCGCCCTGGGTGACACCATCGCACATGGCCGGCACGCCACCGGCGAACTGGCCCACCGAGCCGATGTCGCGCAGGGCCTGCTTGATCTGTTCGGGGAAGTGTTGATACGGCTGGTGCGCCGAGAGCATGTCGTTGTACGCCGAGACGATGGCCACGTTGGCGGCGTTCATCAGGCGCAGGGTCTGCTTGTCCTCACCGCCGCAACCGGCCACGCCATGGGCGAAGTTGGCGCATTGCAGGCTGGCGCGCATGGGTCCGTCACTGGCCGCGCCGCGGATCAGCTCAAGGTAGCGTTCACGGGTGCGGCGGCTGCGGGCGATCAGCCGTTCGGTGACCTCAAGGATGCGCGGGTGCATGTACTGGACTCCAGGCTAACGGTAAGGGCGGTCTCACCGGGCATTTTCCCTCCAAACGATTGCGACCTAGGCTCTAGAGAAAGACGCCTGACACGTTCGGGGAAGGGCTGACCCGACCACTCGTTGTATGTTTAAACAAAATACTGCCAGCAAAAAGGCTTGTTTTCTATCACTCGATGAATAATCTTGTAATTCCAACAACAAAACCGTTTCAGTGAAGCTACTCTTTGTGCCACAGGCTTCACCTGACTGCCAGAGGTAACGCCATGACCCTTCGCATCGCCATCAACGGCTTCGGTCGCATCGGACGCAATATCCTGCGTGCACTCTACACGCACGGCTACCGTCAGGACCTGCAGGTCGTCGCCATCAACGACCTGGGCGACAGCGCGATGAACGCCCACCTGCTCAAGTTCGACAGTGTCCACGGCACCTTCGACGCCACGGTCGAGTCTGACCACGAAAGCCTCACCGTCAACGGCGACCGCATCGCCGTCAGCGCCATCCGCAACCCCGCCGAGCTGCCCTGGAAAGCCCTGGCCATCGACGTGGTGTTCGAGTGCACCGGGTTGTTCACCGAGCGCGCCAAGGCCGCCGCGCACCTGACTGCAGGGGCTGGCAAGGTGATCGTCAGCGCGCCGGCCAAGGGCGCCGACGCCACCGTGGTGTACGGGGTCAACCACGACGTGCTGCGCGCCTCGCACCAGGTCATCTCCAACGCCTCGTGCACCACCAACTGCCTGGCGCCGGTCGCCCAGGTGCTGCACCGTGAGTTCGGCATCGAGCAGGGGCTGATGACCACCATCCACGCCTACACCAACGACCAGGTGCTCACCGACGTCTACCACACCGACCCGTACCGTGCGCGCTCGGCCACCCAGTCGATGATCCCGAGCAAGACCGGCGCCGCCGAGGCCGTGGGCCTGGTGCTGCCGGAACTGGCTGGCAAGCTCACCGGCATGGCGGTACGGGTACCGGTGATCAACGTGTCGCTGGTCGACCTCACCGTCAACCTCAAGCGCGAGGTGACGGCGGAGGAAGTGAACCAGGTGTTCCTCGAGGCCAGCCGCCACTCCCGGGTGCTGGGCTACAACGCGCTGCCGCTAGTGTCGTGCGACTTCAACCACAACCCGTTGTCGTCGATCTTCGACGCCAACCACACCCGCGCCAATGGCCGCATGCTCAAGGTACTGGCCTGGTACGACAACGAGTGGGGCTTCTCCAACCGCATGCTGGACAACTGCCTGGCGTTGTTCAACGCCAAGTGACCCTCGCGGCGTTGTACCTGTAGGAGCGGCTTTAGCCGCGATCACCCGCAAGGCGGGTGCCAAACACCGCGATGTCTGCATCGCGGCTGAAGCCGCTCCTACAGTCACCCGTGCGCCCCCCAATATTTACCCGCTCATGACAATTCCGCACTTGACCTGAAGCATGGATGATAAGCATTATCATTCACCCCAAAGCGGTCAGGTCTCCCCGTGAGTCAATCCCGGTTCAACTCAGTCTTCCTCAACCAGCGCCTCACGCTGCTGCGTACCCTGCAACGCATGGTGGGCAACCCCAGTACCGCCGAGGACCTGCTGCAGGAAACCTACCTGCGGGTGACCCGCGCCCTGGGCGAACGTCCCATCGAGCACCTGGAGCCCTTCGTCTTCCAGACCGCCCGCAACCTCGCCCTGGACCATCTGCGCGCCCGTCGGGTGCAGGCCCGCACACTGGTCGACGATGTCCCCGAGCAGGTTCTGCACAATGTCGCTGCCCCTGCAGGCAGCAGCGAAGACGCCGCCCATGCCGAACAACTACTCAAGCACCTGAGCGTCAGCCTCAGCCAGTTGACCGAGCGCCAGCAGCGCATCTTCATCCTCAGCCGTCTGCATGGCGCCAGCTACCTGGAGATCGCAGAACAACTGCAGGTCTCGGCCAGCACGGTACAGAAGGAACTGAAACTGATCATGGCCATCTGCATGGGCGTGGCCGACCGGCACCAGTGACAGCACCGCTCGCCAGTCCAACCGCGCAAAGCCCTTGCCATGCGCCTGGTCAGCACTGATCATGCGCAAAAAAGCCCGCCGCAAGGACCCCTCGTGACCGACCTGCCCTCCCCTCGCCCGACACCCGCCGCGCCTGACGCCCGTGCCCGTGCCCGCGCAGAGGCGATGGACTGGCTGATCCGCCTGCAGTGCGCCGACGAGCAGGACACCCAGGCCTTCGAGCACTGGCTGGGTGCCGAGCCGGAAAACGCCGAGGCCTACGTGGAAGCCGAGGCGCTGTGGAACGGCGCACCACTGCGCCAGGCCGCCGGCCAGCTGCACCAGCAGCGCCGCCGCACTGCCGGCGGGCGCCTGCGCCGCCACTGGAAGCCCCTGGCCACCGCCGCCATGCTGCTGGTCGGGCTGTTCACCTTCGGCAACCTGCCGGTGCGCCTGCAAGCCGACCACCTGACCGTGGTCGGCGAGCGGCAGCGCCTGCAGCTGGACGATGGCGCCAAGGTCCTGCTCAACACCAACTCGGCCTTCGCCAGTGATGTGCGCGACGGGCGCCAGGTAGCCCGCCTGCTGCAGGGCGAGGCGTACTTTCAGGTATCCGATGGCGGCCAACCCGCACTGGAAGTGCAAGCCGGACCGCTGCGCGCCAGCGTGCGCGACACCGATTTCGCCGTGCGCTACCTCGATGGCCAGGCCCAGGTGCGCGTGCAACGCGGCGATGTCGACTTGCAGGCGGCCAGCGATCAGCGCATCCGCCTCAGCGCCGGCGACAGCATCAGCGTCGGCCCCGACGGCTTCGGCCAGCGCCAGCGCCCGGACCTGCGCAAGGAGCTGGCCTGGATCGAGGGTCGCCTGGTATTCGAGAACTGCCCATTGAGCCAGGTGCTCGCCGAGGTGCGCCGCTACTACCCCGGCTGGATCATCAACCACAATGAACGCCTCGAGCAGGTCGCCGTCACCGGCAACTACCGCCTCGACCAACCCCTGGAAACCCTGCGCGCCCTCGCCCATATCACCTCGGCGCAACTGCACGAATACCCTGCACTGGTAATCCTCAACTGACCTGAAAGTTTTTTTACGCGATCGCCTTCCCTCGCCCGTCTCGTTATAGCCAATACGATTGATTCTCGTTCGAAAACGAGAACAGCCACTGCCTATAACCCTTCGCGCGACAGGGAGCGCTTTCGATGTCCACTGGTCAAACCCGCCCGTCCTCCACATCCCGCCGCCGCGGGCAACTGTCGCTGCTGACCCTGGCCCTGCTTGCCAGCGGCGCCATCAGCCTGCCGACGCTGGCCGCCGAGCCGGCACAGGCCAGCAGCCCGCGCATGGGCGACTACCGTTTCGCCATCGCCCAGCAGCCGCTGGTGTCAGCCGTCAATGCGTTCAGCCAGGTGACCGGTTGGCAAGTCGGGTTCAGCGCGGAGCTGGCCGAGGGCGTGGCGTCGCCAGGCGTACAAGGTTCGCTGGCTCCGGAGGCCGCGTTGCAACGGCTATTGCACGGCACCGGATTGAGCTACCGCAAGATCGGCAACGGTAACGTGGTGCTGGAACGCCAGGCGGCCGGCAATGCCATCGCCCTGCAACAGGTGACCGTCAGCGCCACCCGCAGCGCCCAGGACGTCAGCCAGGTGCCGAGCACCGTCAGCGTGCAGACCCGCGAACAGCTGGACCGCCAGAACGTCAACGACATCAAGGAACTGGTGCGCTACGAACCGGGCGTCTCGGTCGGCGGCGTCGGCCAGCGCAGTGGCCTGAACGGCTACAACATCCGCGGCATCGACGGTGAACGCATCCTCACCCAGGTCGATGGCGTGTCGATCCCCGACAGCTTCTTCTACGGCCCCTACGCCCAGACCCAGCGCAACTACGTCGACCCGGAAATCGTCAAGCGCGTGGAAATCCTCCGTGGCCCGGCCTCGGTGCTGTACGGCAGCAACGCCATCGGCGGCGCAGTGAGCTACTTCACCCTCGACCCCGACGACATCATCAAGCCTGGCAAGGATGTCGGCGCGCGCCTGAAGACCGGCTACAGCTCCGCCGACGATAGCTGGCTGACCTCCGCCACCGTCGCCGGCCGCCAGGGCGATTTCGACGGCTTGCTGCACCTGAGCCAGCGCAACGGCCACGAGACCGAATCCTACGGCGAGCACGGCGGCACCGGCCTGGACCGCAGCGAGGCCAACCCGGAAGACGTGCGCACCACCAACGTGCTGGCCAAGCTCGGCTGGAACTACGCCGACGACGCGCGCCTGGGCTTCACCTACGAGCACTACAAGGATGACCGTGACCAGAACATCCTCAGCGCCGTGGGCGGCCCGTTCATTCCGGGCCGTGGCGCCTCGAACATGTACCGCATGCGCCAGGGCAACGACACCGTCACCCGCGAACGCTTCGGCATCAACCACGAGTTCGGCCTCGACAGCCTGGTCGCCGACCATGTGAAGTGGAGCCTGAACTACCAGATCGCCAAGACCGACCAGCGCACCGACGAGCTGTACTTCGCCAGCGGCCGCCAGGTGTTCCGCGACCGCCAGACCACCTACAAGGACCGCCAGTGGGTCTTCGACGGCCAGTTCGACAAGGCCTTCAGCATCGGCGCCACCGAGCACCTGCTGACCTACGGCACCACCCTCAAGCACGAGAAAGTCACCGGCTCGCGCAGCGGCACCGGCACTTGCCTGAACGTGGGTGGCAGCTGCCGGGCCATCGGCCAGAACAGCCCGAGCGACGGCCAGGTGCTGGTCAGCGACTTCCCGGACCCGACCGTGAACACCTACAGCCTGTTTGCCCAGGACGAGATCCGCTGGAACAACTGGACCTTCCTGCCGGGTGCGCGCTATGACTACACCCGCATGGAGCCGAAGATGACCGCCGAGTTCCTGCGCGGTATCCAGGGCACCGGCGCGGCGCCCGGCAGCATCGACGACTCGGACAAGAAGTGGCACCGCGTCTCGCCCAAATTCGGCGTCACCTATGCCTTCAACGACAACTACACCTGGTACGGCCAGTACGCCGAAGGCTTCCGCACCCCGACCGCCAAGGCCATGTACGGGCGCTTCGACAACCCGACCCTCGGCTACAGCGTCGAGCCCAACCCGAACCTGGAACCGGAGAAGAGCAAGAGCTACGAGACCGGCCTGCGCGGCAACTTCGAGGCCGGCAACTTCGACGTGGCGGTGTTCTACAACAAGTACCGCGACTTCATCAACGAGGACGCCGTGCAGTCGGCCAACCTGGGTTCGACCTTCCAGGCCAACAACATCAAGCACGCCACCATCAAGGGCGCCGAGTTCAAGGGCCGCCTGAACCTCGACCACTTCGGTGCCGCGCAAGGCCTGTACACCCAGGGCTCGCTGGCCTACGCCCGTGGCCGCAACGACGACACCGGCCAGCCACTGAACAGTGTCAACCCGCTGACTGCGGTACTGGGCCTGGGCTATGAGCAGCAGAACTACGGCGGGTTGGTCAGCTGGACCTTGGTCAAGCGCAAGGACCGTGTCGACGACACCACCTTCTTCGCCCCCGATGGCGCCAGCAAGCAGTTCCGCACCCCGGGCTACGGCGTGCTGGACCTGACCGGCTACTACAAGGTGACCGACGACATCACCGTCAACGCCGGCCTGTACAACCTGACCGACAAGAAGTACTGGCAGTGGGATGACGTGCGCGGCTACGACGCGCTGGGCGAAGCCGGGGTGACCCAGCCGGCCAACCTGGATCGCCTGACCATGCCGGGGCGCAACTTCGCCATCAACCTGGTGTGGGACATCTGATCGACCGAAACCGGCGGCTGTATCGCGGTTGTAGGAGCGGCTTCAGCCGCGAAGCGGGCACCACAGTGTGCGGCACCCGCTTCGCGGGTGATCGCGGCTGAAGCCGCTCCTACACAGACCGCGCCGAATCAATGCGCGACGGCCCTGACTTCGATTCATGAGAATGATTTCACTTCGCAGGTGAGGTTTTTTTACTGTCCCGCGTCTTCTGTTTCGTCTTGTCACTAGACGCCCTATTTTCCAAGGATGCCCCATGAACGCCCCTTCCTCCGAGCGCGCCGCCCTGCGCTCCCAGCGCCTCAACCAGATCACCCACGCCCCGCACACCGAGCTGGATGCCCTGGTCAAGTCGCACAAGCCGTTCGACACCCGCGAGAGCTTCGCCCGCTTCGTGGTCGCCCAGTACCTGTTCCAATCCGAACTGCAGGCGCTGTACACCGACCCGCAACTGATCGCCATCGTCCCTGACCTGGCCGAACGCTGCCGCGCCGAACAGGCCCGCCTGGACCTGGCTGACCTCGACACCGAAGTTCCCTCCCCAGTGGCCGGTGCCCTGCAGTCGCCAAGCCTGGGTGAGGCCATGGGCTGGATCTTCGTCTCCGAAGGCTCCAAACTGGGCGCCGCGTTCCTGATCAAGCGTGCCGTGGCCCTCGAGCTGTCCGACAGCTTCGGCGCCCGTCACCTGGGCGAGCCGGCCGGTGGCCGCGCCGAAGGCTGGAAGCAGTTCACCCGCATCCTCGACAGCCTGGAACTGTCGCCGGAGGAAGAAGCCGCCGCCGAACGTGGCGCGGTCGCCGCCTTCGAGCGCTTCACCGAACTGCTCAAGCATGCCTACGCGACCGATGCCGCCCTGGCCTGACACGCTTTACCCGGCCGCCCTCGGGCGGCCACACCGTTGCCGTGAGACCATGACCCGAATCGCCCGCTCGAAACTGTCCCGCCTGCTGTATGCGATCCTGGCTTATGTCAGCCTGGGGATCGGCCTGGTCGCCATCGTCATCCCCGGCCTGCCCACCACCGAGTTCATCCTCCTCGCCGCCTGGGCCGCCACCCGCAGCTCACCGCGCCTGTCGGCGTGGCTGGAGAATCACCGCCTGTTCGGCCCGATCCTGTACAACTGGCGCAACGGCAAGGTGATCCAGCGCCGGGCGAAAGTCAGCGCCACCATCAGCATGCTGCTGTGCGCAGGATTGATGCTGACCTTCCTCGACCACCACTGGCCGGTGTTCCTCGCCATCGCCGGCATGACCCTGGGCAACCTGTGGATCTGGTCGCGCCCCGAGCGCCCGATCACACCCGCTGCCGTCGAACTGCAACGCTGAGCATTTGCGCCCCGGCGCAGGATGTACTGCAATTGGATCCACGAAGGAGGATCCTGCATGCAGCCGTTGCTCGAGACCATCGCTCATTCCCTGACCCTCGATCCTGCCGCCGTGCGTTGGCAAGGTATCGGTACCCTACCCTCCGCGTTCGCCGTCACCGGGCTGGCTTCGGCCAGTATCGCCGCCGCTGGCCTTGCCCTGGCCAACTTGCTGCGAGGCCAGCTGGACAGCTGCCCGCTGGTCCGCGTAGACCGGCGCCTGGCCTCCTTCTGGTTCGCCACCAGCCTGCGCCCCCAGGGCTGGGAGCCACCGCCCCTGTGGGATGCCATCGCTGGCGACTACCCGGCTCGTGACGGCTGGATTCGTCTGCACACCAATGCGGCGCATCACCGTGCCGCCGTCGTGAGCGTGCTCGGCCCGGTGACTGATCGTGCCAGCGTGGCCCGACGTGTGGCGCTATGGAACGCCGAAGCACTCGAGGCCGCCGTGGTCGCGGCCGGAGGCTGCGCGGCGCGAATGCGCGGTTGGCTGGAATGGTGTGAGCACCCTCAGGGCCGGGCAGTGAACGCGCAGCCACTGATCCTGCGCGACACCTTCGCCGGACCGTGCCGGCCCTGGCACGGCAGCGAGGCCAGGCCGCTGGCCGGCATCAAGGTGCTGGACCTCACCCGCATCCTCGCCGGCCCCATTGCCACCCGGCTGCTGGCGGGTTTTGGCGCCGACGTGCTGCGCATCGACCCGCCCGGCTGGGAAGAGCCGGCCGTCGCCGCCGAAGTGACCCTCGGTAAACGCTGCGCACGCCTGGACCTGCACACCCCCGAGGGCCGTCGCCTATTCGAGCAACTGATGACCGAAGCCGACGTGCTGGTCCACGGTTATCGCGCCGACGCGCTGGAACACCTCGGTCTGGGCGCCGAGTGGCGCCGCCAGTTGAACCCTGGGTTGATCGACGTAAGCCTGAACGCCTATGGCTGGAGCGGCCCCTGGCGGGACCGCCGCGGTTTCGACAGCCTGGTGCAGATGAGCAGCGGCATCGCCCGCGCCGGCATGCGCTGGCGGCAGGCGGAGCGCCCGGTGCCGCTGCCGGTGCAAGCGCTGGACCATGCCACGGGGTATCTGATGGCGGCCGAGGCGATCCGTGCCTTGGGTGAACGGTTGCTGACCGGCCAGGGTTGCCGCTCACGGCTATCGCTGGCGCGCACGGCGAAGTTGCTGGTGGAGCACGGGACCATGGACGAGGACCTGCCGCTGGCGCCGGAGTCGGCCGACGATCTAGACCCGCATCTCGAACGAACACCCTGGGGTGAAACGCGACGGATCAAAGCGCCACTCAAAGTGGGGGAAGCACGGCTGAGCTGGTCCCTGGGCGCCTGTGAACTCGGCTCTTCCAAAGCCTGCTGGCAAGGCTTTTTGTAGGAGCCAGCCTTGCTGGCGAACGCAAGGCGCAGCCTTGCCCGGTACACCGAGGTGCGCCCTTCGCCAGCAAGGCTGGCTCCTACAGGCTCAGCAGCCCCGAATAGAGCGCATAGGCCGCCAGCCCGGCCCCGGCCAGCACCGCCGCGAATATCAGCTTCTCCCAGGCCGTGAACAACACCTGCCCCTGCTCACGTTTGGCATGGGCGAACAGGATCACCCCCGGCGCATACAGCAACGCCGACAACAGCACGTACTTGAGCCCGCCGGCATACAGCAACCAGACCGCATACAACAACGCGATCACCGCCACCAGCAGGTCCTTGCGCCGCAGCCCGCCCTGCCCCGCGTAGCTCTCCCCCCGCAGCGCCAGCAACACCGCGTAGGCCGCCGACCAGAAGTACGGCACCAGGATCATCGACGACGCCAGGTAGATCAGGCTGGTGTAGGTGCCCGCCGAGAACAAGGTGATCAGCAGGAAGCCCTGGATCATCACGTTGGTCAGCCACAGGGCATTGGCCGGCACATGGTTTTTGTTCTCCCGCGCCAGGAACTGCGGCATGGTCTTGTCGCGGGCGGTGGCGAACAGGATCTCGGCACACAACAACGCCCAGGACAGCAAGGCCCCCAGCAGCGAAACCGCCAACCCGATGCTGATCAACAGCGCGCCCCAGGGCCCGACGATATGCTCCAGCACCGAGGCCAGCGAGGGGTTCTGCAGCCCCGCCAGTTCAGGCTGGGTCATCACCCCCAACGACAGCACATTGACCAGCACCAGCAACGCCAGCACGCCGAGAAAGCCCACCACCGTTGCCTTGCCCACATCCGAACGGTGCAACGCACGCCCGGAATAGACGCTGGCGCCCTCTATGCCGATGAACACGAACACCGTCACCAGCATCATGTTGCGCACCTGCTCGAGTACGCTGCCGAACTTGGGGTTGCTCAGCCCCCAGATGTCGCGGGTGAAGATGTCGGCGCGGAAGGCGAAGGCGGCGATGACGATGAACATCAGCAACGGCACCACCTTGGCCACGGTGGTCACCTGGTTGATGAAGGCGGCCTCCTTGATGCCACGCAGCACCAGAAAATGCACGGCCCACAACAGCAACGAGGCACAGCCGATGGCCACCGGCGTGTTGCCTTCGCCGAACACCGGGAAGTAGAAGCCCAGGGTGCTGAACAGCAGCACGAAGTAGCCAACGTTGCCCAGCCAGGCGCTGATCCAGTAGCCCCAGGCCGAAGAGAAGCCCATGTAGTCGCCGAAACCGGCCTTGGCATAGGCGTATACCCCGGAGTCCAGCTCCGGTTTGCGGTTGGCCAGGGTCTGGAACACGAACGCCAGGGCCAGCATGCCCACCGCGGTGATGCTCCAGCCGATCAGCACGGCCCCCACGTCGGCGCGCGCGGCCATGTTCTGCGGCAACGAGAAGATCCCGCCACCGATCATCGAGCCGACCACCAGCGCGATGAGCGCGCCAAGGCGCAGTTTCTGTCCTGGTTCGCTCATGGGGTTCCTCGTGCGCGGGCGCGCGTAAACGTATTTACCAATATTATTGTTACAGGATTTTTATCAAATCGAGCCATTAAACCTATAGCACTCATAACCGGAATGTCTATGGCATCCCCCTCATAAAAATCACAGTTGTCGAATACTTCACGAGCCGTCTAAACCTGTCGCTATTTACTGTGAAAAATTTGCGAAAACCCTAAAACGGTCTAACTTCACAGTTCGCAGGCGAAACGGAGCGTTTGCTCTAGAAGGACACGGAGGTGCCAGCGCACAAGGCCTGCGTCAGAGCTGTCGGCATCCTCCAGGAGGCGCATGAGAGATTTTTCTGATCTTCATGCGGGCATGAACTGATCTAAGTCAGCGAATGATCCAGGCGTCAGATTTATTCTGAGGTCAACTTTCTCCTGGTACGGAGTCGTTAAATGTCTGATTCTCCCGGAAAACTAAAACTAGGTGCACTTGTTGCACTTGTCGTCGGCTCGATGATTGGCGGCGGGATCTTCTCGTTGCCACAGAACATGGCCGCCAGCGCTGGCGTTGGGGCCGTGCTGATCGGCTGGGCCATCACCGCGGTGGGCATGCTCACCCTCGCCTTCGTCTTCCAGACCCTCGCCAACCGCAAGCCTGACCTCGACGGCGGGGTGTACGCCTACGCCAAGGCCGGTTTCGGCGACTACATGGGCTTCTCTTCGGCCTGGGGCTACTGGATCAGCGCCTGGCTGGGCAACGTCGGCTACTTCGTGCTGTTGTTCAGCACCCTGGGGTACTTCTTCCCGGTGTTCGGCGAGGGCAACACCCCGGCGGCGGTGATCGGCGCGTCGATCCTGCTGTGGGCGGTGCACTTCCTGGTGCTGCGCGGCATCAAGGAAGCGGCGTTCATCAACCTGGTCACCACCGTGGCCAAGGTCGTGCCGCTGGCGTTGTTCGCCCTGATCTGCCTGTTCGCCTTCAAGCTCGATGTGTTCACCGCCGACATCTGGGCCCTGGGCACACCTGAACTGGGCAGCGTGATGAACCAGGTGCGCAACATGATGCTGGTCACCGTGTGGGTGTTCATCGGCATCGAGGGCGCGAGCATCTTCTCCTCCCGTGCGGAAAAACGCTCCGACGTGGGCAAGGCCACGGTCATCGGCTTCGTCACCGTGCTGCTGTTCCTGGTGCTGGTCAACGTGCTGTCGCTGGGCGTGATGACCCAGCCGGAACTGGCCAAGCTGCAGAACCCGTCGATGGCGGCCGTGCTTGAGCACGTGGTCGGCCACTGGGGCGCGGTGCTGATCAGCGTGGGCCTGATCATCTCGCTGCTGGGAGCGTTGCTGTCCTGGGTGCTGCTGTGCGCCGAGATCATGTTCGCCGCCGCGAAAGACCACACCATGCCGGAGTTCCTTCGCCGCGAGAACCAGAACCATGTGCCGGCCAACGCCCTGTGGCTGACCAACGCCATGGTGCAGATCTTCCTGGTCATCACCCTGTTCTCCAACAGCACCTACCTGTCGCTGATCTACCTCGCCACCTCGATGATCCTGGTGCCCTACCTGTGGTCGGCGGCCTACGCGGTGCTGCTGGCGGTGCGCAGCGAGACCTACGAACAGGCCCTGGCCGAACGCCAGAAAGACCTGATCATCGGCGGCATCGCCCTGCTCTATGCGATCTGGCTGCTGTACGCCGGCGGCGTGAAATACCTGCTGCTCTCGGCCCTGCTCTACGCCCCTGGGGCGATCCTGTTCGCCAAGGCCAAGCGCGAGGTCGGTCAACCGATCTTCACCAACGTCGAAAAACTGATCTTCGCCGCCGTGGTCGCGGGCGCCCTGGTGGCGGCCTACGGCCTGTACGACGGCTTCCTGACGCTCTGAACCACGACTTCGCTTTACAGGAGGATTCACCATGTCCACTGAGAAACAGAAATACGGCGTTCATTCCGAAGCCGGCAAACTGCGCAAAGTGATGGTCTGCAGCCCGGGCCTGGCGCACAAGCGCCTGACCCCGAGCAACTGCGACGAACTGCTGTTCGACGACGTGATCTGGGTCGACCAGGCCAAGCGCGACCACTTCGACTTCGTCACCAAGATGCGCGAGCGCGGCGTCGACGTGCTGGAAATGCACAACCTGCTGACCGACATCGTCCAGCAACCCGAAGCGCTGAAGTGGATTCTCGACCGCAAGATCACCTCCGACACCGTCGGCGTCGGCCTCACCAACGAAGTGCGCAGCTGGCTCGAAGGGCTGGACCCTCGCCACCTGGCCGAATTCCTGATCGGCGGCGTGGCCGGCCAGGACCTGCCGGAAAGCGAAGGCGCCAGCGTGGTCAAGATGTACAACGACTACCTCGGCCACTCCAGTTTCATCCTGCCGCCGCTGCCCAACACCCAGTTCACCCGCGACACCACCTGCTGGATCTACGGCGGCGTGACCCTGAACCCGATGTACTGGCCGGCGCGACGCCAGGAAACCCTGCTGACCACCGCCATCTACAAATTCCACAAGGAGTTCACCGAAAAAGGCGAATTCCAGGTCTGGTACGGCGACCCGGACAAGGACCACGGCAACGCCACCCTCGAGGGCGGCGACGTGATGCCCATTGGCAAGGGCGTGGTGCTCATCGGCATGGGCGAGCGCACCTCGCGCCAGGCCATCGGCCAACTGGCGCAAAACCTGTTCGCCAAGGGCGCGGTGGAGAAAGTCATCGTTGCCGGCCTGCCGAAATCCCGCGCCGCCATGCACCTGGACACCGTGTTCAGCTTCTGCGACCGCGATCTGGTCACGGTCTTCCCGGAAGTGGTGAAAGAGATCGTGCCGTTCATCATCCGCCCCGACGAAAGCAAGCCCTACGGCATGGACGTGCGCCGCGAGAACAAGTCGTTCATCGAGGTGGTCGGCGAGCACCTGGGGGTCAAGTTGCGCGTGGTCGAGACCGGTGGCAACAGCTTCGCCGCCGAGCGCGAACAATGGGATGACGGCAACAACGTGGTGGCCGTGGAGCCCGGCGTGGTCATCGGCTACGACCGCAACACCTACACCAATACCCTGCTGCGCAAGGCCGGGATCGAGGTCATCACCATCAGCGCCGGCGAACTGGGCCGGGGCCGCGGCGGCGGCCACTGCATGACCTGCCCGATCGTGCGCGACCCTATCGATTACTAACGCCCACTGCACCCGGCCGCGCCCACGAAGCGGCGGCCGGGCTTCCAACCGAACTCAAGGAGAACCGTCATGGCGTTCAATATCCACAACCGCAACCTGCTCAGCCTCGAACACCACAGCACTCGCGAGCTGCGCTACCTGCTGGACCTGTCCCGCGACCTCAAGCGCGCCAAGTACACCGGTACCGAGCAACAGCACCTGAAGGGCAACAACATTGCCCTGATCTTCGAGAAGACCTCCACCCGCACCCGCTGCGCCTTCGAAGTCGCCGCCTATGACCAGGGTGCCAACGTCACCTACATCGACCCCAACTCCTCGCAGATCGGCCACAAGGAGAGCATGAAGGACACCGCCCGCGTGCTCGGGCGCATGTACGACGCCATCGAGTATCGCGGCTTCAAGCAGGAGATCGTCGAGGAGCTGGCCAAGTTCGCCGGCGTACCGGTGTTCAACGGCCTGACCGACGAATACCACCCGACCCAGATGATTGCCGACGTGCTGACCATGCGCGAGCACAGCGACAAGCCGCTGCACGACATCAGCTACGCCTACCTGGGCGACGCTCGCAACAACATGGGCAACTCGCTGCTGCTGATCGGCGCCAAGCTCGGCATGGACGTGCGCATCGCCGCGCCCAAGGCCCTGTGGCCCCATGACGACCTGGTCGAGCGCTGCCATAAATACGCCGAGGAAAGCGGCGCGCGCATCACCCTGACCGAAGACCCGAAAGCGGCGGTCAAGGGCGTGGATTTCGTCCACACCGACGTCTGGGTGTCGATGGGCGAGCCGATCGAAGCCTGGGGCGAGCGCATCAAGCTGCTCAAGCCCTACCAGGTGAACAAGGAGCTGATGAAGGCCACCGGCAACCCGCGTTCCAAGTTCATGCACTGCCTGCCGGCGTTCCACAACTCCGAGACCAAGGTCGGCAAGCAGATCGCCGAGCAGTACCCGGACCTGGCCAACGGCATCGAAGTGACCGATGACGTGTTCGAGTCACCGGCCTGCATCGCCTTCGAGCAGGCGGAAAACCGCATGCACACGATCAAGGCGATCCTAGTGTCGACCCTGGCCGACCTGTAACCCGGTCGCAACGCACCCTCGCGTAGGAGCCGGCTTGCCGGCGAACGGGCCACCGCATTCGCCGGCAAGCCGGCTCCTACAAGGGACGTGCCACCCATCAAAAGGACATTCCCCATGCGTATCGTTGTTGCTTTGGGCGGCAACGCCCTGCTGCGCCGCGGCGAGCCGATGACCGCCGACAACCAGCGCGCCAATATCCGCACCGCCACCGAGCAGATCGCCAAGATCCACCCCGGCAACGAGCTGGTCATCGCCCACGGCAACGGCCCGCAGGTCGGCCTGCTGTCGCTGCAGGGGCTGTCGTACAAGCCGGATGAAGCCTATCCGCTGGACGTGCTCGGCGCCGAGACCGAAGGCATGATCGGCTACATGATCGAACAGGAGCTGGGTAACCTGCTGGCCTTCGAGGTGCCCTTCGCCACCCTGCTCACGCAAGTCGAAGTGGACGCCAACGACCCGGCGTTCAAGGACCCGACCAAGTTCATCGGCCCGGTCTACGCCAAGGACGAAGCCGAGCGCCTGGCCAAGGAGAAAGGCTGGGTGGTCAAGCCCGACGGCGACAAGTACCGCCGCGTGGTGGCCAGCCCTAAACCCAAGCGCATCTTCGAGATCCGCCCGATCAAGTGGCTGCTGGAAAAGAGCAGCATCGTGATCTGCGCCGGCGGCGGCGGCATCCCCACCCTGTATGACGAGAACCGCAAGCTCAAAGGCATCGAGGCGGTGATCGACAAGGACCTGTGCTCGGCGCTGCTGGCCGAACAATTGGACGCCGACCTGCTGATCATCGCCACCGATGTCGACGCGGCGTACATCGATTTCGGCAAACCGACGCAGAAAGCCATCGCCCAGGCCCACCCCGACGAACTCGAGAAGCTGGGCTTCGCCGCCGGCTCCATGGGGCCGAAGGTCCAGGCCGCCTGCGATTTCGCCCGCCATACCGGCAAGGTGGCGGTGATCAGTTCGCTGGAGAACATCGAGGACATCGTCAAAGGCACCGCCGGCACCCGGGTTTCCACGCAGATGCCCGGTATCAGCTACCGTTGAATGCAGTTGGCGGGTGCCTGGCGCCCGCCGTTTTCAACCTTCCGGAGGATTCCGCCATGGCCCAGTATCAACCCGGTCACGTGCATATCGAGCGCACCGCGCTGAACACGAACGACCACAGCTATGACCTCAATATCGAGTACGAGGCGGCGACCGACCCCAAGGAAGGCAGAGGTATCCAGTTCCGCATGCACGGCCACATCGAGGGCAAGACCGTCGATGAAAAATTCTTCCTGGCCAAGGACCAGGTGCTGCCGAGCTTTCTGATGCAGTTGAGCCGCAAGGCCCAGTCGTACCTGCCACCACCGAAGAAGTTCGAGAACCTCGGCTCGCCGCACAAGCTGTATGACTATATGTTCGAAGACATTCGCACCAAGTTGGATGTGAAATCGGGCGACCCGATCAAACCTGAACACCTCGAGTGACTTCTGGGGCTGCTATGCAGCCCTTTCCGACCGGTCCGACGCCTCGGCAAGGCCGCTCCCACAGGTAAAACGCCGTATCTAAAAGCGGTGAGATACCTGTGGGAGCGGCCTTGCGTCGCGAAAGGGGCGCAACGCGCCCCCGGCAATGTTGGGCTAGCCCCGGCTCCCAAGGCATACTACGGCCTCCCTCGGCCATAATTGCCCCCCATGCGCATCCACGTCAGCTTCATCGACCGCGTCGGCATCACCCAGGAAGTCCTGGCCCTGCTCGGCGCCCGCAACCTGAACCTCGATGCCGTGGAGATGGTCCCGCCGAACGTCTACATCGACGCCCCCACCCTCAGCCCCGCCGTGCTCGAAGAGCTGCACGACGCCCTGTTCGAGGTGCGCGGCGTGCAATCGGTGGAAGTGGTCGACATCCTCCCCGGCCAACGCCGCCACCTGCAACTCGACGCCCTGCTCGCCGCCATGAGCGACCCGGTGCTGGCCGTGGACAGCGCCGGCAAGGTGCTGCTGGCCAACCCCGCGCTGATCGCCCTGTGCGGCCGCGAATCGGCCGGGCGCTCGGTGGGTGAGCTGTTCGGCGACTCCGATCTGCTGCAAGCGTTGCTGGACAACAACTTCCACCTGCCCATGCGCGAGATGCAGCTCAACGGCCAGAGCCTGCTGCTCGACGCCACGCCGATCACCCACGCCGGCGGCCTGCTGACGTTGTACCCGCCCAACCGCATGGGCGAACGCCTGTCGGCCCTGCACCACGACCACGCCGAAGGTTTCGACGCCATGCTCGGCGACTCCCCGGCCATCCGCACCCTCAAGGCCCGCGCCCTGCGCGTGGCCACCCTCGACGCGCCGCTGCTGGTGCACGGCGAGACCGGCACCGGCAAGGAATTGGTAGCCCGCGCCTGCCATGCCATCAGCAGCCGCCACAACGCGCCGTTCCTGGCGCTCAACTGCGCGGCGCTGCCCGAGAGCCTGGCCGAGAGCGAGCTGTTCGGCTATGCTCCCGGCGCCTTCACCGGCGCCCAGCGAGGTGGCAAACCGGGGCTTATGGAACTGGCCAACCAGGGCACGGTGTTTCTCGACGAGATCGGCGAGATGTCACCGTACCTGCAGGCCAAGCTGCTGCGTTTTCTCAGCGATGGCAGCTTCCGCCGCGTGGGCGGCGACCGCGAGGTGAAGGTGGACGTGCGCATCATCAGCGCCACCCACCGCGATCTGGAGCGCATGGTTGCCGAAGGCACCTTCCGCGAAGACCTGTTCTACCGCCTCAACGTGCTCAACCTGCAGGTCCCGCCGCTGCGCGATCGTGGCCAGGACATCCTGTCCCTGGCGCAGTATTTCATGCAGCAGGCCTGCACGCAGATCCAGCGCCCGCCCTGCCGCCTGGCCCCGGCCACCCATCCGGCGCTGCTGGGCAACCCCTGGCCGGGCAACGTGCGCCAGTTGCAGAACGTGATCTTCCGCGCGGCGGCCATCTGCGAAAGCAACGTGGTGGACATCGGCGACTTGGACATTGCCGGTACCTCGGTAGCCCGGGGGCACGATGGCGAAGTGGCGAGCCTGGAGCAGGCGGTGGGGGATTTCGAGCGGGAGTTGCTGCAGCGCTTGTATGCCAGCTATCCCTCGACACGGCAGCTGGCTGGGCGGTTGCAGACCTCGCACACGGCGATTGCCCAGCGCCTGCGCAAGTACGGCATCCCCGGCAAAGCCTGACCCTGGAACCACTCGATTTGGCGCGACCTCTGTAGGAGCGGCTTCAGCCGCGATCACCCGCGAAGCGGGTGCCACACACCGTGGTGCCTGCATCGCGGCTGAAGCCGCTCCTACAAAGGGCGCGACGGCCAGGACCGGCTACGCTGAAGGCACCCTGCCATCAACCTGCGCAGGGGGACTCGGCACGGACAGGGAGGGACACCATGGCACAGGCGCTGCTGGTCAAGATTCGGGGGAGCTTGAGCGACGGACACAGACAGGGGCTGGCCGCCGCAGTCGGCGCGCCGGACATGGAAGCGATCCTGACGATCCCCGCCCAACCTGGTATCGCCGGCGTGGCGGCCACGCAGGGTTCGACCTGGTACCGTGCCCCCTTGCCGCCCACGACCAACTCCTGGGACGCCGCCCATGCCATGCTGGCCCACGGGGCGGGTTTTGCCGCCACCGGGACCACGCCAATCGAGTTCGTCGAACCGGACATCGAGCAAGCCTGGCTCACCGAGTCGCCGGCACCCGCGACCGCGCTGGCCGCAGCGGCCTGCACCTTTCATCCCCAGGACAAGTCAGGCCAGAAGGCCGTGGTAAAGGATGACAACCAATGGCACCTTGACGACCGATTCACGCAGCTGGGCGCTGCGCGGGGCAAGGTCGCCAAGGACCAGCAGCAGGCCATCCGGATCGCGCACCTGGACACCGGCTACGACCCGAACCACGCTTCCCTGCCCCTGAACCTCGACAAACAGAACCAACGCAACTTTCGCGACCGTGATCACCCCAACGACGCGACTGATCGCACACCGGATGGCTGGACGGCCGTGCGCAACCAGGGCCATGGCCATGCCACGCTGAGCCTCCTGGCCGGCAACGAAATCAACAACCCCGCCATCGCGCAGGGCTTTTCCGGCTTCGTCGGCGGCGCGCCACACGCCACCGTCATCCCCATCCGCATCGCCGACTGGGTCGTGCGCTTCTCGACCAGCAGCATGGTCCAGGGCTTCCAGTACGCGGTGCAACAGAAGGTGCACATCCTGTCGATGAGCATGGGCGGCCTGTCCTCCCGCGCCCTCGCCGATGCGGTCAACCTGGCCTACGAGCACGGCGTGTTCATGGTCACCGCAGCAGGCAACAACTACGCCTGGGCACCGACACCCGGCTCGATCGTGTTCCCCGCCCGCTTCAAGCGCGTACTTGCGGCCTGCGGGGTGATGGCCAACGGGCGCGCCTACACCGGACTCAGCCCGGGCACCATGCAAGGCAACTATGGGCCGGCATCGAAGATGCAGACGGCAATGGGCGCCTTCACCCCCAACGTGCCGTGGGCCGAGTTCGGCTGCGGCAACCTGGTCAGCATGGACGGCGCGGGCACCTCCTCGGCCACGCCACAGCTGGCAGCCGCCGCCGCGCTATGGATGGCCAGCCATCAAACGGAACTGGCCACGTACCCGGAGCCGTGGATGCGCGTCGAGGCAACACGCGCGGCCCTGTTTGGATCGGCCTTGCGCACCACCGGCGCCATGGACGCGGAAGAAACCCTCGAGAAGATCGGACGGGGCGTGCTGCAGGCAAACGCGGCCCTTGGCATTGCGCCACCGGCAAAGGACGTGCTCGTGAAGACCTCACCGGCAGAGCCCAGCTGGAGCTGGCTCAACCTGATCACCGGTGCTGGCGGCGTCTCGCTTGCCCCGGGCCAGGCATCGGCGGTCGAGCAGATGCTGGCGCTCGAACTGACGCAAATGGCGCAGCGCCATCGCGCAGTGGACGAGGCGCTACCCGACGGTGACATCGGCACTGACATGCCAGCGGCCTTGCTCAATCGCTACCTCGAGGCGGCACTTGATTCCGGCAGTCCTTCAGCGCCTCTGAAAGCCTTCCTTGAAAGGCACCTTGGCCGGCCCCAAGGCGTCCCAGCCACGGGCCCCGTCACGGTAGCCGAGGGCCCACGCATCGCACGCAAGACCAAGCAACTCCCCACCCCGCCACGGCGCCTGCGCGTCTATGCGCTTGACCCGTCCATCGCCAAGCAGCTGGACTCCGTCGAGATCAACGAGACCGTCATCAACGTCCCCTGGGAAAAACTCGAACCAGGACCGGTTGGCGAGTACCTCGAGATCGTCGACATCGACCCCGCCTCCGACCGCCTCTACGACCCGGTGGACCTGAACGAGCCGAAGCTGCTGGCCCAGGATGGCTGGCCGCCCTCCGAAGGCAACCCGGCTTTCCACCAGCAGATGGTCTACGCCGTGGCGATGAAGACCATCAGGAATTTCGAGGAAGCCTTGGGCCGGCGTGTGCTCTGGGCTTCGCGCAAGGTCGCGGGCACCGGCGGGCAGGGCCAGCCGCACTACGAGTACCACAGCGTGCGCAGGCTGCGGATCTACCCCCACGCACTGCGCACCGAAAACGCCTACTACAGCCCCGACAAGGTGGCGCTGCTGTTCGGCTACTTCCAGTCCACCTCGACGGCGACCGCCGCCACCCCTGGCGGCAGCATGGTGTTTGCCTGCCTGTCCAGCGACATCATCGCCCATGAGATGTCCCACGCCCTGCTCGACGGTCTGCATCGCAGCTTCCAGGATGCCTCCAACCCAGACGTGCCGGCGTTTCACGAAGCCTTCGCCGATATCGTCGCGCTGTTCCAGCACTTCTCGATCCCCGAGCTGGTGCGTTTCCAGGTGCGCCAGGCCCGTGGCCGGCTGGATGCGGCGAAACTGCTGGGCTCCCTGGCCCAGCAGTTCGGCGAAGGAACCCACCGTGGCGGGCCCCTGCGCGACTACCTCGCCAAAGGCGACAAGCCCAGCTACCCCGACGAGCTGGAGGTGCACGCACGAGGCTCGATCCTCGTCTCGGCGGTCTATGAAGCGTTCCTCAGCATCGTCGACCGCCGCACGGCGGACCTTGTCCGTATCGCCACCAACGGCAGCGGGCTACTGCCCAGGGGCGCCCTGCTCCCCGATCTGGTCGAGCGCCTCACCGAAGAAACCTGCAAGACCGCCCGGCATGTGCTGCGCATCTGCATCCGCGCGCTGGATTATTGCCCCGCCGTCGACATCACCTTCGGCGAGTACCTGCGCGCACTGATCACCGCCGATATCGATTTGGTGGCCGTCGACCGGTTCCACTACCGCGTCGCCTTCATGGACGCGTTCCGCAAGCGCAACCTGCTGCCAGCGGACGTGCGCACGGTCTCGGAAGAGTCACTGGCCTGGGGAACACTGGTCGATACGCGACCGAAGTGGCTGAAAACGCTGGTCAAGGACCTCGACTTTGGCTGGGACCTCAAGCTCGATCGGGAAGCGATCCACAGGCTTAACGAAACCAACAGCAAGACACTGTGGGAACGCCTCTCCCGGCTTCTCAAGCGCCACCCCGAACTGTACCCGGCCTTCGGCCTGCTTCCCGACGTGCCGAAGTACACCGAGGACGGAGAGATCGCGGAGCCGGCGAGCCCCGGCCGGACCAACTTCTCGGTCTCCAGCGTGCGCCCCGCACGGCGTGTCGCCCCGGATGGCAGCTTTTTCACCGAGGTGGTGGCGACAATCATGCAGCGCCGCCGCGTGCCGGTGGACCCGAGTGACCCGCAAGGGCCACAAATGTGGTTCCGCGGTGGCGTGACGCTGATCATCGACCCAAGCAAGAACCACTGTGAGATCCACTACGCCATCGTCAAGAACTGCGGCAGCGAGAGCCGCCTCGCCCGGCAGCGGCAGAGCGCCTCGGGCGGCGGCTTCGGTGCGTTGCAGTCCCTCTATTTCGCGAACACCCCGAGCGAGCCGTTCGCGCTTCTGCACACCCACAACGGGGAGTTCGGCCATGCCCACTGACCAGCCAGGCTTCACCATCCGCCACTACTGCCAGGGCATTGGCGACTGCCACCTGCTGCGCTTCGACACAGCGGGTGGCGGCGACTTCTGGATGCTCATCGACTGCGGGATCCACACCGCCATCAAGGGCGGCTCGCAGATCATCGACGACATCGTCGAAGACCTCTATCAGCGGACCAAAGGCAAGATCGACGTGTTGGTGCTGACCCACGAGCACACCGACCACATCAGTGCCTTCCGCGAATCCTCGAACCGTTTTTCGCGCTTCAGCATCGGCGAGGTGTGGATGGCTTGGACCGAATCCCCCAGCGATCCCCAGGCCCAGCAGCTGGACAGGTTCAAGCAGCAGGCCCTGAGTGCCCTGTCCGGCGCCAGCCGTCAGTTGCATGGCGCGAACGCGGCAGGCACCGCAGCGTTTCGCGACGGCCTCGACCAGCTCCTGGCCTTCAGCTTCGGCGCCCAGGGCGAGACGGTGCGCGCCATGCGCGATGCCGCCGCCAAGCTGGGCAAGGCGGGCGTCAGGTACCTCGAGCCCACGCTCGCCCCCCTCGACATGCCCGGCGTACCCGCAGTCCGGGTGTATGTCCTGGCCCCCTCGCGAAACGCCGATTACCTCGACATCATCGACCGTGTCGGTGAGCGCTACCCGATGGCCAACAGCCTGCAAGGCCTGCGCACCGCCGAATCGCTCACGAATGCGTTCCGCGCGGCGGCATCGGGCAGCGGCTTCACTGACCCGACAGCACCCTTCGACGCCAGCCAGGGCACCCCGCTGAGCGAACTGACGCGCCCAGGCAAGACGTTCGCGGCAGACCCCATCGGCCGTTTCGCCTACGCGCACTACTACGGCCCAAGCGACCACTCCGACCTGCTGGACACGGGCAAATCCGCAAAGACAGTCGACGCGAGCGCGACCGACCAGGCCTGGCGTCGGATCGACTTCGACTGGCTTGGTGGCGCGGGCACGCTGGCGATGCAACTCGACAACAAGATCAACAACACCAGCCTGGTCCTCGCCTTCGAAATAGTGGCGACCGGGCGTGTCGTCCTGTTCGCCGCCGACGCGCAGATCGGCAACTGGCTGAGCTGGCAGGATGCAACCTGGAAGATGCCCGACGGCACCACCGTGACCGGCCCAGATCTGTTGAAGCGGACGGTCTACTACAAGGTGGGTCACCATGGCAGCGAGAACGCGACGGCCAAGGCCAAGGGGCTCGAGTTGATGATCAGTGAGGACTTGACGGCCTTCATCCCTACCAACGCGGAGGATGCCGGGAAAGTGCGTTGGGGCCGGATGCCATTCCCTTCGCTGCTGGCGGCCCTCGATACCCAGTGCCACCAACGCGTCGTACGCGCCGACGATGCGCAACTGTTGAAAGGAACAGCTTCCTTCCAGGCACCGTCCGGCTCGATCAAGGCACTTCGGGTGGGCAGTGTCGGCAAGGGAAACGACCAGCGTCGCACGTGGATCGAGTTCGACGTGGCCTAGCCCGTATCGAATTCAATCCACCGTAATCAAATCATTCCACATGAATTCGGAAGCGTCTGCGCAAGGGTTTGATCCTCCAGCGCTTTCGAATCGCTAGCCATGTGTATCGATTTCGTTCCATGCAGACGGATCGTATTTCCAATAAACAAATTAAATATTTGATTTATAAGGATATTTATAGTCTGGCCGCATTATTGCTAAGGGAATCCCAACCTTAAGAGCGTGGCCCAACCACGCCCAACGCCCCTGCTTCCCGAGGAATTCCCATGAGCGAGTTGCGTTTCACCGAAGATCACGAATGGCTGCGCGTCGAAGCTGACGGCAGCGTCACCGTAGGCATCACCGCCTACGCCCAGAACGCCCTCGGCGACGTGGTCTATGTGCAACTGCCGGAACTGCAGCAGTACGACAAGGGCGCCGAAGCCTCCACCGTGGAATCGGTAAAAGCCGCCAGCGGCGTGTACATGCCGCTGACCGGTGAAGTGGTCGCCGTCAACGATGGCCTGAACGACAGCCCCGAGCTAGTCAACGAAGACCCGCTGGGCGAAGGCTGGTTCTTCCGTTTCATCCCCGCCGACATGAGCGAAGTAAGCGCCCTGCTCGACCAGGACGCCTACGACCGCCTGCTCAAAGCCAACGACGACGCCTGAGGTACCGCACCATGACCATCAACCTCGGCACCGCCAACGAATTCATCGCCCGTCACATCGGCCCGCGAGCCGCTGACGAGCAAGCCATGCTCAACGCGCTGGGCTTCGACTCGCTGGAAGCGATGACCGCCGCCGTCATCCCCGACAGCATCAAGGGCACCAGCGTGCTCGGCAGCGAAGACGGCCAGAGCGAGGCCGACGCCCTCGCCGCGCTGAAAGCCATCGCCGGCAAGAACCAGCTGTTCAAGAGCTACATCGGCCAGGGTTACTACAACACCCACACGCCGGCGCCGATCCTGCGCAACCTCCTGGAAAACCCGGCCTGGTACACCGCCTACACCCCCTACCAGCCCGAGATCTCCCAAGGCCGCCTGGAAGCGCTGCTGAACTTCCAGACCCTGATCAGCGACCTCACCGGCCTGCCGATCGCCAACGCCTCGCTGCTTGACGAAGCCACCGCCGCCGCCGAAGCCATGACCTTCTGCAAGCGCCTGTCGAAGAACAAGGCCAGCCACGCCTTCTTCGCCTCCGTGCACTGCCACCCGCAGACTCTCGACGTGCTGCGCACCCGCGCCGAACCGCTGGGTATCGAGGTAGTGGTGGGCGACGAGCGTGAACTGGGCGACGTCAGCGCCTACTTCGGCGCCCTGCTGCAATACCCGGCCAGCAACGGCGACGTGTTCGACTACCGCGAGGTGGTGCAGCGCTTCCACGGCGCCGGCGCCCTGGTGGCCGTGGCCGCCGACCTGCTGGCCCTGACCCTGCTCACTCCGCCAGGCGAATTCGACGCCGACGTGGCCATCGGCAGCGCCCAGCGCTTCGGTGTGCCGCTGGGCTTCGGTGGCCCGCACGCGGCCTACTTCGCCACCCGCGACGCGTTCAAGCGCGACATGCCGGGCCGCCTGGTCGGTGTGTCGATCGACCGCTTCGGCAAGAGTGCCCTGCGCCTGGCCATGCAGACCCGCGAGCAGCACATCCGCCGCGAGAAGGCCACCAGCAACATCTGCACCGCCCAGGTGCTGCTGGCCAACATCGCCAGCATGTACGCCGTGTACCACGGCCCGGCCGGCCTCAAGCGCATCGCCGAGCGCACCCACGCGCTGACTGCCATCCTGGCCACCGGCCTGACCAAGCTGGGCATGAAAGTGGTCACCGGTGAGTTCTTCGATACCCTGACCCTGGCCACCGGCGACGCCACTGGCGCCCTGCACGACAAGGCCCGCGCCCAGGGCATCAACCTGCGCCAGGTCGACGCCGCCCACCTGGGCCTGTCGCTGGACGAGACCAGCAGCCAGGCCGATGTCGAGGCCCTGTGGCAGCTGTTCGCCGACGGCCAGGCCACCCCGGACTTCACCGCCCTGGCCGCGAGCGTCGCCGTGCGCCTGCCGGCCGCCCTGCTGCGCCAGTCGGCCATCCTCGAACATCCGGTATTCAACCGCTACCACAGCGAAACCGAGCTGATGCGCTACCTGCGCCGCCTGGCCGACAAGGACCTGGCGCTGGACCGCACCATGATCCCGCTGGGTTCGTGCACCATGAAGCTCAACGCCGCCAGCGAGATGATCCCGGTGACCTGGGCCGAGTTCGGTAACCTGCACCCATTCGCCCCGGCCGAGCAGAGCCAGGGCTACCTGCAGATGACCACCGAGCTGGAAGCCATGCTCTGCGCCGCCACCGGCTATGACGCCGTGTCGCTGCAGCCCAACGCCGGCTCCCAGGGCGAGTACGCAGGCCTCTTGGCGATCCGTGCCTACCACCGCAGCCGCGGCGACAGCCACCGCGACATCTGCCTGATCCCGTCCTCGGCCCACGGCACCAACCCCGCCACCGCGCACATGGCCGGCATGCGCGTGGTGGTCACCGCCTGCGACGCCCGCGGCAACGTCGACATCGACGACCTGCGCGCCAAGGCCATCGAACACCGTGAGCGCCTGGCGGCGATCATGATCACCTACCCGTCGACCCACGGCGTGTTCGAGGAAGCCATCGGCGAGATCTGCGCGATCATCCACGACAACGGCGGCCAGGTGTACATCGATGGCGCCAACATGAACGCCATGGTCGGCCTGTGCGCCCCGGGCAAGTTCGGCGGCGACGTCTCGCACCTGAACCTGCACAAGACCTTCTGCATCCCCCACGGCGGTGGCGGCCCGGGCGTCGGCCCGATCGGCGTCAAGTCGCACCTGGCGCCGTTCCTGCCTGGCCACGCCGCGCTGGAAAACACCCAGGGCGCGGTCTGTGCCGCACCGTTCGGCAGCGCCAGCATCCTGCCGATCACCTGGATGTACATTCGCATGATGGGTGGCGCGGGTTTGAAACGCGCCTCGCAGATGGCGATCCTCAACGCCAACTACATCGCCCGCCGCCTGGAAGAGCACTATCCTGTGCTGTACACCGGTGGCAACGGCCTGGTGGCGCATGAGTGCATCCTCGACCTGCGCCCGCTCAAGGACACCAGCGGCATCAGCGTCGACGACGTGGCCAAGCGCCTGATCGACTTCGGCTTCCACGCCCCGACCATGTCCTTCCCGGTGGCCGGCACGCTGATGATCGAACCGACCGAAAGCGAGTCCAAAGAAGAACTGGACCGCTTCTGCGACGCGATGATCCAGATCCGCGAAGAGATTCGCGCCGTCGAGAATGGCAGCCTGGACAAGGACGACAACCCGCTGAAGAACGCCCCGCACACCGCGGCGGAGCTGGCCGGCGAGTGGGCCCATGGCTACAGCCGCGAGCAGGCGGTCTACCCGCTGCCAAGCCTGGTGGAAGGCAAGTACTGGCCACCGGTGGGCCGGGTCGACAACGTGTACGGCGACCGCAACCTGGTGTGCGCCTGCCCGTCGATCGAGAGCTATCAGGACGTCTGAGGCGGTCTTGGGAAAGCTGGGGCCGCTGTGCGGCCCTTTCCGACCGGTCCGACGCCTCGGCAAGGCCGCTCCCACAGGGACGACGCCGCTCTTGTGGGAGCGGCCTTGCGTCGCGATGGGCTGCGCAGCAGCCCCAAAATCGTCAGGAGTACCACATGTCCCTGAGCGTCTTCGACCTGTTCAAGATCGGCATCGGCCCCTCCAGCTCGCACACGGTCGGCCCGATGCGCGCCGCCGCGCGCTTCGCCGAAGGGCTGCGCCGTGACGGCCTGCTGGCCAGCACGGTCAGCGTCAAGGCCGAGCTGTACGGCTCGCTGGGCGCCACCGGCAAGGGCCACGGCAGCGACAAGGCCGTGCTGCTGGGCCTCGAAGGCGAACACCCCGATACCGTCGACACCGAGTCCATCCCCGCCCGCCTGCAGGCGATCCGCGACAGCGGCCACCTGCGCCTGCTCGGCGAGCACGACATCGTCTTCGTCGAGAAGCAGCACCTGGCGATGATCCGCAAGCCGCTGGACTACCACCCCAACGGCATGATCTTCCGCGCCTTCGACCAGGCCGGGCTGCAGATCCGCAGCCGCGAGTACTACTCGGTGGGCGGCGGCTTCGTGGTCGACGAGGACGCGGCGGGCCATGACCGCATCGTCGAGGACAGCACCGTGCTGCCCTACCCGTTCAAGACCGGCAAGGAACTGCTCGGCCATTGCACCGCGCAGCACCTGTCGTTCAGCCAGGTGATGCTGGCCAACGAAGCCGCCTGGCGCCCGGAAGCCGAGACCCGTGCCGGCCTGCTGCGCATCTGGCAGGTGATGCAGGACTGCGTCGAGGCCGGCTGCCGCCACGAGGGCATCCTGCCCGGCGGGCTCAAGGTCAAGCGCCGGGCGCCGGCGCTCTATCGCCAGCTCAGCCGCCATCCGGAGGCGAGCCTGCGCGATGCGCTGTCGGTGCTCGACTGGGTCAACCTCTATGCCCTGGCGGTGAACGAGGAAAACGCCTACGGCGGCCGCGTGGTCACCGCGCCGACCAACGGCGCGGCCGGCATCGTCCCGGCGGTGCTGCACTACTACATGCGCTTCGTCCCCGGCGCCAGCGAAGACGGCGTGGTGCGCTTCCTGCTCACGGCGGCGGCCATCGGCATCCTCTACAAGGAAAACGCCTCGATCTCCGGCGCCGAGGTCGGCTGCCAGGGTGAGGTGGGCGTGGCCTGTTCGATGGCCGCCGGTGCCCTGTGCGAAGTGATGGGCGGTACCCCGCAGCAGGTGGAGAACGCCGCCGAGATCGGCATGGAACACAACCTGGGCCTGACCTGCGACCCCATCGGCGGGCTGGTCCAGGTGCCTTGCATCGAGCGCAACGCCATGGGCTCGGTGAAAGCGATCAACGCGGTGCGCATGGCCCTGCGCGGCGACGGGCAGCACTACGTCTCCCTCGACAAGGTCATCCGCACCATGCGCCAGACCGGCGCCGACATGAAAAGCAAATACAAGGAGACCGCCCGCGGCGGTCTGGCCGTCAACATCATCGAATGTTGACCCGAATAAAAAACGAGGAGTCACCGATGTCCGAAACACTGCACAAGACCCCGCTGCACGCCCTGCACCTGGAACTGGGCGCGCGCATGGTGCCGTTCGCCGGCTACGACATGCCCGTGCAGTACCCGCTGGGCGTGCTCAAGGAGCACTTGCACACCCGCGAGCAGGCCGGCCTGTTCGATGTCTCGCACATGGGCCAGATCATCCTGCGCGGCAACGATGCCGCCCGCGCCCTGGAGACGCTGGTACCGGTCGATATCGTCGACCTGCCGGTGGGCATGCAGCGCTATGCCATGTTCACCAACCCGCAGGGCGGCATCCTCGACGACCTGATGGTCGCCAACCTGGGTGACGACACCCTGTTCCTGGTGGTCAACGCCGCCTGCAAAGAGCAGGACCTGGCGCACCTGCGCAAGCATATCGGTGATCGCTGCGAGATCCAGCCGCTGTTCGAAGCGCGCGCCCTGCTCGCCCTGCAAGGCCCGGCGGCAGTCAAGGTGCTGGAACGCCTGGCCCCGGAAGTGGCCGGCATGACCTTCATGCAGTTCCGCCCGATCACCCTGCTGGGCAACGACTGCTTCGTCAGCCGCTCAGGCTACACCGGCGAGGACGGCTACGAGATCTCGGTGCCGGCCGCCGCCGCCGAAGCCCTGGCCCGCCGCCTGCTGGCCGAGCCTGAAGTCCAGCCGATCGGCCTGGGCGCCCGCGACTCGCTGCGCCTGGAGGCCGGCTTGTGCCTGTACGGCCACGACATGGACACCACCACCACCCCGATCGAAGCCAGCCTGTTGTGGGCCATCTCCAAGGTTCGCCGCGCCGATGGCACGCGCGCTGGCGGCTTCCCTGGCGCCGACACCGTGTTCGCCCAGCAACAGGCTGGCGTGGCACGCAAGCGGGTCGGCCTGCTGCCCCAGGAACGCACGCCTGTGCGTGAGGGCGCGCAGATCGTCGACCAAGCGGGCAAGGTGGTCGGCGAAGTGTGCAGCGGCGGCTTCGGCCCGACGCTCGGCGCCCCGGTGGCCATGGCTTATGTCGATAGCGAACATGCCGCACTGGATACCGAGCTGTTTGCCTTGGTCCGTGGCAAGCAAGTAGCCCTGAAAGTCAGCAAAATGCCTTTCGTGGCACAGCGTTACTACCGTGGCTGAATGAGTGTTTTGGACAGGTCCGACATATTCGTTTTCGAACCTGTCCAATAACTTCTGAACATAGCGCCAGGCCAGGCGCCACGCCGTTTCCGACAAATCGTTCGGTTATCGGGAAAAGCCTGATTTTCACCCGCCGGAAGGGCTTGTTTTTCGCTCAGGAGTTGGCGTAGAGTCACTGCACTGTGTTTGCATGGGTCGCAACAGTTCGTGACCTGGGCCAGTAGCCGCAATCCGCTACAACCCGTTCGACGTCTCTTACTTTCCTGCAACCCAGCCCAGTAATCTTTCACTTACAAAAGCGTGAAAGAAACTGTCATCAAAATTCAAGTTTCATAGGAAATAAGACAATGGCTGAGCGTCAGAACGGTACCGTCAAGTGGTTCAATGACGAGAAAGGTTACGGCTTCATCACCCCAGAGAGCGGTCCGGATCTGTTCGTCCACTTCCGCGCTATCCAAGGCAACGGCTTCAAGAGCCTGAAAGAAGGCCAGAAAGTGACCTTCGTTGCTGTGCAAGGCCAAAAGGGCATGCAAGCCGACGAAGTCATTCCTCAGTGATCTGACTTCCACAAAAAAGCCCCTGTGTTGACCCACAGGGGCTTTTTTGTGCGCGCAATTCCCTAGAATGGGCCTTTGCCATCTGGAGCCGTCCTGCATGTCCAAGCCTCTGCTCAACCCTCAGGGTGACTTCCCACCGGTCGGCCTGGGCCGGCGCCTGGCCGCCATGTTCTATGACTTCCTGCTGTGCACCGCCCTGCTGATCGTCACCGCCGGGGCTTACAAGATGATCCAGATGGCGATCATCGGCGAAGCGCGCATGCGCGAGCTCACCGAAGCGGGCGCGCTGGATGGCGACCCATTGCTGTCGACGATCCTGCTGTTCGCCCTGTTCGGCTTCTTCGCCAAGTTCTGGACCCACGGCGGCCAGACCCTGGGCATGCAGGTGTGGGGCGTGCGCGTGCAAAATGCCGACGGCAGCGCCATCAGCCTGTGGCAGGCGCTGCTGCGCTTCGTGGTGTCGATCGCCTCGTGGCTGTGCCTGGGGCTGGGGTTCTTCTGGTCGATGATCGACAAGCGCCAGCGCAGCTGGCATGACATCTATTCCGAGACACAGTTGGTACGCCTGCCCAAGCGCAAGAAATAGTGGCCACAGCCCCCCTGTAGGAGCCAGCTTGCTGGCGAACCCCTGCTGGCCCGGTTAGCCAGCAAGCTGGCTCCTACAAAAAGCAACCATCGCGCACAAAAAAGCCGACCCTGAGGTCGGCTTCTTCGTTTGGCGGGATCACCCCGCCCGGCGCATCAACCACAAACCGGCCAACGCACAGATACCTGCCGGTATCACCACAGCCAGCAACGGCGGGAAGCCGAACACCTGGCTCGAAGGCCCCAGCAGATCACCCGCGATGCGGAACACGAAGCCCACCAGCACGCCGGTGAACACTCGCTGGCCCAGGGTTACCGAACGCAGCGGCCCGAAGATGAAGGAAATCGCCATCAGCACCAGCGCCGCGGTCACCGCAGGCTGCAGGACCTTGGTCCAGAACGCCAGCCAGTAGCGGGAATTGTTCAGGCCCTGGTCGGACAGGTAGTGGATGTAGTCCCACAACCCGGTGATGGACAGCGACTCCGGTGCCAGCACCACGGTGTTGAGCAGTTCCGGGGTCACCGAAACGTCCCACACCTCTTCAGGCGCCTTGACCACTTCGGTGTGGTCGCCACGGAAGTAGGTGGTGGCCACATCATTCAACACCCACTTGCCTTCATGGTACTGCGCCTTGCGGGCGAAGCTCGAAGTCTGGATCTTGCGCTGCTCGTCGAAGCGATAGCGGGTCACACCCAGCAGCAGGCCGTTGGGCTGCACCGAGTTGATGTGTACGAACTCTTCGCCCTGGCGATGCCACATGCCGCGCTTGGAGCTCTGCGCCTCGCCACCACCCTGGGCCAGCGAACGATCGGCCTGGGCCTTGTTCTCGGTCACCGGGGCGACGTACTCACCGATCAGCAAACCAACCAGCATCAGCACCAGCATGGGTTTCATCACCGCCCAGACAATGCGGCCGATGGACACGCCGGCGGCGCGCATGATGGTCAACTCGCTGCTGCTGGCCAGGCTGCCCAGGCCGATCAGGCAGCCGATCAGCGCGGCCATCGGCAGCATGTCGTAGAGCCGGCGTGGTGCGGTCAGCAGCACGAAACTGCCGGCGTCCATCACCGTGTAGGTGTCGCTCAGGTCGCTCATCTCGTCGATGAAGGCGAACAACGAAGCCAGGCCGAGAATGATGCCCAGCACGGCGAGAATGGCCAGCAGCACGCTCTGGCCGATGTAGCGGTCCAGTTTAACCACGGGCCACCTCCGCACGGCGAGCGGCGCGCTTGAGACGCAGCGGCTCCCAGTACATCAGCGCCAGGCCGATGAGCAGGAACAGGCCATGGACCCACCAGATACCCAGCGAGATCGGCAGCTTGCCTTTCTCCAGGGCGCCACGCACGGAAATCAACATCGTCAGATAGGCCATGTACAGAAGAATCGCCGGCAGCAGTTTGAGGAAGCGGCCCTGGCGCGGGTTGACGCGGGACAGCGGCACCGCCAGCAGCGTCACGACGAACACCAGCAGCGGCAGCGACAGGCGCCACTGCAGCTCGGCGCGTTCGCGCACGCCCGGGTTGCCGAACAGGTCGGAGGTCGGGATCGCCTCGCGCTCGGTCACCTCTTCGGCGACCTCCGGTTTGGGCAGCAGCACGCCGTAGGTGTCGTACTTGATCGCCCGGTAGTCGGCCTGGCCCGGGTTGCCGTCATAGCGGTAGCCGTTCTGCAGCACCAGGTAGCGGTTGCCGTCAGCCTGCACTTCCTGGTGGCCCTTCTCGGCGACCAGCACCGACGGTGCGCGGTCCTTGGTCTTGTCCTGGTTGAAGCGTTTTTCGGAGATGAACACCCCCGCCAGGTTGATGCGATCGTCGGACAGCTGCTCAGTGTAAGTAACCCGCGAGCCATCACGCAGGGTCTGGAAGCGGCCCGGCACCAAGGTGTCGAACTCGGTGAGCGCATCCTGCTGGGCAATGATCTTCTGCACCTGGGCAACACCCAGGGGCGCCAGGCTCAGGCTCAGCCAGGCCACCAGCAGGGCGACCAGCGCCGCCGGCGCCAGGGTCATCGCCAGCAGGCGCTGCTGGCTCATGCCGGTGGCCGACAGCACGGTCATCTCGCTTTCGAGATACAGCCGGCCATAGGCGAGCAGGATGCCGAGGAACAGACCCAGGGGCAGGATCAACTGCAGGAAACCCGGCAGGCGGAAGCCCATGATCATGAACAGCACGCCCGGATCGAGCACGCCCTGGGCCGCCTGGGCCAGGTATTTGATGAAGCGCCCGCTCATGATGATCACCAACAGCACGGCGCTGACGGCGCTCAAGGTCACCAGGACCTCGCGGGACAGATAACGAAAGACGATCAAACCAGACACTCCTGGGTTGTCAGGGGCGGAAAGCCAAACGAACGATTCGGACAGCCAAGACCCATGCCGGTTCGCCGGGGCGAACCTCCATGTAAAGTGCGCGCATTATCCTGTGATTGACGGCGCCTGTCACTTGGCCGCGCATGACGGCGCATGACGGGGTTGTCATCGAGGTCGCGGCAGGCTCAAACTGGCAGCTTTTCCGCTGGCCGGCATCGGCCGCCAGCCGCGTTATCCGAGCGCCTGCGAAAGACAGCGCCCACTGACAGATCATTCGGGGACCCCAGACATGGAATTGGTTGTAAAAAGCGTAGCCGCTGTATCCGTCAAGACCGCCACTTTGGTCGTACCGGTCGGTGAAGGGCGCAAGCTCGGTGCCACCGCCAAGGCCGTCGACCTGGCCAGCGAAGGCGCCATCAGCGCCGTGCTCAAGCGCGGCGACCTGGCCGGCAAGCCGGGCCAGACCCTGCTGCTGCACAGCGTTCCGGGCCTGAAGGCCGAGCGCGTGCTGCTGGTGGGCAGCGGCAAGGACGAGGCGCTCGGTGACCGCGCCTGGCGCAAGCTGGCCGCCAGCGTCGCCGGCGTGCTCAAGGGCCTGGGCGGCAGCGACGCGGTGCTGGCCCTGGACGATATCGCCGTGACCGGCCGTGACGGCCACTACGGCAAATACCGCCTGCTGGCCGAGACCCTGCTCGACAGCGACTACGTGTTCGACCGCTACAAGAGCCAGAAAGCCGAACCGCGCGCCCTGAAGAAGATCACCCTGCTGGCTGACAAGGCCGGCCTGGCCGAAGCCGAACGCGCCGTGAAGCACGCCAGCGCCATCGCCACCGGCATGGCCTTCACCCGCGATCTGGGCAACCTGCCGCCGAACGTCTGCCACCCGAGCTTCCTGGCCGAACAGGCCAAGGGCCTGGGCAAGGCGCACAAAGGCCTCAAGGTCGAGGTGCTGGACGAGAAGAAGATCAAGGAACTGGGCATGGGCGCGTTCTATGCCGTGGGCCAGGGCAGCGACCAGCCGCCACGCCTGATCGTGCTCAACTACCAGGGCGGCAAGAAAAGCGAGAAGCCGTTCGTGCTGGTGGGCAAGGGCATCACCTTCGACACTGGCGGCATCAGCCTCAAGCCCGGTGCCGGCATGGACGAGATGAAGTACGACATGTGCGGCGCCGCCAGCGTGTTCGGCACCCTGCGCGCCGTGCTCGAGCTGCAACTGCCGATCAACCTGGTGTGCCTGCTGGCCTGCGCCGAGAACATGCCGAGCGGCGGCGCCACCCGCCCAGGCGATATCGTCACCACCATGAGTGGGCAGACCGTCGAGATCCTCAACACCGACGCCGAAGGCCGCCTGGTGCTGTGCGACACCCTCACCTACGCCGAGCGCTTCAAGCCACAGGCGGTGATCGACATCGCCACCCTGACCGGCGCCTGCATCGTCGCCCTGGGCAGCCACACCTCAGGCCTGATGGGCAACAACGACGAGCTGGTCGGCCAACTGCTGGACGCCGGCAAGCGCGCCGACGACCGCGCCTGGCAACTGCCGCTGTTCGACGAGTACCAGGAGCAACTGGACAGCCCGTTCGCCGACATCGCCAACATCGGTGGCCCGAAGGCCGGCACCATTACCGCTGGCTGCTTCCTGTCGCGCTTCGCCAAGGCTTACAACTGGGCCCACCTGGACATCGCCGGCACCGCATGGATCAGCGGCGGCAAGGACAAGGGCGCCTCGGGCCGCCCGGTCCCGCTGCTGACTCAATACCTGCTGGACCGCGCTGGCGCTTGATGCCCCACGCCGGTGGCGCCCTGGTGCCACCGGCCGGCAGACCAAACCATGAGCCAAGTCGATTTCTACATCCTGCCCACCGACTCGCTGTCGGCGCGGCTGGATTTCGCCTGCAAACTCTGCGAGAAAGCCTGGCGCCTGGGGCACCGGGTCTACCTGCACTGTCAGGACGAGGCCCAGCGCCTCGACCTGGACGAGCGCCTGTGGCGGTTCAAGGGTGAAGCCTTCATCCCCCACAACCACGCCGAAACGCACCAGGATGCCAGCGTCGCCCTTGGGCTCGGCAACGACGCCGGTGAGCACCGCGACCTGCTGATCAACCTGGGCGGCGACGTCCCTGGGTTCGTCGGCCAGTTCGAACGGGTCGCCGAGATCGTCGTGGAGGAGCCGACCATCCGCCTGGCCGCACGCGAGCGATTCCGTTTCTACCGCGAACAGGGCTATGCTCTGCAAGACCACCGCTTACAGCGACTTTGACGACGATGGACAAGCAGCTGACTTCCCTCACCCATTCCGCCCACCTGCTCGACGATCTCGAATCGATCCGCGAGCTGCTGGGAGACGCCAACCTGCAACCACCGCTTTTGACCGAGACGGTGGAGCAGATTCCCCTGTTGCTCGACGAGCCCGCCAGCGCCGCACCGTCGGTCGTCGAGACCGCGCCTGCGAAAGCGCCTGAAGAGGATGCCCAGGCTCGCCGCCAGGACACCCTGCTGCACCTGGACACCGAACTGCGCGCCGCCGCGCAACTGATCATGCAGGACGTGATCAACGACTTCACCCCGCACATCGAGACCGAGATCAAGCGCCGCCTCGATGCGCGCCTGGAGCGCTTGCTCAAGCGTTCCGAGTGATCCCGTTCGCCAGCAAGCTGGCTCCTACGCAGGATCCCCCGTAGGAGCCAGCTTGCTGGCGAACTCACTCATCCCTCCCCTGTCGCCTGCGGCCTCCACGTTGGTTATACTTCCCGGCTTTCCCGAATTAATGCCTAAGGGTCCCGCCGCGCATGGATAAGACCTACCAGCCGCACGCCATCGAAACTTCCTGGTACAACACCTGGGAGTCCGAGAACTATTTCGCTCCACAAGGTGCAGGCGAGTCCTACACCATCATGATCCCGCCGCCGAACGTGACCGGCAGCCTGCACATGGGCCACGGGTTCAACAACGCGATCATGGACGCGCTGATCCGCTTCCGCCGCATGCAGGGTCGCGACACCCTGTGGCAACCAGGCACCGACCACGCCGGCATCGCCACCCAGATGCTGGTGGAGCGCCAGCTCGAGGCGAAAGGCCAGAACCGCCATGACCTGGGCCGCGACAAGTTCCTGGAAAAAGTCTGGGAGTGGAAGGATCAGTCCGGTGGCAACATCAGCCGCCAGATCCGCCGCCTGGGCTCGTCGGTGGACTGGAGCCGCGAGCGCTTCACCATGGACGACGGCCTGTCCGAAGCAGTCAAGGAAGCCTTCGTGCGCCTGCACGAAGACGGCCTGATCTACCGCGGCAAGCGCCTGGTCAACTGGGACACCAAGCTGCACACGGCGATTTCCGACCTCGAAGTGGAGAACCACGACGAGAAGGGCCACCTGTGGAACCTGCGCTACCCGCTGGCCGACGGCGCCAAGACCGCCGAAGGCAAGGACCACCTGGTGGTCGCCACCACCCGTCCGGAAACCCTGCTGGGTGACGTCGCCGTTGCCGTCAACCCGACCGACGAGCGCTACCAGGCACTGATCGGCAAGTTCGTCGAACTGCCGCTGGTCGGCCGTCGCATCCCGATCGTCGCCGACGACTACTGCGACCCCGAGTTCGGCACCGGCTGCGTGAAGATCACCCCGGCCCACGACTTCAACGACTATGAAGTCGGCAAGCGCCACAACCTGCCGCTGCTCAATATCTTCGACAAGAACGCCACCGTGCTGGCTGCCGTGCAGGCGTTCAACCTCGACGGCAGTGTCAACGAAGGTATCGACACTTCGCTGCCGGCCCAGTACGCCGGCCTCGACCGCTTCGTCGCGCGCAAGCAGATGGTCGCCGACCTGGACGCGCAAGGCCTGCTGGTCAGCATCGACGACCACGCCCTGAAAGTCCCGAAAGGTGACCGTTCCGGCACCGTCATCGAGCCGTGGCTGACCGACCAGTGGTACGTCTCCACCAAGCCACTGGCCGAACCTGCCATCGCTGCCGTGGAAGACGGCCGCATCCAGTTCGTCCCGAAACAGTACGAGAACATGTACTTCTCCTGGATGCGTGACATCCAGGACTGGTGCATCAGCCGCCAACTGTGGTGGGGCCACCGTATCCCGGCCTGGTACGACGAGGCCGGCCAGGTCTATGTTGGCCGCGACGAGGCCGAAGTGCGCGCCAAGCACAAGCTGGGCAACGAAGTGGTCCTGCGCCAGGATGACGACGTGCTCGACACCTGGTTCAGCTCGGGCCTGTGGACCTTCTCCACCCTGGGCTGGCCGGAGCAGACCGAGTTCCTGAAGAAATTCCACTCCACCGACGTGCTGGTCACCGGCTTCGACATCATCTTCTTCTGGGTCGCCCGGATGATCATGCTGACGATGCACCTGATCAAGAACGAGGACGGCACCCCGCAGGTACCGTTCAAGACCGTGTACGTGCACGGCCTGGTCCGCGACGGCCAGGGCCAGAAGATGTCCAAGTCCAAGGGCAACGTCCTCGACCCGCTGGACATCGTCGACGGCATCACCCTCGACGCCCTGCTGGAAAAACGCACCAGCGGCATGATGCAACCGAAGCTGGCCGAGAAGATCGCCAAGCAGACCAAGGCCGAATTCCCGGAAGGCATCGCCAGCTACGGCACCGACGCCCTGCGCTTCACCTTCTGCTCGCTGGCTTCCACCGGCCGCGACATCAAGTTCGACATGGGCCGCGTCGAAGGTTACCGCAACTTCTGCAACAAGATCTGGAACGCCGCCCGCTACGTACTGGACAAGGGCGAGGACTGCGGCCAGAACGGCGAGGCCTACGAGCTGTCGCTGGCCGACCGCTGGATCATCTCGCAGTTGCAGCGCACCGAAGCCGAGGTGACCCGCCAGCTCGAGCAGTTCCGCTTCGACCTGGCCAGCCAGGCGCTGTACGAGTTCATCTGGAACCAGTACTGCGACTGGTACCTGGAGCTCTCCAAGCCCGTGCTGTGGGACGAGAACGCCCCGGTCGAGCGCGCCCGCGGCACCCGTCGCACCCTGGTGCGCGTACTGGAAGTCGCCCTGCGCCTGGCCCACCCGTTCATGCCGTTCATCACAGAAGAGATCTGGCAGCGCATCGCGCCGCTGGCCGGCATCGAAGGCAAGACCATCATGCTGCAGCCTTGGCCTGAAGCGAACGAAAGCCGCATCGACGCCGCTGCCGAAGGCGACATCGAGTGGCTGAAAGAACTGATGGTCGGCCTGCGCAACATCCGCGCCGAGATGAACATCGGCCCGGGCAAGCCGCTGCCGCTGTTCCTGAAGAATGCCAACGCCGACGACCAGCGCCGCCTGCAGGTAAACGAAGCCCTGCTGAAGAAACTGGCCAAGGTCGAGTCCTTCACCGTGCTCGGCGAGCAGGACGAGGCGCCGCTGTCGGCCACCGCGCTGGTGGGTGACCTGCAGGTGCTGGTACCGATGGCCGGCCTGATCGACAAGGACGCCGAACTGGCGCGTCTGAGCAAGGAGATCCAGCGCCTGCAGGGCGAGGTCCAGCGCGTCGGCGGCAAGCTGTCCAACGCCGCCTTCGTCGACAAGGCCCCGCCTGCGGTGATCGAGAAAGAGCGCGCCAAGCTGGCCGAGTCGGAACAGGCCCTGGCCAACTTCACCGAGCAGCATGCGCGGATCGCTGCGCTGTAACAACCTGATAGACCGCTGGGGCCGCGTTGCGGCCCTTTCGCGACACAAGGCCGCTCCCACAGGACGGCGCCGACTTGAAAGGCGCCACTATCCTGTGGGAGCGGCCTTGTGTCGCGAAAGGGCTGCAAAGCAGCCCCACTGCCGGCAACACCGGATCCGACCATGACCGACAAACCCACCCTGCACCCCCGCAACCGCCACCAGGGCCGCTACGATTTCCCCGCCCTGATCAAGGCGCACCCGGATCTCGCCCGCTTCACCATCACCAACCCCTACGGCAAACCCAGCATCGACTTCGCCAACCCCGAAGCCGTGCGCGTGTTCAACCGTGCCCTGCTCAAGGCCCAGTACGGTGTCCAGCACTGGGACATCCCCGCCGACTACCTGTGCCCGCCGATCCCCGGCCGCGCCGACTACATCCACGTGCTGGCCGACCTGCTGGCCGAGGACAACGCCGGCGATGTACCCCGCGGCGCCCAGGTGCGGGCCCTGGACATCGGTGTCGGCGCCAACTGCATCTACCCCCTGCTGGGCCACAGCGACTACCGCTGGCGCTTCCTCGGCTCGGACATCGACACCACCGCCCTGGCCTCGGCCAAGGCCATCGTCCAGGCCAACAAGCTCGACAAGGCCATCGGCTTGCGTCAGCAAACCCAGCCCAAGCACATCCTCGCCGGGCTCCTGCAGGCGGACGAGCGCTTCGACGTGACCTTGTGCAACCCGCCCTTCCACGCCTCACGCGAGGAAGCCACCCGCGGCAGCCAACGCAAGTGGAAGAACCTCGGCAAGCAGGACCCCAAGCGCAAGTTGCCGGTGCTGAATTTTGGCGGGCAGAACAACGAGCTGTGGTGCGAAGGCGGCGAGATCCGCTTCGTCAGCCAACTGGTCGGCGAAAGCGTGCAGTACGCCGAACAGGTGCTGTGGTTCACCAGCCTGGTATCGAAGGCCAGCAACCTGCCGGGCATCGAGGCAGCCTTGAAGAAGGCCGGCGTGAAAGCCCTGCGCATCGTCGAGATGGGCCAGGGCCAGAAGCAGAGCCGGATGGTCGCCTGGAGCTTCCACGACGACGCGGCCCGCCAGGCATGGCATGCCCGGCGTAAATCACAGGCATGAAAAAACCGCGCCCGGGCAAGCCGGGCGCGGTTTCGTCAACGCATCAACAATTACTTGTTGATCGAGTCGGTCAGCACTTTGGCTGGAACGAACTTGACGACTTTCTTGGCAGCGATTTCGATGGCGGCGCCAGTCGAAGGGTTGCGGCCGGTACGGGCAGGACGCTCGGAGACTTTCAGCTTGCCGATGCCTGGCAGGGTGATTTCAGCGCCGTTTTCCAGTTGGTCGGCGACGATCTGGCCCAGTTGCTCCAGGGCAGCGCGCGCGGTGGTTTTCGGCGCGTCGATGGATTCGGCGATATCGGCAATCAGTTGGTCTTTGGTCAGTGCCATGGTGATGTTCCTTCCCTATCAAATTCAGTGGTTGTGCAGCGTGCTTGGTCGGTGGTCGGGCCAGCCCGGGACAATCCAGAGGCCGCGTCGATCGCGTATGTAGATGCGCAAATCGGCGTTTGGTTCGACACCCCGCAAACGTGCTGCCAGCAATGCGCCACACAAGGGGCGCAAGACCGCGCAAAGCTACCACAGGAATCGATAAATATCCGCTGTCGACATTGATTTTGTGCAGGTTTTTCGGGGGTTTTCGGAAAAATCGCAAAAAAATGAACAAAAAACGAACAACTGGCATTTCCGCCAACATCTGGCCACTGCATCACCCCTGCCCTGAGGTAAACTGAGCGACTTTTGCAGCGCGGCTTTCCCCCGCCCACACCACCGAGATTTCCATGCCAATCCGTCATTGCATCGTTCACCTGATCGACAAGAAGCCCGATGGCAGCCCCGCCGTGCTCCATGCCCGCGACAGCGAACTGGCAGCGTCCGACGCCATCGAAAACCTCCTGGCCGACCTCAACGACAGCTACAACGCCAAACAAGGCAAAGCCTGGGGCTTGTTCCACGGCGAATCCGGCGCCTACCCGTTCAGTGGCTGGCTCAAGCAGTACCTGGACGAGGAAAAGGACTTCGCCACCTTCAGCCGCGTCGCCATCGAGCACCTGCAGAAGCTGATGGAGGAATCCAACCTCTCCACCGGCGGCCACGTGCTGTTCGCCCACTACCAGCAAGGCATGACCGAGTACCTGGCCATCGCCCTGCTGCACCACAGCGAAGGCGTGGCGGTGAACGCCGAGCTCGACGTCACCCCGTCGCGCCACCTCGACCTCGGCCAGTTGCATCTGGCAGCGCGGGTCAACCTGTCCGAGTGGAAGAACAACCAGAACTCGAAGCAGTACATCTCGTTCATCAAGGGCAAGAATGGCAAGAAGGTCTCGGATTACTTCCGCGACTTCATCGGCTGCCAGGAAGGGGTCGATGGCCCGGGCGAGACCCGCACCTTGCTCAAGGCGTTCAGCGACTTCGTCGAAAAAGAGGACCTTCCGGAAGAGTCTGCCCGAGAAAAGACCCAGACCCTGGTCGACTACGCCACCACCCAGACCAAGCTGGGCGAGCCGGTGACGCTCGAGGAGCTGTCCAGCCTGATCGACGAGGACCGCCCCGAGGCGTTCTACGACCACATCCGCAACAGCGACTACGGGCTGTCACCGGAGATCCCGGCGGACAAACGCACCCTCAACCAGTTCCGTCGTTTCACCGGGCGCGCCGAAGGCCTGTCGATCAGCTTCGAGGCGCATTTGCTGGGCTCGAAGGTGGAGTATGACGAGGAGGCCGGCACGCTGGTGATCAAGGGCCTGCCGACTCAACTGATCGACCAGTTGAAACGGCGCAAGGACTGATTACACCCGTAGGAGCGGCTTCAGCCGCGAACACCGGCAACGCCGGTGCCATCCACCGCGTCGCCTGCATCGTGGCTGAAGCCACTCCTACAACGAATGCAAGGCGCAGCCTTGCCACGGCGCGGGCCTCGTTCGCCAGCAAGGCTGGCTCCTACACGGTCTTCTGCGCACCGGCGAACGAGGCGACCAACGCCTCCTTCGCCGACTTGCGCAGCTTCTTGACCAAGCGCTCCTGGCGCAGCGCCTCGCCCTTGTCCGGCCACTGCTCCACGTACACCAGCGCCTGCGCCGGGCTGGTCTTGAAGTACCTCGCCCCCTGGCCCTTCTGGTGCTTGATGAAGCGCCGCTGCGGATCGTCACTGATACCGCAGTACAGCGAGCCATTGGCGGCCCGCACCAGGTACACGTACCAGGGCTTGCACTCGGGGGTGATAGGTGTCTCGCTCACGGCTCGATTCAATACAGCTGAGGATGGCCGCCAGCTTACCCGCTCAACGGGCCTGCTGGAATGCACGCAAGCCTTTGAACGCTTGCTGACGCACCTTGTTCTGCAGCATCGGCGTCCAGCCCAACAGCACACCGGGCATGCCCAACGCCTGGCGCGCCCAGCGCCACAGGTCGAAACTGTCGTCATGCTGGCAGATCAGCCCGTCGTGGATCACGAAGCGCGCCTGGATGTCGTTGACCACCACACGGCCGGTCTGGCTGAACAGATAGGTCGCGACCCAATGCGCACCGTCGCTGCGGACATTGTCGAAGGTGAGGGTAAAGTCCTTGGCGCGGGAGGTGAGCATGCGCCACATGTCACCGGCGTCCTGGCCACGCAAGGTGCCGAAAACCGGGTCGCTGAAGACGATATCGTCGCTGTAGCAGGCCACCATGGCCTCGGCATCCAGGCGCTGGAAGGCCTGGTAGAAACGGGTGATCAGGGCGCTGTTGGCGTCGCTCATGGGCTGGTCCGTGCTCGGGTCGAAAACCGCACGATAATCCCAGCCCAGCCATGGCGCCATCTCCATTTGCGCCATGAATGGTGGGCAGGCCCGCTTCAGAGTTTCTCGCTGACGACCCCGACATGCAGCGCCCGCCCGGCGCCAAGCCCGAACAGGATCGCGCCGGCGCCCAGCACCGCGAAGATCCACCCGACTGCGCTCCAGCCTCCCGTGAGGTCATGCACCAGCCCCACGGCGAACGGCCCCATCGACGCCAACGTATACCCCACCCCTTGGGCCATGCTCGACAGGTTGGCAGCCACGTGGGCGTCCTTCGAACGCAGCACGATCAGGGTCAACGCCAGGGCGAAGGTACCGCCCTGCCCCAGCCCGAGTACCACCGCCCAGCCCCATAGCCCTTCGACGGGCGCGTACAGGCAACCGAACAACCCTGCGAGGGTTACCAGCATCACCACCACGATGGCCAAGCGCTGATCCTTGCCACGGGTCGCCAGCCAGGGCGCGCTCAATGAGCTTGCCAGTTGCACGATCACCGAACCGGACAGCACCAACCCGGCTTCGGTAGGGCTCAAGCCACGCCCGATCAGGATCGACGGCAACCAGCCGAACACGATATAGGCCAGCGACGATTGCAGCCCCATGTACAGGGTCACCTGCCAGGCCAGCGGATCGCGCCACAGGCCGCGCACGCGATAGGCCACCTTGTGCAGGCCATGGCCCTGTCGGGCCTGGGGCAGCCACATCAGCATCGCCAGCAACGCAGGCAACATCCAGACGCCCAGGCCCACCGCCCAACTACCGTCAAAATGCTGCGCCAGCGGCACGGTCGCCCCCGCAGCCATGGCCGCCCCCAGGCACAAGGCCATGGTGTAGACCCCCGTCAGGGCGCCAGCATGCCGGGGGAAATCGCGTTTGACGATGCCCGGCAACAAGACGCCGATGATGCCGATACTCGCCCCCGCCATCAGGCTGCCGAGGAAAACGCCGGCCACCCCCAGCGTACTGCGTACGAGGATGCCCAGTGCCAGGGTGAGAAGGATGCCGAGGATCACCCGTTCGCTACCGAAGCGCCGTGCAAGGATGGGCGCCAGCGGCGCGAACAGCCCCAGGCACAACACCGGCAGCGTGGTCAGCAGGCCGGCCTGCGAAGCATTGAGCCCCAGCCCTTCGGCGACCTGGCCAAGCACCGGCGCCATGCTCGACAGCGCCGGGCGCAGGTTCAGCGCCACCAGCACCAGCCCGAGCAACAGTAACCAAGGGCGGTGTACCGCTGGCGTCTGCTGCTGGACCTGCTCGTCATCAGCTTCGGCGTCGATCAGCAGTTCGTCGAGTTCCGCTTCGCGGGGGTGAGTATTGCGGGTCTGTTGCATGACCTTGTCCCTGTCAGGATTCGATAAGGGTCCGGCTCAGGCGCTTGGCCCGCTGCGGATCGCGTTGTTCGATGGCGTCGAGGATGTCCCAGTGCAGGTCGAGCACGGCCTGGCTGCGTGGAACGCCACCCATGTTGTGCTGCAGGGTGGCGGCCACCACACCGGAGAAGTAGCGGTACAGCTCGCTGAGCGCCGGGTTGTGGGCGGCGTCGACCAGGCGTTGATGGAACACCAGGTCGCAGGCGACGTAGGTATCCAGGTCGCCGTGAAAATGGCCCGCGCTGTGCTGCAGGGCCTGGCGCAGGTCGCGCAGGTCTTCTTCGTTGCGGCGCAGGGCGGCCAGGGCGATGGCTTCGGCTTCGAGGATGTGGCGGGTTTCGCGAGCATGCTCCAGGGTGCAGCGGGACATCGCCTGGACGGCCTGCAGTGGGTCCTGAGCCGTGCGCAAGTAGCTGCCGTCGCCCTGGCGGATCTCCACCAGGCCGCTGAAGGCCAGCACACGCATGGCTTCTCGGACGGTGTTGCGGCTGATGCCCAGGTCACTGGCCAGCTCGGGCTCGGTGGGCAGGCGCTGGCCTATCGACCAGGTGCCCTTGGCGATGCGCTCGCGGAGCTGGTCGACGGCTTGCTCGACCAGGGAGCGTTTGATCAGGGGGGACATGCATTACGTCCAATCATCGGATGAATTTGTCGCGACGTTGGACGATAGCGTTTTTTTGGGGGGTGGGACAAGGGGTGGAGGTTCTGAGGTGGGAGGTCGAGCGCCGCCGCGCGGCGCATCGCGGATGAATCCGCTCCTACAGGCGGGTGGCGCCACGTTGGACAAACAGGAGCACGTTGCAACAGGGTAGGAGCGGATTCATCGGCGATGCGCCGCACGGGCGGCGCTCGATCTCACAGGCGCTGCAACGTTTACGTCGAACAACCTGAAAACCCTGACGCCTGCATCCAACAGGACCTCAGCCAAAAGGCCGCAACCCCTGCCTCATCCCAAACAGAAACAACAACAAATCATGGTCCGGCTCGACCCGCGCCTGCCCGGGTTTGACCACCACCCGCGGCAACGGGCAAGCCTCACCCACCTCGGCCTTGCTGAACACCATCGGCCTGGGTTGCTCCCAGGCAGCCGCAGCCACCGTGGTGACCCCCAGCGCCCCGACGAAAAACAAAGCTCGAGCGATTTCGAGTTTCATTGCTCTAACCCTTTGACAGCGCTGCCAAACGCCATCTGGTAAAAATAGAGCAGGCTGCGCCACTCCGCCTCGTTCAACGACGAATGGCGACGAAGCTGACGCAAGTCGTTGTACGCCGCACGCTGGCAACGGATACGCCGCCGGCACTTCTCCAGGTCGAGCAGCGCAACCTCGACACGGGCCTGTTCACCCTCGCCGATCACCTTCACGAATACATGCTTGCCGTACAGGCAGCCATGCTGCCAGTGCCCCAGGTGCATGCGCGCCAGATTGTCGGCCAGGTCCTTGAGCATGCGCTCATGCACCGCTTGCGGATACCGCTCGCGGGCACCGTCGGCATGCCAGGCGTCGAGCTCGACGAAACCGTCCAGCGCCTCGCTGACCAGCAAGGCCCGCCACTGATGATCGGCATCACGCTCGGCACCGGCGTAGACAATTCGAGGCACGCGCACACCCAGTTGCTCGAAGCTGTTCAGCGCATCAAGCTCGCGCAAGACCGTGGGCCGACCAAACGGGTGCAGCAGGCTGCGGTAGATATGGCCGACCTGACGCTTGGCATAGAGGGTCTGCCCAGTGTCCGTGGACAACCGTTGCACACCGCTCTCGCCACCACGCCGCTGATTGGGCTCCTCGACCCACTCCCCTTGCTGCTGCCAGTAATAATCGAACTGCCTGGTCTCTCTCTGGGCCACTGCCATCAATACCTACCCTTTGCGCAATACGTACACTCGCCACATGGCATAGAACGGCAGGAAGTCGAGTCGTTCCTGAATTCTGAATCCGGCTGCAACAAATTCTTCTTCTACTGTAGCCGCTGGTAACACAAAACGGTTCTGGTAGCTGTCCTGCTCCGCCCGCTGGCTACGCCGTGCTTCCAGCTTTCTGCGCCGCCATGCCTTGAAGTTCCCATCCACCCACAGTGACAAGATAACGCTATCGCGGCTAACTCGTTGAAATTCCGAAAGAATAGTCTGTCGATGAAGAGGATCGCCGATATGGTGGAACAAGCGCATGCAGAAGATGCTGTCCACCGAATTGTCCGGCAGATCAATAGCAAATGCCGATGTCTGCAAAGGCCGTACCCGTGCCACCACCTCTGGCGGTTGCGCCGCACACGCTGTCTCGATCATCGCCGCGGAATTGTCGGCACCAATGATCACGCGATTGGGTTTTTCCGCCAGCAACGGCCAGAAGCGCCCAGCACCACAAGGCAGGTCCAGGACCAGGCCAGGCTCACCCGCCAATGTCAGCGCACGACGTGCCAGTTGTTCATCGCGCTGGTGGGACAGACGACGGGCAAGGCCATCCTGGTGCTTGCGAAAATACTCCTGGGCATGATCCCGGTCGTACTTGTCGGAAAATTCGAGTTTGATAGGGCTTCGCATCGGGCATCTCCTGACTCCAATGCGCCCACCTTAGGTAGGCAAGCGTTGGCGTCAGGTCATGCGGATGTGAAAAATCTGTCAGCGTAAAACACAGATGTTACAAGAAGTTAATCAGTGATCGATGCCTGTTCGCCGCCATCCGTATCCAGATTCGCCGTTTTCCCTTGGCTCAGGTCCACCTGGAAACGGCAGCCATGGGGCAGCGTCGTGGTCAGGGTGACCCGCCAACCCTGGTCATCGCAGATGCGTTGAACCAGCGACAGGCCCAACCCCAGCCCTTCTCCACGACGCTCGTCGCCCCGCACGAACGGCCGGAACATCGCTTCGCGCTCTTCCTCGGGGATCCCCACGCCGCTGTCCTCGACACTGAAACCTGCGGGCTCGAGGCTCAAGCGAATGTAGCCACTGTCGGTGTAGTGGGCGGCGTTGCGCAACAGGTTGCCCATCACCGATTGCAGGAACGTGGCGTTGTACAACACCTGGCTGGCAGCGGCGCGGCCATCGTAGTGCAGTGCCAGGCCTTTCTGCTCGATAGTGTCGCGCCATACGCCGGTCAGGTCATCGCCGACTTCGCGCAGGGTCGCACGGGACGCCACCGCACCTTCATCACGCTGGGCACGGGCAAGCATGAGGAAGGTCTTGACCAACTCGCGCATCTCCTCCGTAGCCCGGGCGATACGCTCGACCTGGCTGCGCGAACGGCTGTCCAGGTTTGGGTTCTCCATCAACAGTTCACAGGAGGTGGCCAGCACCATCAGCGGTGTACGCAGTTCATGGCTGACATCACTGGTGAACAGCCGCTCGCGGGTCAGCGCATCGCGCAGACGTCCCAGGGTGTCGTCAAACGCCACCGCCAGTTGGCCGACCTCGTCCGCGGCATAATCCGGCGCCAAGGGCGGCGCCAACCCAAGCAGTTGGTCACGATGACGGACCTGACGGGCCAGCCGGATCACCGGCGCCATCACCCTGCGGGCCAGCAGCCAACCGAGGATCACCGCCAGTGCCAGGCTGAGCACGAAACCCACCACCACCACCGCGAACAGTACCCGCTCGCGCTCCTCGAAATCGCTCTGGTCCTGCAGCAATACATAACGCCGTCCATCGACGATTTCGACCATGGCGTGATACGACAGCTGGTCGCGGAACACTTCATGGAAGCCCGCATCGAGGTGACGCAGGTCCTTGGGCAGCTCGAAGTCATCGCGCCCACCGCTGAAGTAGAACAACTGGTCCGGGCGCGGGCGATGGCTCCAATCGCTGACGCTGTCCATGCGCAGCAGGCGCTGCAGGTCACCGCCGAGCACCGACGAGATCAAACGCTCCTCGACCAGATGGACGGTGGCGACGATGCCGAAAGCGAACGCCCCGGCCACCAGCGCGCTCATCAAGGCAAAGGCGATGATGATGCGCTGGGCAAGGCTCTGCTTAAACTCCATCGCGGCCCTCGGCGAGGCGATAGCCGACGCCATGGACGGTATGCAGCAGGGCTTTGTCGAACGGTTTGTCGATCACCTGGCGCAGCTGGTGGACATGGCTGCGCAGGCTGTCACTGTCCGGGCAGTCATCGCCCCACAGGGCTTCCTCCAGCACTTCGCGGCGCAACACGTGGGGGCTCTTTTGCATCAACACGGCCAACAGCTTCAGGCCAACAGGGTTGAGCTTGAGCAGGCGGCCCTGGCGGGTGACTTCCAGCGTGTCGAGGTCGTAGCTCAGGTCGGCGACCTGCAGCGTGCGACGACCGCCTCCCTGGGCACGGCGCAGCACCGCTTCGATGCGCGCGGCCAGTTCGGACAGGGCGAACGGCTTGAGCAGGTAATCGTCGGCGCCGGAGCGGAACCCTTGCAGACGGTCGTCCAGTTGATCGCGGGCAGTGAGCATGATCACCGGTGTATCGCGGCGCGCATCCTCGCGCAGGCGCTTGCACAGGGTGTAGCCATCGATGCCCGGGAGCATGATGTCGAGCACGATCAGGTCGTAGTGCTCGGTGGCGGCCAGGTGCAGGCCGGAAAGACCGTCCTGGGCGCAGTCGACGGTATAGCCCTTCATACCGAGGTAGTCGGCCAGGTTGGCCAGGATATCGCGGTTGTCTTCAACCAACAGAATGCGCATCGGGTTCTCCTGTGCGGCGCTTTGCTCGCGGCGCGGCAGGCGCAGCTTAAGGCCATCGCCAGCGTCGTACCAGCCCCGAGCAGAAATCGCCGAACTTGACAGATTTTTCACTGATCCTTCACGGACACAGGATAGCGGGCGCCCGACAATGCCCGGTCTTTTTCAGTCCTCTGGAGCTGTCATGCCGGAAACCCTCCGCCCTCGCCCGATCAACCCGTGGCTGTACCTGGGTATCCCTTTCATCACGGCCGTGACCCTGATCCTGCTCGAGTGGACCTCGCTGGACCTGGACGTGGCCGACCTGTTCTTCGACCAGGCCGCCGGTGAGTTCATCGGCCGTCACAGCTATCTGCTGGAAACCGTGCTGCACGACCGCGTCAAGCAAGGGGTGATCGCCTTCGGGCTGATCGCCGTGGCCGGGTTCGCCGCGAGTTTCTTCTGGAAACGGCTGTGCGGCTGGCGCCGCGAACTGGGCTGCCTGGTGCTGGCGCTGGGGCTGTCGACGGCCTTTGTCACGCCCTTGAAGAAGGTGACCCAGGTGCAGTGCCCCTGGAGCCTGACCCAGTACGGAGGCAAGGAAACCTACAGCAAGCTGCTGGAGCCGCGCCCGCCCACCGACAAACCCGGGCTGTGCTGGCCGGGTGGCCATGCGGCAACCGGTTTCTGCCTGTTTGGCCTGTTCTTCATGCTGCGCGACCGGCGTCCGCGCCTGGCGCGGGCGGCCCTGACGCTGGCATTCGTGGCCGGCTCGGTGTTGTCGGTCGGGCGGATGATGCAGGGGGCGCACTTTTTGTCGCACAACCTGTGGACGGCGGTGTTCTGCTGGTTGATCGGGTTGGGGTCGTATTACCTGGTGTTGTATCGCCGGGGAGTGACGGTTGCGGCAGCACCTCAGAACAGCGTTGCCTGATCGCGGATGAATCCGCTCCTACAGGGGCGGATTCATCCGCGATGGGTTGGACGCCAACAAAAAGCCCCGCACTAGGCGGGGCTTTTTTTGTAGCAGGGGGTAAGGCTGGCTTACATCATGCCGCCCATGCCACCCATGCCGCCCATGTCAGGCATGCCAGCAGCTGGCTTGTCTTCCGGCAGGTCGGCAACCATGGCTTCGGTGGTGATCATCAGACCACCGATCGAAGCTGCGGCTTGCAGGGCCGAACGGGTGACCTTGGCTGGGTCCAGGATGCCCATCTCGATCATGTCGCCGTACTCGCCGGTAGCGGCGTTGTAACCGAAGTTACCCGAACCTTGCTTGACCTTGTCAGCGACAACGCTTGGCTCGTCGCCTGCGTTGGCAGTGATCTGGCGCAGCGGCGCTTCGACGGCGCGACGCAGCAGGGCGATACCGACGTTCTGCTCTTCATTGTCGCCTTTGAGGTCGGCAATGGCAGCCAGGGCGCGAACCAGGGCAACACCACCGCCAGGCACCACGCCTTCTTCGACGGCTGCGCGGGTGGCGTGCAGGGCGTCTTCAACGCGGGCTTTCTTCTCTTTCATCTCGACTTCGGTGCCAGCACCGACCTTGATCACGGCAACACCGCCAGCCAGTTTGGCCAGACGCTCTTGCAGCTTCTCACGGTCGTAGTCCGAAGAGGTTTCTTCGATCTGGGCACGGATCTGCTTGACGCGTGCTTCGATGTCGCCGTCGGCGCCAGCGCCGTCGATGATGGTGGTGTTTTCCTTGGACAGGATGACGCGCTTGGCGTTACCCAGGTGCTCCAGGGTGGCGGTTTCCAGGGACAGGCCGATTTCCTCGGAGATGACCTGGCCGCCGGTCAGGGTGGCGATGTCCTGCAGCATGGCCTTGCGGCGGTCGCCGAAGCCAGGAGCCTTGACCGCTGCAACCTTGACGATGCCGCGCATGTTGTTGACGACCAGGGTCGCCAGGGCTTCGCCCTCGACGTCTTCGGCAACGATCAGCAGCGGACGGCCGGCCTTGGCAACGGCTTCCAGCACTGGCAGCAGTTCGCGGATGTTGGAGATCTTCTTGTCGACCAACAGCAGCAGCGGGCCTTCCAGCTCGGCAACCATGGTGTCCGGCTTGTTGACGAAGTACGGCGACAGGTAGCCGCGGTCGAACTGCATGCCTTCTACGACGGACAGTTCGTTTTCCAGGCCCGAGCCTTCTTCAACGGTGATCACGCCTTCTTTACCGACTTTTTCCATGGCTTCGGCGATGATTTCACCGATGGAGTTGTCGGAGTTGGCGGAGATGGTGCCTACCTGGGCGATGGCCTTGGAGTCGGCGCATGGCTTGGACAGGTTCTTCAGCTCGGCGACGATGGCGGCGGTAGCCTTGTCGATGCCGCGCTTCAGGTCCATCGGGTTCATGCCGGCAGCGACGGCTTTCAGGCCTTCGTTGACGATGGCCTGGGCCAGTACGGTGGCGGTGGTGGTGCCGTCACCGGCAGCGTCGTTGGCCTTGGAGGCAACTTCCTTGACCAGCTGGGCGCCCATGTTCTCGAAGGCGTCTTTGAGCTCGATCTCTTTGGCGACGGAAACGCCGTCCTTGGTGATGGTCGGCGCGCCGAAGCTCTTGGCCAGGACCACGTTGCGGCCTTTCGGGCCCAGGGTCGCTTTTACCGCGTCAGCCAGAACGTTGACACCAACCAGCATTTTCTTACGGGCGGAATCGCCGAATTTTACGTCTTTAGCAGCCATGATCGTTTAATCCTTGGAATTCTTTGGAATAACGGGAAGTCGGGGGGAAATCAGCCTTCGATGACGGCCAGGATTTCGTTCTCGGCCATGACCAGCAGGTCTTCGCCATCGACTTTCACGGTGTTGCTGCCCGAGTAAGGGCCGAAAACCACTTTGTCACCCACTTTCACGGCCAGCGCGCGTACTTCGCCGTTGTCCAGGATGCGACCGGTGCCAACGGCGACGACTTCGCCGCGGTTTGGTTTTTCAGCGGCCGAACCCGGCAGGACGATACCGCCAGCGGTTTTCGATTCTTCTTCGCTGCGACGGATGACGACGCGGTCATGCAGAGGACGAAGCTTCATTGTCGATCTCTCCCAAATTGTGGTTTTCATCGGCCGGTGTCAGCACCGGCGGGTTGATTCGGTCCGGCGTTGCCGGTCAGGGCCCGCCTTCAGCGAACCCCGTGTGTCATGCCCGGTGAACTCACCGGAAACCTTGCGGTGACCACTACATGAGGCCAGTGAAATCAATTACAAGGCTTTGAATGGAAAAATTTTTGCAGGTGCGGTCACGGGTTACTTGTCGCGACGCTCGTACTCGCCCTCGATGACATTCGGGCGATGGCCACCATCGCGTGGCTGGGCCTGGAACGGGTCATCCTGGAACGCGCGCTGGCGCAGGGTCTGCTCTTCGGCACGGCGGCGCAGCTTGCCGGCCACCAGGCGGCGGGTGAACGGCAACAGGCACAGCACACCCAGCACGTCGCTGATGAAGCCCGGCAGCAGCAGCAGGCCACCACCGACGGCCAGCATCAGGCCCTGGAACATGTCCTCGGCGGGCAGTTCACCGCGCTGCAGGCTTTCACGGGCACGCAGGGCGGTGGCCAGGCCGGCCACGCGCATCACCAGCACACCCAGGGCGGAACCGGCGATGATCAGCAGCAGCGCCGGGAAGAAACCGATGGCGGCGCTGACCTTGACGAAGACGAACAGCTCCAGCACCGGAAAAATCAGAAACAGCAATAGAAAAGCACGCATCAAGCATTCCTCTACGGAAGAGAATCTTCCTGTAAGAGCTTCAGATGGATGCGTGCGCTGACGTTTTCAACCCTCAACTGCCACCGCAACCGGCCATTGGTCGGCGCGGGCCAGCAGAACCAAGGCTTCGCGCACTTGTGTCGGATTGTTGCAGGTGCTTGGGAAGGCCAGCCAGTAAACCCCCTGGCCAATGCGCAAGTGCATGCCTTCGCTGTCGATGCCGACCATCTGCGCCGACGCCGTGCGAGGCAGGTCGGTCAGCTCGACGTAGTGGGCAATGGCATTGGCGTGATCGCTGTTCATGTGTTCGATCATGCTCGCTTCGGACTTGCCGGCGAAGGGGTTGGCCAGGGTGACCTGGTCGAGCCAGTGGATCGCACCGAAACCGCCGATGTAGCGGTGACGCACGGGTTGCAGCACCCAGAAATCGAAATCGTGGGCCTTGTGATAGTTCGCCGACTCCGGGAAGTACCGGTAGTAGCGCGCCGCCGCTGCTTCGATGGCCGCTTCGTCCGTCAGCTTGTGCGCCTCGGCCATTACGGTCAGACGGCCGACAGCCTGGACATCCTCGGCGTCACGCTCACCCACCAGCAGCGAGCACTTGGGGTCTTTCTGCAGGTTGTGGGTGTGCTGGGCGATACGGCTGATGAGGATCAGCGGATGGCCCTCGGCGTCCAGGCAGTACGGGACCACCGAACCGAAAGGGTAGCCGGGCATGGACTTGGAATGGGTCGAGAGCACGCCGCGGTATTCCTTGAGCAGCAGTTCCCGGGCGGGGCGGAGGGCGTTGGTACTCACTGGCGTGGGCTCCTGGCAGCGATTCGATGGGTGACAAGATAAGCATTATCACCCTCCCCTGCCACTGGGGCTTTATGTAGGAGCGGCTTCAGCCGCGATGCGGGCAACGCGGTGCCTGGCACCCGCTTTGCGGGTGATCGCGGCTAAAGCCGCTCCTACAGGCGTCGTGCCAGATCAATGGAAGAGGACTACCAGGTTACGCCGAATCCTGCGGTATAGCGCGTCTTGTCCAGATCACTGTCCCGCGTGCCCTTGATCAGGTCCTTCTCCGCCTTGAGGTTGAGCGAGGCCCATTCGGTGACCTTGTAGCGCAGGCCCATCTCGGCATCCAGCGAGTAGTCGGCAACGGTACCCAGCGGCTTGCCGAACTCGCCATTGGTGAAGAACTCCACCCGCTTGCCGATCAGGTAGCGGTTGTAATCCCACTTCACGGCGGCGGAATAGAAGTTGTCCTTGCCACCGTCGCGGTATTCGAAATCGGTACGGTTGATCAGCGAACCCAGGGAGAACGCCCCCAGTTCATCGTCCCAGAACTGGTAGCCCGGGCCGGTACCGACGGTGCGCTGGCGGGCCAGGTCCTCGATCTGGTCACGCTTGTACTCCAGGCGGCCCTGCCAGAACCACTTGTCGGTGATGAAGCGGTCCAGGGCGTACTCGGCGCTCCAGTTGTTGGTCGTGGTGACCTCGTCCTTGGTCTCGCGGTTGTACTCGCCCTCGGCATTGTGCCGCCAGCGGCCATGGCGGGCGGTGGTCTTGAAGCTGACGTCGTAGTCGTCGCTGTTGGTTTCGGCGCGCTTGTAGTCCATCGCCACGTCGACATTGCCTTTCCACAAGAAGTCCTCGACCAGCGGCCGGGGCTTCATGATCTGCTCGATACTGGCCAGCTCGACGGTCTTGGGCGCCTCACCGTTGGCCAGGGTCACCTTGCCAGGCTCCGCGGCCTTGAGCGACTTGGCTTTCTCGCCGCTGTAGGCGTCCTGCTTGACCAACAGTTCCTGATCGCTTTCCAGCGTCTTGACCTGTTTCCAGTCCAGGGCGATCGAGCCGCCATAGGGGGTTTCCAGCAACAGCTTGCCGCCGTCGAAGACCTTGATCTTGCCGCTGAGCCGGTCTCCGTTCTTCATCCATACGGTGTCGGCGAGCGTCGGGGCGCTGAGGGAGGCGACGATGAGGCACAGCAGGGTTCTAGAATACATAAGCGGACTACAGGTTCGATTTGGCGAAAAAGCCGGGCATTATCCGGATCGACACGACTTGAGCAAGGACAGACCGAGGCCATGCCGACGAGTTCAATTCTCATTACCCACCGCCGTTCATCCGTTTTCATCCACAGCTCAGGAGTCGTCTGATGTCCAGCGACACACCCCTCAGCCACGACAATGCCGAGGCCCGACGAACGGCCCTGTATTCGGTGCTGGGGCAAGTCCCACCGGGCAAGGTGGTCAGCTATGGCCAACTCGCCGAATTGGCGGGGCTTGGCCGCGCGGCGCGCTGGGTGGGCCGCACCCTCGGGCAGCTACCCGCCGACACTCGCCTGCCCTGGCATCGAGTGCTCGGCGCTGGCGGGCGGTTGAGCCTGGCCCTGGGCACGCCATCGGGCGACGAACAACGCGCCCGATTGCGCGCAGAAGGCGTCAACCTGACCAATAATCGTGTGGATATGGCGCGCCATGGCTGGCGCCCGATGGAGCACAGCGGTTAGAGTGCGCGCTTTGTTTTCGCTAACTTGAGGCAGATGTTGGCCCATGCCCCGTAAAACCTGGCGCGCTGCGCTCGCTGCCTATGCCAGCCCGTCAACCTTGGTGCTTTTGCTGCTCGGATTCGCCGCCGGCCTGCCCTACATGCTGGTGTTCTCGACCCTGTCAGTGTGGTTGCGCGAGGCGGGCGTGGCCCGCGAGACCATCGGCTACGCCAGCCTGATCGGCCTGGCCTACGCGTTCAAGTGGGTATGGTCGCCCCTGCTCGACCAGTGGCGCCTGCCGCTGCTCGGCGGCATGGGCCGTCGTCGCTCCTGGCTGCTGCTGTCGCAGGGGCTGGTGGTGGTGGGCTTGATCGGCATGGGCTTCTGCGACCCGCAAAAGCACCTGTCATGGCTGATCGCCCTCGCCGTGCTGGTGGCCTTCGCCTCGGCCACCCAGGACATCGCCGTCGACGCCTATCGCCTGGAGATCGCCGACGACCAGCGCCAGGCGGCCCTCGCCGCCAGCTACATGGCGGGCTACCGGGTTGCCGCGCTGCTGGCCACCGCCGGTGCGCTGTTCTTCGCCGAATGGTTCGGCTCCACGGGTTTCAGCTACCTGCACCAGGCCTGGACCGGCACCTACGTGCTGTTCGGCGTGCTGATGCTGCCCGCGCTGTTCACCACCCTGGTGATGCGTGAGCCGCCGGTGCCCCTGCGTACCCAGCTGTCGGCCGCGCGCTACGGGCTGATGCACCAGCTGGTGTCGGTGTTCGTGCTGATCATCCTGCTGGTATCGGTGCCCGCCAGTTTCACCCAGATGTACAACACCGACTGGGCCAGCGTGGTGTTCGGCGATTCGTCCATGCTCGACCTGCTGCTCGAAGACCGCGCCTTCCTGCGCCTGATCCTCTATGCGCTGCTGACCTGGCTGTGCCTGTCGTCGATGGGCCGTCGCGGCCTGGCGCCGGTACTCACGCCGGTCAACGACTTCATCACCCGCTACCGCTGGCAGGCCTTGCTGCTGCTTGGGCTGATCGCCACGTATCGCATGTCGGATACGGTGATGGGCGTAATGGCCAACGTGTTCTACATCGACATGGGCTTCACCAAGGACCAGATCGCCAGCGTCAGCAAGATCTTCGGCCTGATCATGACCCTCGTCGGCGCCGGTGCCGGTGGCCTGCTGATCGTGCGCTTCGGCATCCTGCCGATCCTGTTCATCGGCGGCGCAGCCTCGGCGGCGACCAACATCCTGTTCCTGATGCTCGCCGACATGGGCCCGAACCTGGAAATGCTGGTGGTGACCATCTCGCTGGACAACTTCAGTTCCGGGCTGGCCACCTCGGCATTCGTCGCCTACCTGTCGAGCCTGACCAACCTGAAGTTCTCGGCTACGCAATATGCCCTGCTCAGCTCGATCATGCTGCTGTTGCCGCGCCTGATCGGCGGCTATTCAGGGGTGATGGTGGAGAAGTTCGGCTATCACGATTTCTTCCTGATTACCGCCCTGCTGGGCGTACCGACGCTGGTGCTGATCGCCTTGCACTGGCGCCAGGAGATCGGCCGGGGAAAGCAGGCACCGGTCCAGAGCCCCGCGGCTGAACAAAGCTGACCTGTAGGAGCGGCCTTGTGCCGCGAAAGGGGCGCAACGCGCCCCCGGCAATGGTCATGTGGAGCTCAGATTACTGGGGCCGCTATGCGGCCCATTCGCGGCACAAGGCCGCTCCTACAGGACTCAGTGTGGTCCTCGGGTTTACTGAGCGACCGCCCCTTCCCCAGAGCGCCCACCGACCACGAACCACAACGGCCACAAGGCCAGTGCCCCTGCGATGGCGGCCGCCACGGCAAAGTGCATCAGGCTGCCCCCCGCCCCCAACATCGCCAGTACCGCGCCGCCCAGCCCCAGCAAGGCGATGGTGATCATCCCCAGCATCGCCGACACCAGGCCCTTGCTCTGCTCGCTGGAGAACAGCGTCATGCGGTAAAGCACCGCGTTGGCAACGCCCAGGCCAAGGGCATACAGCGACATCCCGGCCACCACGCTGGGCACCGTCGGCCAGAACCAGGTCGCCAGGAGCATCAGGCCAAGGCCCGCCAGGTAAGGCAGGAGCGCCCCACGTACCAGCGCAGGCAGCGGATAGCGATTGGCAATGCGGTTGATGATCAGGTTGCCCAGGATCAGTCCGCCGAAGACCGGCAACTGCCACAAGGCGTACTCCATCCTGCTCAGGCCCTCGTCGGTGATCAGCAACACCGGTGACAGGCCGATCCAGCCGATCAGCGGCAAGCCCACCAGCCCCAGCGCCGCGCTGCCGGCGACGAAACGGCGGTTGCTCAGCAGTTGGCCGTAACCGGCCAGCAAGGGCAGCAGGTGGATCGGCGTGAACGGCAGGCGCGAGCCGTCGCGGCGCTCCACCCCCAGGGTTTCAGGCATCAATCGGTACAGCAGCACCCAGCACAGCACCGCGCCAGCGGCAAACGCGACGAACAGCCAGCGCCAGTCCAGCCACTCCAGCAGCAAGGTACCGACCAGCGGCCCCAGCAGCGGTGACAGCAGGGCGATGTTGGCCAGCAAAGCCATCATGCGCACCGCGTCGGCTTCGCTGAAGGCCTCGTTCAACGCCGGGTAGCTGACCGTGACCACGAAGCCCAGGCCGATACCCTGCAGCAGGCGCAGCAAGTTGAACAGACCGATATCATGCACCCAATAGGTCGCCAGGCAGGCCACACCAAAGAGCACGCATCCTGACAACAGCAAGGGGCGTCGACCGAAGCGGTCGGACAGAGGGCCGATCAGCCATTGCAGGACCACGCCGCCCAACAAGTACAGGTTCACGGCGTGAGGGATGTATTGGGGGCTGGCCTTGAGGTCGTCGACCACCACCGGCATGGCGGGCATGACCGCGTCGCTGGCCAAGTAGGTCAGCAACTCGAACAGCGCCAGGGTCAGGCCAAACAGCAAGGCGCGCAGGGGGGTGATGTACAGCAGAGGTTTCATGATGGCTATCGGGTGTGAACAGTGGAGTCAGGGTATATGCCAGATACGACCGGAGGTTGGCTGTGAACAAATGTAATGGGATGGAAAACAATGGGGCCGCTGCGCGTCCCTTCGCCGGCAAGCCGGCTCCTACGGGATTGGTGCAACCCTTGTAGGAGCCGGCTTGCCGGCGAAGGGGCCCGCAGCGGCCCCAATGATGAAGCTTGGTTACTGTACGGCCGCTTCCTGCACCACGCGAATCACCCGCTGCGGGAACGGAATATCGATGCCCTCGGCCTTGAGCCGGTCACGGGCATGCTCGTTGAGCATGAACAGCACGTCCCAGTAATCCGGGGTCTTGACCCAGATGCGCAGCGACACGGTGATCGAGCTGTCACCCAGGGTCGAAACCACCGCCTGCGGCGCCGGGTCCTGCAGGACACGCGGGTCCTGGGCCAGCTCCAGCAGCACGTTGCGCGCCTTCTGCAAGTCGGCGTCATAGTCCACACCCACGTCGAACACGACCTTGCGGGTCGGCTGGCGGTTGGTGTTGGTGATGATGCCGTTGGACAGGCTGCCGTTGGGCATGATCACGGTCTTGTTGTCACCGGTACGCACCACAGTATGGAAGATCTGGATGCTGTCCACGGTGCCGGCGACACCCTGGGCTTCGATCCAGTCGCCAATGCGGAACGGACGGAACATCAGGATCAGCACCCCACCCGCGAAGTTCGCCAGGCTGCCCTGCAGGGCCAGGCCGATGGCCAGGCCCGCAGCACCGATGGCGGCGACGAACGAGGTGGTCTCGATGCCGATCATCGACGCCACGCTGACCATCAGCAGCACCTTCAGCACGATATTGGCCAGGGTGCTGATGAAGCCCTGCAACGCAGCATCGGCACGCAGGCCGACCAGCTTGCCCAGGCGGGCGCTGAGCTTGTTGATGATCCACCAGCCGATGGCCAGTGTCAGCAGCGCCAGCAGAAGGCGGCTGCCATATTCCATGATCAAGGGAATCCAGGTCTGCGATTGACGGACCAGCTGATCGACTTCAGCGTTCAAATCCATGTTTTTCTCCTGATGCCGAGCGGCACGTACACAGTGAAGCAGGCCGCGTGAACGAACGCGGCCCGGGCCCCGATGGACATCACTACGCCATCAAGGTTCCGGGCCGGCGCACGATCAGTCGCGGAAGTTGTTGAACTGCAGCGGCATGTCGAATTCCTTGGTACGCAGCAGGGCGATGGCTTCCTGCAGGTCGTCACGCTTCTTGCCGGTCACGCGCACCTGCTCGCCCTGGATGGCGGCCTGGACCTTGAGCTTGCCGTCCTTGATGGTGGCGACGATCTTCTTGGCCAGGTCTTTGTCGATGCCTTCGCGGAACTTGGCTTCCTGCTTCTTTTCCTTGCCCGAGGCGTAGGGGTCCTTGGTTTCCAGGCACTTGACGTCGATCTTGCGCTTGACCAGCGCCAGGCGCAGGATTTCCAGCATCGCTTCGAGCTGGAACTCTTCCTCGGCGGTCAGCAGCACGGTCTGTTCCTTGTCCTTGAACTCGAAGGTGCCTTTGCCCTTGAGGTCGTAGCGGCGATCGAGGTCCTTGATGGCGTTGTCGACAGCGTTCTGCACTTCGTGCTTGTCCAGTTCCGATACCACGTCGAACGAAGGCATGGGTGTTCTCCAGAAAAGAAAGCGCGCTCGTCTGAAGATGGAGCGCGTCGGGTTTGATGGTTAAAATGCGGACTCATTATAACGGGTTGCGAAACGCAGATGAGCAGCACCTGGCACATTCTCGGCGCCGGTAGCCTCGGCAGCCTCTGGGCCTGCCGCCTGGCCCGCGCCGGCAAGGCGGTCCGCCTGATCCTGCGCGATCCGCGGCGCCTGGCGGCCTATCAAGCCGCAGGCGGGCTGACCCTGGTCGAGCAGGACCACGCCAGCCATTACGCGATTCCCGCCGAAACCGGCGACAATCCTGGCCCAATCCATCGCCTGCTGGTCGCGTGCAAGGCTTACGATGCCGCGCCCGCCGTGGCCCATCTCGCCCCACGCCTGGCCGATGGCGCCGACATTGTGCTGCTGCAGAACGGCCTGGGCAGCCAGGACGAAGTGGCCGAGCAGGTACCCCACGCCCGCTGCATCTTTGCCTCGAGCACCGAAGGGGCGTTCCGTGAAGCCGACTGGCAGGTGCGTTTCGCCGGCCATGGTTTCAACTGGCTGGGCGACCCCGGCAACCCCGCCACGCCGGCCTGGTTCGATGACATGCGCGAGGCAGGCATTCCTGCCGAATGGACCGTCGACATCCTTCCCCGCCTATGGCGCAAACTGGCGCTCAACTGCGCGATCAACCCGCTCACTGTGTTGCACGACTGCCACAACGGCGGCCTGCTGGAGCACCTGGTCGAAGTCACCGGGTTATGCGACGAACTGGCCGAGCTGTTGCGTCGTTGCGGGCAACCCAACGCCGCCAGCGACCTGCACGAGGAAGTGCAGCGGGTCATCCTCGCCACCGCGGCCAACTACTCTTCCATGTACCAGGACGTCCGCCATGGCCGGCGCACCGAAGTCCACTACCTGCTCGGCCATGCCTGCCGCGCCGCCGAACGTCACGGCGCGGCCGTGCCCCGGTTGGAACGCCTGCACCAGCGCCTGGTCGATAGCCTGAAGGCTCGCGGCCTGCCCAGCACCTGATGCCACCCACCCAACGGAGATGGAAACCGCCTTGCCCATGACCCTGCGCCAACGCCTGGACAACCTCCCGGTCGGGCAGAAACTGCTGGCGGCCCTGCTGGTGCTGCTGGTCACCATCCTGCTGGTGGCCAACCTGGCATTCATCAGCGCCGCCTACTGGATCACCCAGGACAGCATGGCGCCCCAGGCCTTGCAGACCATCGGCAAGCTGGTGTCCAACCCGCAGCTGTCTTCGCAGGCCGGGGACTCGCCAGAGACCGCCAACGCGCTGCTCAAGGAACTCGACAGCTACTCGCAGCTGCGCGCAGCAGCCATCTACGCCAGCGACGGGCGCCAGCTCGCCCAGCTCCAGCACGGCGACACGCTCACCCTGCCCAAGCGCTTTCGCAACATCGACGGCTGGCGGCTCACAGAGTTTCGCAGCACCCAGTTGATCCGCCTGCCCCGCGACGGCGGCCCGCCGGCGCACCTGCTGCTGGTGGCCAGCAGCGAACTGCCCACGGCGTTCTACACCGGCACCCTGTCGGCCAGCTTGGCCATCCTGGTATTCAGCGTGCTGCTGTGGCTGGTCATCGCCCGTCAGATCAAGCGCCTGATCACCCTGCCGATCAACCGCCTCGAGGAGCTGACGCGCCAGGTCACCCGCGAAGAAAGTTATGCCCTGCGCGCCAAACGCGGCAACGACGACGAAATCGGCAGCCTGGCCGAGGCATTCAACACCATGCTCTCGCGCATCGAGGCCCGCGAGCAGCAGCTCAAGCGCACCCGTGACGAGTTCCAGTCGGCCTACGACCAGGCCCAGGGTTTGGCCGAGGAAACTCGCCACACCAACCGCAAGCTGGAGCTCGAAGTCCAGGTGCGCAGCAAGATCGAGAAGAAGCTCACGGGTTTCCAGAACTACCTCAACAGCATCATCGATTCCATGCCCTCGGCACTGATCGCCCTCGACGAGCAGCTCTATGTCACCCAGTGGAACCATGAGGCCACGGTGCTTTCCGGCACGCCCCTGGACGAAGCGCTGAACCAGCCGATCTTCCTCGCCTTCGAACCCCTAAAGCCGTTCCTGCCACAGCTCAAGGAAAGCGTTGAGAAACACCGGGTGGCGAAGATCGAGCGGATCACCTGGCCCAAGGACGACGACCTGCGCCACTACGCCCTGACCTTCTACCCGCTGACCGGCGGCGGCGGGCGAGGCGTGGTGATCCGCATCGACGACATCACCCAGCGGCTGTCCCTGGAGGAAATGATGGTGCAGTCGGAGAAGATGCTCTCGGTCGGCGGGCTGGCCGCCGGCATGGCCCACGAGATCAACAACCCGCTGGGGGCGATCCTGCACAACGTGCAGAACATCCGCAGGCGCCTGTCACCGGAGCTTGCGCGCAACCAGGAACAGGCCGCCGAGCTGGGTATCGACCTGCCAAGCGTCAACCGCTACCTGGACAGCCGCGAAGTGCCCAAATTGCTCGACGGCATCCAGCAGGCCGGTGCGCGGGCGGCGAAGATCGTCACCCACATGCTCAGTTTCAGCCGCCGCAGCAACCGCCAGCTGGTGCCCTGCGAACTGCCGGCACTGATCGACCAGGCGGTGGAGATCGCCGGCAACGACTTCGACCTGACCATCGGTTTCGACTTCAAGGGCCAAGCCATCGTCCGTCAGTTCGACCCGACGCTCGGGCCAGTGCCCTGCACCGCCAACGAGCTCGAACAGGTGCTGCTCAACCTGTTGAAGAACGCCGCCCAGGCCATCCACCAGCGCCCGCAGCCCAGCGAGCCCGGGCGGATCATCCTGCGCACCCGGCTCAACCCGCCGTGGGCGGAGATCCAGGTCGAGGACAACGGCATCGGCATGCCCGAGGCAGTGCGCAAGCGTACTTTCGAACCGTTCTTCACCACCAAGGAGATCGGCCAGGGCACGGGCCTGGGGCTGTCGGTCTCGTACTTCATCATCACCAACAACCACAAGGGGCAGATGGAAGTGCAGTCCACGCCCGGCCAGGGCACCTGCTTCACCCTGCGCCTGCCCCTCGGCCAGCCGGCCGCCAGCAAGACGGAGGCATGACATGGGCTATCGCCTGTCGAAGATCTACACCCGCACCGGTGACAAGGGTGAAACAGGGCTGGGCGATGGCCGCCGGGTACCCAAGGACCATCCGCGCATCGAAGCGATCGGCGAGGTGGACAGTCTCAACAGTCAGCTAGGGGTGCTGCTGGCCGGGCTGGCCGACGCCGGGCTGACTGAAGTGTTCGAGGTACTGGCGCCCTGTCAGCACCGCTTGTTCGACCTCGGTGGCGAACTGGCGATGCCCAGCTATCAGGCGCTGAATGTCGCGGAAGTCGAACGACTGGAAGCGGCCATCGATAGATGGAACGAAGAACTGGGGCCGCTGAAGAACTTCATCCTGCCCAGTGGTTCGGCGCTGGTGGCCCAGGCCCATGTGTGCCGCAGCCAGGCGCGGGCGGCGGAGCGACGCTGCCAGCAGCTGAATGCCGTGGAACCGTTGGAGGGCGTTGGGTTGGCGTACATCAACCGGCTGTCGGACCTGCTGTTCGTGGCGGCGCGGATCATCGGACGACGTCAGGGGGTGGCCGAAGTGCTGTGGCAGCCTGCTGGAAAGCCGCAGGCCTGAACCGCTTCGCCGGCAAGCCGGCTCCTACAGGGATTGCACACGCCCGTAGGAGCCGGCTTGCCGGCGAACAGGTCGTTTAAACATCAGGCCAGAAAGCCCGGATCCCCGCAACGCCCTGAGCGCCAGCTTCCCAGGCCCGCTCTCGCTCACCCGGTCCGACACCGCCCAGCAGGAACACCGGATGACTGATTCCTGTGATCAGTCGCTGCGCCTCATCCCATCCCAGCGGCGTGGCATCCGGATGGGTCTGGGTCGCCTGCACTGGCGACAGGGTGACGAAGTCCACCCCCATCTGCTCGGCCAGCGCCAGTTCCTCGGCGTTGTGGCAGGACGCCGCCAGCCAGCGTTCTTTCGGGAACGGTCGGCCCTTCGCGGCATACTTGCGCAGCTGCGCGGCGGTCAGGTGCCAGCCCGCCGACGGGAAATCGCCCAACCATTCCAACGGCCCCTTGAGCATCAGTTGCGCCTTGCCCGCGCACAACCCGACCGCGTCCACCGCGACATCGCGGTACTTGGGGTCGTACATGTCGGGCGCGCGCAGCTGGATCAGCCTGATCCCACTGGCCACTGCCCTCTGGATTCCCTTGAGCAGCTCCGGCACCTCCAGGCCATCCGGCGTGATCAGGTATTGATCAGGCAGGCGCGCCGCAGCGACGATCGGCTTGTTGGCCTCGGGGAACTCGTACTGGCCCAGGTCACGCGGTGCCACCCAAGCCAGCGGCTGGCCCTCAGCGCCATGGGGCTCACCGGTGAACGCATCGACTTCACGCACGTCCAGCAGCACCTGCTTGTCCGGGTAGTCGTGGCTGACCTTGATCAACGGCCGCGAACGCGCAACCTCGATACCCAGTTCCTCGCGCAGTTCACGGGCCAGCGCCACCTCGACGCCTTCGCCGTCCTCAACCTTGCCGCCCGGGAACTCCCACAAGCCGCCCTGATGCTGCGTGTCGGCGCGACGGGCGATCAGGATACGGCCGTCAGTACCGCGAATGACTGCGGCAACCACATGAATCCGCTTCACCCTTCACGCTCCGCCAGGCCAGCTTTCTGCCAGGCCTGAAACGCAGGCCACTGGTAGATGGTTTCGATGTAGGCGGCCGCTGCGGCCGGTACGTCGACACGGTAGGTGCGCAGGCGCACGGCCACCGGGGCGAAGAAGGCATCGGCCAGGGTCGGCCGGCCGAACAGGAACGGGCCGCTGTCCTTGGTCACCAGGCGGCATTCGTTCCACAAGGCGACGATGCGGTCGATATCGACCTGCACGTCCAATGGCACCTCATCCAGCGCCTGGTCGCGGGACAGATCGAAGGGCATTGCGCCGCGCAAGGCGAAGAAGCCGCTGTGCATCTGCGCGCAGGCCGAGCGGGCCTGGGCACGGGCGGCAACATCCTCGGGCCAGAGCCTGGCCTCGGGGTGTTGCTCATTGAGAAATTCGGCGATGGCCAGGGAGTCGGCGATCACGCCATGCTCGGTCTTGAGCAAGGGCACCTTGCCAGTGGCCGAGAACGCGAGCAGGCGCTGGCGGGTGTCTGGCTGATTGAGCTTGACCAGGGTTTCTTCGTAGGGGGCGCCGGCCAGCTCGAGGGCTAGGGCGCCGCGTAGCGACCAGGAGGAATACAACTTGTCGCCGATGATCAGGTGGTAGCTCATGAAGCTGCTCCATCAGGTTCGGATACGAGGGGCTGCTGCGCAGCCTTCGCCGGCAAGCCGGCTCCTACGGGCGTCGCGCCAATCTGTAGGAGCCGGCTTGCCGGCGAACAGGCCGGTGAATCAGGTACGGTACTCAGCGTTGATCTTCACGTACTCGTGGGACAGGTCGGTGGTCCAGATGGTTTCGCTGCACTGGCCACGGCCCAGCTCGATGCGGATGGTGATCTCTTCCTGGGCCATTACCGCCGAACCCTGCTCCTCGGTGTAGCTCGGGCTGCGGCCGCCTTGGCTGGCGATGCAGACGTTGTCCAGGTACACGTCGATCAGGCTGACATCCAACGCTGGTACGCCCGCACGGCCCACGGCGGCCAGAATGCGGCCCCAGTTGGGGTCGGAGGCGAACAGCGCGGTCTTGATCAGCGGCGAGTGCGCCACGGCGTAGCCGACGTCCAGGCATTCCTGGTGATTGCCGCCGCCGTTGACCTGCACGGTGACGAACTTGGTCGCGCCCTCACCATCACGGACGATGGCCTGGGCCACCTCCATGCACACCTCGAACACCGCCTGCTTCAGCGCCTCGAACAACGCGCCGCTGGCCTCGGTGACCTCAGGCACATCGGCCTTGCCGGTGGCGATCAGCATGCAGCAGTCGTTGGTCGAGGTGTCGCCATCGATGGTGATGCGGTTGAACGACTTGTTCGCGCCGTCCAGCATCAGGTCTTTGAGCACAGCCGGTGCGACCTTGGCGTCGGTGGCGATGTAGCCCAGCATGGTGGCCATGTTGGGGCGGATCATTCCCGCGCCCTTGCTGATGCCGGTGACAGTGATGGTCTTGCCGTCGAACTGGAACTGACGGCTGGCACCCTTGGGCAGGGTGTCGGTGGTCATGATGCCGGTGGCGGCTTCGGCCCAGTGGTTCTCGGACAGGTTGTCCAGGGCGGCCTGCAGCGCGCCTTCGATCTTCTCGACCGGCAGCGGCTCGCCGATCACGCCGGTGGAGAACGGCAGCACCGACTCAGCGGGCACGCCGGCCAGCTCGGCCAGTTTGGCGCAAGTGCGCTCCGCCGCAGCGAGGCCTGGTGCGCCGGTGCCGGCGTTGGCATTGCCGGTGTTGGTCAGCAGGTAGCGCACGGTGCCCTGCACGCGCTGCTTGGAAAGGATCACCGGGGCGGCGCAGAAGGCGTTCAGGGTGAACACGCCAGCCACGCTGGAGCCTTCGGCACAGCGCATCACCACCACGTCCTTGCGCCCGGGGCGCTTGATGCCCGCCGAGGCGATACCGAGTTCGAAACCGGGAACCGGGTGCAGGGTGGGCAGGGGACCAAGACCAACAGCCATTAGAGCGCTCCTAGAAATTTCGCGGGGAATTTAAGAGGGCCGCGTTGCGGCCCTTTCGCGGCACAAGGCCGCTCCTACAGAACCTGGCGCGGCACCTGTAGGAGCGGCCTTGTGCCGCGATGGGCTGCAACGCAGCCCAAGGTTTTCATGCCAACAGTGCAGTCAGATCATTCGATCTGACCGTGGCAATGCTTGAACTTCTTGCCCGAACCGCACCAGCACGGCTCGTTGCGGCCCAGCTTCTGGTCATTGCGCACAGGCGCCGCGGCGACGGCGACTTCGGCGCCCTCCTCGCTGGCCTGCAGGTCGCTCTCCATGCCTGGCGCGGCAGCGTGCTGGAACTGCATGCGACTGGCCAGTTCCTCGGCCTCGCGGCGCAGGCGGGCTTCCTCTTCCGCGGGGTCTTCGCGGCGCACCTGGACGTGCGACAGCACGCGGATAGTGTCGCGCTTGATCGACTCCAGCAGTTCCTGGAACAGGGTGAACGACTCGCGCTTGTACTCCTGCTTCGGGTTCTTCTGCGCATAGCCGCGCAGGTGGATACCGTGGCGCAGGTGGTCCATGGTCGACAGGTGGTCTTTCCACAGGTCGTCCAGTACGCGCAGCAGGATCTGCTTCTCGAAGGTACGCAGCGCGTCTTCGCCAGCCTGGTCTTCTTTCTCGTTGTAGGCGTCGGTGATTTCCTTGATCAGCCGCTCGCGCAGGGTCTCCTCGTAGAGGTGATCGTCCTCGTCGAGCCATTGCTGGATCGGCAACTTCATGGCGAAGTCGCTGGCCAGCGAGGCTTCCAGGCCTGCCACGTCCCACTGCTCGGGCAGCGACTGCGGCGGGATGTGCTGGCTGATGGTGGCATCGAGCACTTCCTGGCGGAACTCGGCGATGGTGTCGCCGATGTTCTGGGCCGCCAGCAGGCTGTTGCGCATGTGGTAGATCACCTTGCGCTGTTCGTTGGCCACGTCATCGTATTCGAGCAGCTGTTTACGAATGTCGAAGTTGCGGCCTTCGACCTTGCGCTGCGCCTTTTCGATGGCGTTGGTCACCATGCGGTGCTCGATGGCCTCGCCGGACTGCATACCCAGCGCCTTCATGAAGTTCTTCACCCGGTCGGAGGCGAAGATACGCATCAGGCTGTCTTCCAGCGACAGGTAGAAGCGGCTGGAGCCAGCATCGCCCTGACGACCGGCACGGCCACGCAGCTGGTTGTCGATACGGCGCGACTCGTGGCGCTCGGAAGCGATCACGTGCAGGCCACCGGCCTCCAGCACCTGCTGGTGACGTTTTTGCCAATCGGCCTTGATCTGGGCGATCTGCTCGGGGGTCGGATTGTCCAGGGCGGCGACTTCAGCTTCCCAGTTACCGCCCAGCAGGATGTCGGTACCACGGCCGGCCATGTTGGTGGCGATGGTCAGCGCGCCCGGGGCACCAGCCTGGGCGATGATCTCGGCTTCCTTCTCGTGGTACTTGGCGTTCAGGACCTTGTGGTCGATGCCTTCCTTCTTGAGCAGGTTGGACATGTGCTCGGACGTTTCGATGGTCGCGGTACCGACCAGTACCGGGCGGCCCAGCGCCATGCTTTCTTTGATGTCAGTAATGATCGCCGCGTACTTCTCGTCGGCTGTCAGGTACACCAGGTCGTTGAAGTCCTTGCGGGCCAACGGCTTGTTCGGTGGGATGACCATCACGTTGAGGTTGTAGATCTGGGCGAACTCGAACGCCTCGGTGTCGGCGGTACCGGTCATGCCCGACAGCTTGGTGTAGAGACGGAAGTAGTTCTGGAAGGTGGTCGAAGCCAGGGTCTGGCTTTCGGCCTGGATGTTCAGGTTTTCCTTCGCTTCGATGGCCTGGTGCAGGCCTTCGGACAGGCGGCGGCCCGGCATGGTACGGCCGGTGTGCTCGTCGATCAGGAGGATCTGGCCGTCCTGGACGATGTATTCGACGTTGCGATGGAACAGCTTGTGCGCGCGCAGGCCGGCGTAGACGTGGGTCAGCAGGCCCAGGTTGTGCGCCGAGTACAGGCTCTCGCCTTCGGCCAGCAGGCCCGACTGCGTCAGCATGTCCTCGATGAACTGGTGGCCGGCCTCGTTCAGTTCGACCTGGCGGCTCTTCTCGTCGATGGTGTAGTGGCCTTCTTGAGTGACCTGGCCTTCGACTTCTTCGATGTGCTGGGTGAGGCGCGGGATCAGGCGGTTGATCTCGATGTACAGCTTGGAGCTGTCCTCGGCCTGGCCAGAGATGATCAGCGGGGTGCGCGCTTCGTCGATGAGGATGGAGTCGACTTCGTCGATCACCGAGAAGTTGAGCTCGCGCTGGAACTTCTCGTCCTGGCTGAACGCCATGTTGTCGCGCAGGTAGTCGAAACCGAACTCGTTGTTGGTGCCGTAGGTGATGTCGGCGGCGTAGGCTGCGCGCTTCTCTTCGGGCGGCTGGAAGGCCGAGACGATGCCCACGGTCAGGCCGAGGAATTCGTAGAGCGGACGCATCCAGTTGGCGTCACGGCGGGCCAGGTAGTCGTTCACCGTGACCACGTGCACGCCCTTGCCGGACAACGCGTTCAGATAAACGGCCAGGGTACCGACCAAGGTCTTGCCTTCACCAGTGCGCATTTCTGCGATCATGCCTTCGTGCAAGGTCATGCCGCCGATCAGCTGGACATCGAAGTGGCGCATGCCCATCACGCGCTTGCCGGCCTCACGGGCCACGGCGAAGGCTTCAGGCAACAGCTGGTCGAGGGTTTCGCCTTTGGCCAGGCGCTCCTTGAACTCTGCGGTCTTGCCCCGCAGCTGCTCGTCGGAGAGGGCCACCATCTTCTCTTCGAGAGCATTGACGGCGCTTACCGTCTTGAGCATGCGTTTGATTTCACGCTCGTTCTTGCTTCCAAAAAGTTTTTTTAACAAAGGCGCAAACATATCGGCAGGATCTTCCACACGTAGGGATGGAGGGCGGCCCCATGAGTCGCCCGTGCAGCCCTGAGGCCGCATGCGAACGAGCATTCTACCCGGAAACGATGGTGAGGAAAGTGGTGGATTTCCACGATGCTGGCACAGCGCTTTTAGGGGGCCTGACTAACATAGGGGCTTTTCGCGCAAGTTCAAGGTGCGGGAAGATGAAACGTATCGAGAATGACTTGCATCAATATCCAAGCTCTGCCGGTGTCTGTGCGGGCCCTTTCGCCGGCAAAGCCGGCTCCTACAGGCACGGCGCCGATCTTGAGAGGGCACGGCCTTGCGGTGAAGAGGCCAGCGCAAGGGCATCTGTTAGACTGTCGGTCTTGTAATCACCTGCGCACGCCCATGGCCTACAAACCCTCCCCTGCCCGCCCGCCCGCCGCCCTGCTGCGCCAGGCCCGCCCGCTGCGCCTGCTGCTCAACCAGGCCGAACGCCTGGAGCACCTGCAGCGTCTGCTGGAAAGCCAGTTGCAGCCGGCTGCCCGCGAGCACTGCCATGTGGCGTCCTGGAAAGAGGGTACTTTGTTGCTGGTGGTGACCGACGGCCACTGGGCGACCCGTCTGCGCTACCAGCAGAAGCGCCTGCAACGGCAACTCCAGGCCATGGAAGCCTTCGCCAACCTGTCGCGCATCCTGTTCAAGGTGCAACCACCCTTGGTGCCTGCCAAGCGTGAAGGTCAGGGGCCGGAGCTGTCGGAACATGCCGCCGAGAGCATCCGCGGATCGGCCGACGGGATCAGTGATCCGAAGTTGCGGGCGGCGCTGGAACGGCTGGCCGCGCACGCACAGGCCAAAGGTTGACCCTGTAGGAGCGGCTTCAGCCGCGAAGCAAGCGACACGGTGCATGGCACCGGCTGCGCCGGTGTTCGCGGCTGAAGCCGCTCCTACAGGCCTGCGCCCAAGGCCAATAAAAAAGGCCACCCGAAGGTGGCCTCAATCACTAGAGAGAGTGTTCGAACTTACACGGCCGCAACAGGGCGCATGTACGAGATCGGTGCCGTGCTGGCATCTTCGAAAAACACCACTTCCCAGGCATCTGTTTCTGCGATCAACTTGCGCAGCAACTGATTGTTCAACGAGTGGCCGGACTTGTAGCCCTTGAACTCGCCGATCAGGCTGTTGCCCAGCAGGTAGAGGTCACCAATGGCATCGAGGATCTTGTGCTTGACGAATTCGTCTTCGGAGCGAAGGCCGTCTTCGTTGAGCACGCCAGTCTCATCGACAACAATGGCGTTCTCGACGCTGCCGCCGAGCGCAAGATTGTGCTTGCGCAGGTACTCGATGTCTCGCATGAACCCGAAGGTCCGCGCGCGGCTGACTTCTTTCACGAACGAGGTGCTGGAGAAGTCTACAGACGCGCTCTGGGTCTGGCCCTTGAGGACCGGGTGATCGAAGTCGATCTCGAAGCTCACCTTGAACCCGTCGAATGGCAGGAAAGTGGCGCGTTTGTCGCCGTCTTCCACTGTCACTTCGCGCAGGATGCGGATGAACTTCTTCGGTGCGTCCTGTTCTTCCAGGCCGGCCGATTGGATCAGGAATACGAAGGGTCCGGCGCTGCCATCCATGATCGGCACTTCCGAGGCGGAGAGCTCGACGTAGGCGTTATCGATGCCCAGGCCCGCCATGGCGGAGAGCAGGTGCTCGACCGTATCGACCTTGACGTCACCGTTGACCAGCGTGGTGGACATGGTGGTCTCACCGACGTTGGCCGCGCGCGCCGGGATCTCCACGACGGGAGAAAGGTCGGCGCGACGGAAGACGATGCCGGTGTCGACAGGCGCAGGCTTGAGGGTCAGGTAGACCTTCTCCCCGGAGTGCAGGCCGACGCCCGTGGCACGGATGGTATTCTTCAGGGTGCGTTGTCTAATCATGGCATTGGCCGCTTCAGCGCAAATTGCGAACAGGTATCAACAAAGGCTGGGGATGATAACAGACCCGGCCTTTGCTGAACACCAATCACCCTAATACCCCTGATAAATTCCATCAATCGGCCTGACGACGCAGGAACGCCGGGATATCCAGGTAGTCCAGATCATCCTGAGGGTTGAGTTTAGCTGCCGCTGCGGCACCCGCATGCGCCTGGTTGCGCATCACGGTCGGACGCTCCAGGTCACGGTAGTTCACCGCCGACTGCTCCTGGCGAACCGGGGCCGGGTTGGAGGCCTCGTATACCTGCTGAGCGGTCTGCAGGGTGTTGTCCACCACCTTGACCGGCTTCTCGATGCGCGCGCCCAGGCCAGTGGCCACGACGGTCACGTGCAGCTCGTCGCGCATGTCCGGGTCGATCACGGTGCCGACCTTGACCATCGCGTGGTCGGAGGCGAAGGCCTCGATGATGCTACCCACGTCGGAGTACTCACCCAGCGACAGGTCCGGACCTGCGGTGATGTTCACCAGGATGCCGCGGGCGCCCTGCAGGTTGACGTCTTCGAGCAGCGGGTTGCGGATCGCCGCCTCGGTGGCCTCGCGGGCACGGTTCGGGCCGCTGGCGCAGCCGGTACCCATCATCGCCATGCCCATCTCGCCCATCACGGTGCGCACGTCGGCAAAGTCGACGTTGATCATGCCCGGGCGCTTGATGATGTCGGAGATGCCGCGCACGGCACCGGCCAGTACATCGTCAGCCTTGGCGAAGGCGGACAGCAGGCTTGCATCCTTGCCCAGGATGGTCAGCAGCTTCTCGTTGGGGATGGTGATCAGCGAGTCGACGCTCTCGGCCAGCATGCGGATGCCTTCATCGGCGATCTGCATGCGCTTGCGGCCTTCGAACGGGAACGGACGGGTCACCACCGCAACGGTGAGGATGCCCATTTCCTTCGCCACTTCGGCGATGATCGGCGCCGCGCCGGTACCGGTACCGCCGCCCATGCCGGTGGTGATGAACACCATGTTGGTGCCCTGCAGCACTTCGGCGATGCGCTCACGGTCTTCCAGCGCGGCCTGGCGGCCGACTTCTGGATTGGCACCCGCGCCCAGGCCCTTGGTCACGCCGGTACCCAGTTGCAGGATGGTGCGTGCGCCGATGTTCTTCAGCGCCTGGGCATCGGTGTTGGCGCAGATGAACTCCACGCCCTCGATGTTGCTCTTGACCATGTGGTTGACCGCGTTGCCGCCGCCACCACCGACGCCGATCACCTTGATGACCGGACTTTGCGGGACGTTGTCTACGAGCTCGAACATTTTCCCTCTCCTTACAGTTCTCTAGTTGTTGCGCCTACCACTACTGCTTTGAAACTTAGAAGTTGCCCTGGACCCAACGCTTGAGTCGTTCAAGCACCGGGGCCTTCGGTTCATCGCCATAGCTGTTGTTGCTGCTGTTGCTGATACCGGTCAGGGACGGGTCCTCGGACTGCTTCTGCAGGCCGTAGGTGAGCAGGCCCACACCGGTGGAATAGATCGGGTTGCGCACCACGTCGCTCAGCCCCCGAACGCTGTGCGGCACGCCCAGGCGTACCGGCATGTGGAAGATCTCTTCGGCCAGTTCCACGGCGCCTTCCATCTTCGCGGTGCCACCGGTGAGGACGATGCCGGCCGGTACCAGGTCCTCGAAGCCACTGCGACGCAGCTCGGCCTGGATCAGGGTGAACAGCTCGTCGTAACGCGGCTCCACCACTTCAGCCAGGGCCTGGCGCGACAGCTCGCGCGGCGGACGGTCGCCGACGCTTGGTACCTTGATGGTTTCGCCGGCGCCGGCCAGCTTGGCCAGGGCGCAGGCGTAGCGGATCTTGATTTCCTCGGCGTACTGCGTTGGGGTGCGCAGGGCCATGGCGATGTCGTTGGTGACCTGGTCGCCGGCGATCGGGATCACTGCGGTGTGGCGGATCGCGCCTTCGGTGAAGATGGCGATGTCGGTGGTGCCGCCACCGATGTCCACCAGGCACACGCCCAGCTCTTTCTCATCGTCGGTCAGCACCGAGTAGGCCGAGGCCAGCTGCTCGAGGATGATGTCGTCGATTTCCAGGCCGCAACGGCGCACGCACTTTTCGATGTTCTGCGCGGCGTTGACCGCGCAGGTGACCACGTGGACCTTGGCTTCCAGGCGTACGCCCGACATGCCCAGGGGCTCGCGCACGCCTTCCTGGTTGTCGATCACGTAGTCCTGCGGCAAGGTGTGCAGCACCCGCTGGTCGGCCGGAATGGCCACGGCCTGGGCGGCGTCGAGCACGCGCTCGAGGTCGGCGGTGCTGACTTCACGGTCGCGGATGGCGACGATGCCGTGGGAGTTCAGGCTGCGGATGTGGTTGCCGGCAACGCCGACGAACGCCGAGTGGATACGGCAGCCGGCCATCAGCTGGGCCTCTTCCACGGCACGCTGGATCGACTGCACGGTCGACTCGATGTTCACCACCACGCCCTTCTTCAGGCCGCGCGATGGGTGGGTGCCGATGCCCACGATCTCCAGGGTGCCGTCCTCGCCGACCTCACCCACCAGCGCCACCACCTTGGAGGTGCCGATGTCCAGCCCGACGATCATTTTGCCGCTATGCGCGTTTGCCATGGTCCTGCCTCTCTCTAATTCTTCGCAACGGCGGGTTGGGCCGTCGTCGGTGCATTCGGTTCCCGCCAGCCAACGGCAAGTCCATTGGCGTAACGCAGATCGATGCGGGCGATATTGGTGATCTGGTCTTTAAGCGTTTTGTCGTAAATGGCAATGAAACGGCGCATCTTCTCCACCAGATGGTCGCGCCCCAGCAGCAACTCGATACCCGGCCCGGCGCTTCCCGCGCCCGTGGTCAGGAACCAGCTGCCTCGCTCGCGCAGCTCCAGGCGAGCGATGGAAAAGCCCATGGGGCGCAGCATCTGGCTCAATACCTGATACTGCTGCATGACTTGTTGCTGAGCGCGCTGCGGCCCGAACAGCTGCGGCAGGTGCTCGTAGTTGGCCAGCTCGCGCGGGGTGAAGGCCTGGCCCTGGTTGTTGAGCAAGGCCTCGTCGCCCCAGCGCGCCACCGGCAACTGTTCCTCCAGACGGATCACCACCTCGTCTGGCCAGACCCGACGCACTTCGGCGTGGGCGATCCATGGCATCTGTTCCAGTTCCACGCGCATCGCCGCCAGGTCGACGGTGAAGAAGCTTGCCGCCACGTAGGGCGCGATCCGTTGCTGCACCGCCTGCTGGCTGATGTAGCTGAGGTCGCCCTGCACGGCGATCTTGGTGATCGGACGATCGGCGTAAGGCATCAGGCGAATGGCGCCTTCATAGGCGCCAAAGCCCGCCGCCACCAGCAGCACCGGCCACAGCAGGCGCTTGAAGCCACCAAAACTCGGGCGAGGCAGGCGCGCCGATACGGGCTCGTCGGCCACCAGTCGGCTGGCGCCACGCGGCACCGGCTTGCTACGGCCGGTAACGGGTTGCTGCTGACGTACCATCGCGCCTTGCATGGCTGTTAACCTCGCGTCGCTACGCTGTCGGCCAGGATCGCCAGCACCAACTGCTGGAAGTCCAGGCCGGCCGCGCGGGCCGCCATGGGCACCAGGCTATGGTCGGTCATGCCAGGTGCGGTGTTGACTTCGAGCAGCCAGAACCGGCCCTGCTCGTCCTGCATCACGTCCAGCCGGCCCCAACCCTCGATGCCGATGGCATCGCAGGCGCGCGCGGTCAGGTCGATCAGCTCTTGCTCCTTGACGCTGTCCAGGCCGCACGGGATGCGGTACTGGGTGTCATTGGCGATGTACTTGGCGTCGTAGTCGTAGAACACATGCGGGGTGCCCAACGCGATCGGCGGCAGCACTTGGCCGCGCAGTACGGCGATGGTGAACTCCGGGCCATGGATCCACTGCTCGACCAGTACCTGCGAGTCGTACTTCGCGGCGTCTTTCCAGGCGGCGACCAGCTCTTGCTCGCTGTTCACCTTGGCCATGCCGATACTCGAACCTTCATGGGCAGGTTTGACGATCAACGGGAAGCCCAGTTCCGCGCTGGCGGCAACACAGTCCTGTTCGCTGGCCAGCACCGCGTGGCGTGGCGTGGGGATACCCAGGCTCTGCCACACCTGCTTGGTGCGCAGCTTGTCCATGGCCAGTGCCGAGGCAAGGATGCCGCTGCCGGTGTAGGGGATCCCCAGGCACTCGAGCAGGCCCTGCATGCTGCCGTCTTCACCGCCACGGCCGTGGAGGATGATGAAGGCGCGGTCGATCTTTTCGTTCTGCAGGCGCGCCAGCAGGTCGTCACCCACATCGATGGCGACCACGTCGACACCGGCGCTGGTCAGCGCTTCGATCACCGCCGCACCGGATTTCAGCGAAACCTCACGTTCGGCGCTCTTGCCGCCGTAGAGCACGGCAACACGGCCGAAGGCCTTGACGTCGAGGGTGGAGTGCAGCTTGTCGTAGGCGCTGGTCATTTCGACTTCTCCTGCTTGGCGCCTGCGAACAGCGGGCTTTTCATCAATTGCGGAGCCAGGCCGCCGACATCACCGGCACCCTGGCAGATCAGGATGTCGCCGGCGCGCAGCAGCGGCTTGACCAACGGCGCCAGCTCGGCACCACGTTCGATGTAGATCGGGTCGAGCTTGCCGCGCTGGCGGATGCTGTGGCACAGCTGGCGGCTGTCGGCACCGGGGATCGGCTCTTCGCCAGCCGGGTAGACCTCCATCAGCAGCAGCACGTTGGCATCGCCCAGCACCTGCACGAAGTCGTCGTACAGATCGCGGGTGCGGCTGTAGCGGTGCGGCTGGTAGACGATCACCAGGCGGCGGCTCGGCCAGCCGCCGCGCACGGCCTTGATCACCGCGGCCACTTCGGTCGGGTGGTGGCCATAGTCGTCGACCAGCATCACGCTGCCGCCTTCGACCGGCAGCTCGCCATACACCTGGAAGCGCCGACCAACACCCTGGAAGCCGGACAGGCCCTGGACGATGGCCTCGTCGCTGATGCCTTCGTCGGTGGCGATGGCGATTGTGGCCAGGGCGTTGAGCACGTTGTGGTTGCCCGGCATGTTCACCGACACCTCCAGCGGCTCGCAGTCGCGACGCAGCACGGTGAAGTGGGTTTGCATGCCCTGCTGGCGCACGTTGATGGCGCGAATGTCGGCCTCTTCGCTGAAGCCATAGGTGACGGTCGGGCGCTTGACCTGTGGCAGGATCTCACGCACCACCGGGTCGTCCAGGCACATCACCGCCAGCCCATAGAACGGCAGGTTGTGCAGGAATTCGACGAAGGTCTTCTTCAGCTTGTTGAAGTCGCCTTCGTAGGTGGCCATGTGGTCGGCGTCGATGTTGGTCACCACGGCGACCATCGGCTGAAGGTGCAGGAAGCTCGCGTCACTCTCGTCGGCTTCGGCGATGAGATAGCGGCTGGTGCCCAGCTGCGCGTTGGTACCGGCAGCAGTCAGACGACCACCGATGACAAACGTCGGGTCGAGGCCACCGGCGGCGAACACCGAGGCCAGCAAGCTGGTGGTGGTGGTCTTCCCGTGGGTGCCGGCAACGGCCACGCCATGGCGATAGCGCATCAGCTCGGCGAGCATCTCGGCACGCGGCACCACCGGAATGCGACGCTCCAGTGCAGTGGCGACTTCCGGGTTGGCCGGGTTGATCGCGCTGGACACCACCAGCACGTCGGCGCTGGCGGCGTTCTCGGCACGGTGGCCGACGAAGATCTCGGCGCCGAACGACTCCAGGCGCTCGGTGACCGGCGAAGCCTTGAGGTCGGAACCGGACACTTCATAGCCCAGGTTCAGCAGCACTTCGGCGATACCGCACATGCCCACGCCGCCGATACCGACGAAGTGAATGCGACGGATGCGGCCCATCTTCGGTTGCGGCATGGCTTTCTGGCTCTCAACCATGGGCCACCTCCAGGCAGATATCGACCACGGTGCTGGTTGCGGCAGGTTTGGCCAGGCGACGTGCGGTGCCGGCCATGGTGTTGAGTTTCTCGGGTTGCATCAGCACCTCGTTCAGGCGTTCAGCGAGTTGCGCTGCGCCAGTTGTCGCTTGCGGCATCAGGAAGGCGGCGCCTTCTCGAGCCAGATATTGGGCGTTGTGGGTCTGGTGGTCGTCGATGGCGTGGGGCAAGGGCACCAGCACCGAGGGCAGGCCCGCCGCCGCGAGTTCGCTGACGGTCAGGGCGCCGGCCCGGCACACCACCATGTCGGCCCAGCCATAGGCGTGGGCCATGTCCTTGATGAACGGCTCGACCTGAGCCTCGACACCTGCCTCGTGATAACGCTCGGCAGTGGTCGGCGCGTGATTTTTTCCGGCCTGGTGGAACACCTCTGGCCGCAGGTTCGCGGGCACCTCGGACAGGGCCTTAGGCAACAATTTGTTCAATGGTTCCGCGCCCAGGCTGCCGCCCATGACCAACAGGCGTGCACGGCGCTCGGCCAGGGGCGCGCGCTGCGCATCCATGAACAGCTCCGGGCGCACCGGGTTGCCGGTGGTACGCAGCTTGTCGTTGGCCTCGAAGGTGCCCGGGAACGCTTCGCAGACACGGGCCGCCAGCGGCACCAGCAGGCGATTGGCGGTGCCGGCGCGGGCGTTCTGCTCGTGAATGACCAGCGGCACGCCGCACAGCCGTGCAGCCACGCCGCCGGGGCCCGTCACATAACCACCGAAGCCGATCACGCAGACCGGCTTGAGTTCACGCACAATGCGCCGCGCCTGAAGCACGGCCTTTACCAGGGTGAACGGCGCCTTGAGCAGCGACAGCTTGCCTTTGCCCCGCAGGCCAGTGACCTGGATCAGGTGCAGCGGCAACCCCGCCTGGGGCACCAGTTCGTTTTCGATACCACGCGGGGTGCCCAGCCAGTGCACGCTGTAGCCACGGGCCTGGAACTCGCGGGCACAGGCCAGGGCCGGGAACACATGCCCCCCGGTGCCGCCCGCCATGATCAACACGTTCTTGCCGTCAGCGGCCATGGCTGGTCTCCTCGGCAAAATCGCTCTCCTTGAATTCATGTTCCTCGCTACCCAGGTGCGTGCGGCTTTCCCACTCGATCCGTAGCAACAGCCCCACGCAGGCACAGCAGATCACCAGCGAGCTGCCCCCGTAGCTGAGGAATGGCAGGGTCAGGCCCTTGGTGGGCAACAAGCCTACGTTCACGCCAATGTTGATCAGGAATTGGCCGATCCACAGGAACGACAGGCCAAAGGCCATGTAGGCGGCGAAGAACTGCTTGGCCTTCTCGGCCCACAGGCCGATGTACAGGGCCCGAACAGTGACGAAGACGAACAGCGCGATGGTCAGCAGCGAGCCGACCACGCCCAGTTCCTCGGCCAGCACCGAGAACACGAAGTCGGTGTGCGCCTCGGGCAGGTAGAACTGCTTCTGCACGCTGTTGCCCAGGCCCACGCCCAGCCACTCGCCGCGGCCGAAGGCGATCAGCGCCTGGGTCAGCTGGTAGCCGGAACCGAACTGGTCGGACCAGGGGTCGGTGAAGGTAATCAGGCGCGCCATCCGGTAAGGCTGGGCCTGGACCAGGACCACCACCGAAATGACCGCCAGCACCACCATCAGCGAGAAGCGGAACAGCCCCACCCCTCCGAGGAACAGCATGGCCGCCGCAGCGCCCATCATCACCACCGTGGCACCGAAGTCCGGCTCCATCAGCAGCAGGCCGGCCATCGGCAACAACACGATGAACGGCTTGAAGAAGCCCATCCAGCTCTCGCGCACCTCGGTCTGCCGGCGCACCAGGTAACCGGCCAGGTAGATGACCACGAAGACCTTGGCGATCTCGGAAGGCTGGACGTTGAAGAAGCTGAAGCCGATCCAGCGCATCGACCCGTTCACCTCGCGGCCGATGCCCGGCACCAGTACCAGTACCAGCAGGCCGAAGGCACCGATCAGCATGAGGAAGCCCATGCGCTGCCAGGTGGCGATCGGCACCATCATGGTCATCACCCCGGCGCCCAGGCCGAGGGTGACGTACACCAGATGGCGGATCATGTGATACAGCGGGTTGCCCGACTGCACCGCGGCCACTTCCGAGGAGGCCGAAGTGATCATCACCAGGCCCAGGCCGAGCAGCGCCAGGCATCCGGCCAGCAGCGGGAAGTCCAGGTCGATGCCACGGCCGCTGATCAGCGGCGACGGGTAGGGCTTGAGGATGCCGAAGATCATGCCAACCCCTCCGCCGCCTGGGCGAACAGGCGCCCGCGTTCTTCGAAGTTCTTGAACATGTCGAGGCTGGCGCAAGCGGGCGACAGCAGCACTGCATCACCAGGCTGGGCGAGTTCGGCGCAGCGTTGCACGGCTTCGTCGAGGGTCTTGACCCGCACTTGTGGCACGGTATCGCCCAAGGTTTCGGCCAGGCGCTCGGCGTCACGGCCAAGCAGCACCACGGCGCGGCAGTGCTGGGCCACAGGCTCGCGCAAGGCGGCGAAGTCCGCGCCCTTGCCATCGCCACCGGCGATCAGCACCAGCTTGCCCTCGATATCGGCACCCAAGCCTTCGATGGCGGCCAAGGCGGCACCGACGTTGGTGGCCTTGGAATCGTCGTACCAGTTCACGCCATTGCGTTCACGGACCCACTGACAGCGATGGGCCAGGCCCTTGAACTCGCGCAACGCCTCGAGCATGGGCTCGAACGGCAGGCCGGCGGCATGGCCAAGGGCCAGCGCGGCCAGGGCATTGCTCTGGTTGTGAGCGCCACGGATCTTCAATTCACGTACCGGCATAAGCGTCTGGAACTCGAAGGCCAGGTGCTTCTCGCCATCGACTTCCCGCAGCCCGAAGGCCTTGAAGTCCGGCGCATTCAGACCAAAGCTCCAGCTCGGGCGACCTTCGACCGGCAGCGGACGGCTCAGGGCATCCTGGCGGTTCACCACCACCTGGCGGGCACCGCGGAAGATCCGGTGCTTGGCCAGGTGATAGGCCGGCAGGCCGCTGTAGCGGTCCATGTGGTCCTCGCTGATGTTCAGCACGGTGGCCACTTCGGCATTGAGCTGGTCGGTGGTCTCCAGCTGGAAGCTCGAAAGCTCGAGCACGTACAGCTCCACGCTGTCGTCGAGCAGGTCCAGCGCCGGCGTGCCCAGGTTGCCGCCCACTGCCACACGTTTGCCTGCCTGGGCGGCCATCTCGCCGACCAGGGTGGTCACGGTGCTCTTGGCGTTGGAGCCACTGATCGCGATGATCGGTGCTTTGGCGTGGCGGGCGAACAGCTCGATGTCGCCGGACAGCGTCACGCCCCGCGCCGCGGCCTGCTGCAGGGCCGGAGTGGCCAGCGCCAGGCCGGGGCTCACGTACAGCTCGTTGGCGCGGCAGAGGAAGTCGACGTCCAGCTCGCCACAGCGCACTTCCACCTGCGGGTAATCACGGCGCAGGGTATCCAGTTCCGGCGGTTGCTCGCGAGTGTCGGCGACCGCAAAGGCGATGCCCCGGCTCGCCAGGAAGCGAACCAGGGACATGCCGCTCTTGCCGAGGCCGACAACGATGCGGAATTGGTCGGAAGCGATCAGTGACACGCTCGTTTACCTCAGTTTCAGGGTGGCAAGGCCGATCAGCACCAGGATCACGGTGATGATCCAGAAGCGGACGATCACACGCGGCTCGGGCCAGCCCTTGAGTTCAAAGTGGTGATGGATCGGCGCCATGCGGAACACCCGCTTGCCGGTGAGCTTGAAGGACGCCACCTGGATGACCACCGACAGGGTCTCCATCACGAACACGCCGCCCATGATGAACAGGACGACTTCCTGGCGGACGATCACGGCGATGGTGCCCAGCGCCGCGCCCAGCGCCAGGGCGCCGACGTCGCCCATGAACACCTGGGCCGGGTAGGTGTTGAACCACAGGAAGCCCAGGCCCGCGCCGATCAGCGCGCCGCAGAACACGATCAGCTCGCCCGCGCCCGGCACATAGGGGATCAGCAGGTACTCGGCGAACTTCACGTTGCCCGACAGGTAGCAGAAGATGCCCAAGGCGCCGCCGACCATCACGGTCGGCATGATCGCCAGGCCATCGAGGCCGTCGGTCAGGTTGACCGCGTTGCTGGAGCCGACGATGACGAAGTAGGTGAGCACGATGAACCCGGCACCCAGCGGGATGGCCAGGTCCTTGAGCATCGGGATGATCAGCGTGGTCTCGACGCTGGTAGGGGCGGTCTTGTACAGGAAGATCGCCGCGGCCAGGCCGAACACCGACTGCCAGAAGTACTTCCAGCGGCTCGGAAGGCCGCGAGAGTTCTTCTCGATCACCTTGCGGTAGTCGTCGACCCAACCGATGGCACCGAACGCCAGGGTGACGATCAGCACCACCCACACATAGCGGTTGGTCAGGTCGGCCCACAGCAGGGTGCTGATGGCGATGGCGGACAGGATCAGCGCACCGCCCATGGTGGGGGTGCCGGACTTCGACAGGTGCGATTGCGGGCCGTCGTTACGCACGGCCTGACCGATCTGGCGGATCTGCAGGGTACGGATCATCCACGGGCCCAACCACAGGGCCAGGGACAACGCGGTCAACACACCCAGGATCCCACGCAGCGTGAGGTACTGGAAGACCGCGAAGCCCTTATGGAACTGTTGCAGATACTCAGCCAACAGCAGCAGCATTAATGTTTCTCCCCGCTGGCACCGCACAATGCGGCCACGACGTTTTCCATCGCAGCGCTGCGCGAGCCCTTGATCAAGATAGTGGTGTCGCTGGCTGCTTCCGTGCGAACGGCATCGATCAGCTCAGCTTGAGTAGCGAAATGGCGCCCTTTTTCGCCGAACGCCTTGACCGCATGGGCCATGTTGGTGCCCACCGCGTATAGCGCGTCAACCTTGCCACGCGCGTAGTCACCCACCTGACGGTGGCCTTCCTCCGCCCATTGCCCCAGTTCGCCGATATCCCCGAGCACCAGGACGGTGCGTCCGGAAAAGCCGGCGAGTATATCAATGGCGGCGCACATGGAGGTGGGATTTGCGTTGTAGCTGTCGTCGATCACCCGCACGCCGCTGGGGGCGACCTGCGCCACGGTACGGCCCTTGACCGGTTGCACGGCATTCAGGCCGGCGGCGATGCCACTCAGGCTCAGACCAACGGCATGGGCGGCGGCGGCGGCGGCCAGGGCATTGCTGACGTTGTGGATGCCCAACAGGTTCAGCTGCACCGGGACACTGCCGTCCGGACCGTGCAAGGTAAACGACGGGCAGCCACGGGCGTCGCGACCGATGTCACTGGCGTGGAAATCGGCTTGTGGGTTGTCCAGAGCAAAGCTCAGGATCCGGTGGGTCCCCGCACGCTTGCGCCAGATGTCGAAGGCCTTGTCGGCCAGGTTGAGAATGGCCGTGCCGCCCTCGCCCAGGCCTTCAAGAATTTCGCCCTTGGCTTCGACGATCTTCTCCGGGCCACCGAACTCGCCGACATGGGCGGTCCCGGCGTTGTTGATGATGACCACCTGCGGCTTGGTCAAACCGACGGTATAGCGAATCTCGCCCATACGCGAAGCGCCCAGCTCGATGACCGCGGCGCTGTGCTCGGGGGCGATTTCCAGCAGCGTCAACGGCGCGCCCAGGTCGTTGTTCAGGTTGCCGCGGGTAGCGTGCACCGGGCCACGGGTGCGCAGGATCGCCGCGAGCATTTCCTTCACCGTGGTCTTGCCGCTGGAGCCGGTGATGGCGACGACCGGCTTGTCGAAGGCTGCACGATTCAATGCACCGAGCTGCCCCAGGGCCAGACGGCTATCGGCAACCACCAACTGCGGCAGGTCGACATCGGCGATCTCGCGCTCGACCAACGCGGCGACAGCCCCCTTGGCCTTCACATCGGCCAGGTAGTCGTGGCCATCGAAACGCGGGCCGGCCAGGGCGACGAAAAGCTGCCCCGCACCAACGCTGCGGCTGTCGATACTGACGCCGGTGAAACTGGCATCGGCCCCGACGTGGCGGGCACCCAGTGCCGTGGTCAGCTGGCTGAGTGTCATGGGCTTAAGCATGTGGAGCCTCCCAGGCTGCAAGGGCCTTCTCGGCTTCGACCAGGTCGGAGAAGTCATGGCGCTCGCCATTGATCTCCTGGTAATCCTCATGGCCCTTGCCCGCCAGGACGATGACATCGTCGGCGGCGGCAGTGGCGATCAGGTGGGCGATGGCCTCGCCTCGGCCGGCGACGAACTCGATGTCGGCAGGCTTGGCGAAACCAGGGCGAATGTCATCGAAGATGCGCAGCGGGTCTTCGGTACGCGGGTTGTCGTCGGTGACCAGCACGCGATCAGCCAGGCGCTCGGCCACTGCCGCCATCAGCGGACGCTTGCCGCTGTCACGGTCGCCACCGCAGCCGAACAGGCACAGCAGTTTGCCGTGGGCGTGCGGGCGCAGGGCCTCGAGGACTTTCTCCAGGGCATCCGGTGTATGGGCGTAGTCGACCACCACCAACGGTTTGTCACCACCGCCCAGGCGCTGCATGCGGCCAATCGGCCCGTGCAACTGTGGGGTGACCTTGAGGATTTCGTCCAGCGGATAGTCCAGTGCGAGCAAAGTGGCCACGGCCGCGAGCATATTGCTCAGGTTGAAACGGCCAAGCAGCCGACTGCGCAAGGCGTGCTCGCCCTGCGGGGTCACGATCACGGCGCGCACGCCATCGTCGTTGAAGGCAGCCTGCTTGCAGAACAGCGTCGCCGCCGGGTCCTGCAGGCTGTAACTGATCAGGCGCGATTGGCCATGGGCCTCGGCCAGGCGGCGACCGAAGTCGTCGTCCAGGTTGACGACACGTGCACGCAAGCTCGACCAGGCGAACAGCTTGGCCTTGGCAGCCTCGTAGGCCCCCATGCTGCCGTGGTAGTCAAGGTGGTCGCGGGACAGGTTGGTCATGACCGCAATGTCGAAGTCCAGCGCGGCGACCCGGCCCTGCTCAAGAGCGTGGGAGGAAACCTCCATGGCCACGGCCTTGGCGCCGCCCTTTTTCAGATCGTTGAGCGTCGCCTGCACGGCGATCGGATCCGGCGTGGTCAGGCGGCCGCTCTGCAGCTCGCCATAAAAGCCGGTACCCAGGGTGCCGATCAGGCCGCACCGCTGCCCAAGGGCGTCGAGCGCCTGGGCCAGCAGTTGAGTGACGCTGGTCTTGCCGTTCGTTCCCGTGACGCCCACCAGCTCGAGCTGGCGGCTCGGCTCGCCGTAGAAGCGTCCGGCGATCTGCGACAACTGACCGATCAGGCCCTTGACCGGGATCAGAGGCACCTCGGTGATCGGCAACACACTGGCGCCCTGCTCTTCATAGGCCACTGCGGCGGCGCCACGGGCCAAGGCATCAGCGATATGGGCGCGGCCGTCGACCTTGGCGCCAGGCACAGCCAGGAACAGATCGCCCGGGCGCACGGCGCGGCTATCAAGGGTCAGCTCGCGAATCAACGGATCGCGGCTGGCGTGGGCAAACAGTTTGCTCAATGGCATCGTCATCAACCTCGCCCTCCCTTGGCGGGTACTGCGCTGGCTTGCTGCGTCGAAGGCGGCGGCAGGTTGTCCGGCGGTACGTTCATCAGGCGCAGGGTGCCCGACATCACTTTGCTGAATACGGGGGCCGAGACCAGGCCACCGAAGTAGCCGCCCTTGCCCGGTTCGTCGATGACCACGACGATGGCATAGCGCGGGTCGCTCATCGGGCCGAAGCCGGCGAACAGGGAGCGGTAGGCGTTCTCGGTGTAGCCCTTGGAACCGACGGTGGCTTTACGCGCCGTACCGGACTTGCCGGCCACGTGATAGAACGGCACCTGGGCGCGGAACACGCCGCGCGGCGCCTCGATCACCTGCTGCAGCATGGCCTGCACGGTTTCGGCGGTTTCTTTGGGAATGGCCTGCACCGCTTCCGGCGCCTTGTCGACCTTGAGAATCGACAGCGGCACCATCTTGCCGTCGTTGGCCAGGGCGGCGTAGGCATGCACCAGTTGCAGGGCGGTCACCGAGACGCCATAGCCGTACGACAGGGTTGCCGTCTCGGCCTTGCGCCATTCGCGGTGGTTGGGCAGGTTGCCAACGCGTTCGCCAGGGAAACCCAACCCAGTGTACTGCCCGAGGCCAACCTGCGACATTACCCGGTAGATGGCCTCGCCACCGATATCGAAGGCGATCTTGCTCATGCCGACGTTACTGGAGTTGATCAGGATGCCGGTCAGGTCGAGGATCGGGCCCTCGCTCTTGGAGACGTCCTTGATGGTGTAACGGCCGATCTGCAGGCTGCCTGGGTATACCTCGACCTTGTCGGTGGGCTTCCAGCGGCCGCTCTGCAAGGCGGCACTCATGGAAATAGGCTTGACCGTGGAGCCCGGTTCGAACACGTCGATGATCGCCCGGTTGCGCATCGCTGCCGGGAACATGCTGCGGCGGTTGTTGGGGTTGTACGTGGGCTGGTTGACCATGGCCAGCACCTCGCCGGTCTTGACGTCCATGATCACCAGGCTACCGGCCTTGGCGTCCTGCTCGGCGATGGCGTTGCGCAGCTCGCGGGTGGCCAGGTACTGCAGGCGCAGGTCGATCGACAACGCCAAGGTCTTGCCGGCCTTGGCGTTCTTGGTTACCTGGATGTCCTTGATCAGCCGGCCACGTCGGTCCTTGATCACCTGCCGCTTGCCGGGCACGCCGGCCAGCCATTCGTCATAGGCCAGCTCGACCCCTTCGCGACCGTGGTCGTCCAGGTCGGTGAAGCCGACCATGTGCGCGGTGACGTCACCGGCCGGATAGAAGCGGCGGAACTCTTCCAATCCATACACGCCGGGCACCTTCAGGTCGAGCACCTGCTGCCCCTGTTCCGGGGTCAGGCCACGGACCAGGTAGATGAATTCCTTGCTGGCCTGCTGGGTCAGGCGCTCGATCAATTGCTGCGGGTTCTGCCCAAGGGCGGCGGCCAGTTGCGGCCAACGGTCCTTGGCCACCTGCATTTCCTTGGGGTTGGCCCACAGGGTAGTGACCGGCGTGCTCACGGCCAGCGGTTCACCGTTGCGGTCGGTGATCAAGCCACGGTGCGCCGGGATCGGAATGTGACGCAGGCTGCGGGCATCGCCCTGCCCCTTGAGGAAGTCGCGATCGACCACCTGCAGGTCGATGATGCGCCAGCAGATGGCACCGACCATCAGCGCCAACAGGCCGACGACCACGCGGAAACGCCAGGGGTAGAGTGCGCCTTCGAGCTTCATCATGGCGCCACCATTCGCACTTCGTCCGCGGCCGGCACGCGCATTTTCAGCTGTTCGCTGGCCAACGTCTCGATCCGGCTGTGGGCGGTCCAGGTGCTTTGTTCAAGAATGAGGCGACCCCATTCGGCCTGGGCCTTGTCGCGCTCGTTCAATTCGCCGTAAAGGGTGTTGAGCAACTGGCGGTTCCAGTGGGCGCTGTAGGATACGGCGATAGCCGAGACCAGCACGCCGACGAACAGCAGAAGCATCAGGAAGCTTCCGCCTGGCAAAGGTTTGGCGAACAGCCGGCTCACCGCAGCTTCTCCGCCACCCGCATCACGGCGCTGCGCGATCGCGGGTTGGCCTTGAGCTCTGCCTCGGAGGCGAATTGCGCCTTGCCGATGAGCTTGATCCTCGGTTCGAAAGTCTTGTGTTGCACCGGCAGGTTGCGCGGCAGGTTGTCCGCCTCGCCCTTGACCAGCTTGCGCATGAACAGCTTGACGATACGGTCTTCAAGGGAATGGAAGCTGATCACAGCCAGACGGCCGCCGACCTCCAGCGCATCAAGCGCCGCTTCAAGACCGGTCTCGAGATCGCCCAGCTCGTTGTTGACGTGGATGCGAAGACCCTGAAACGCACGGGTCGCTGGATTCTTGCCCTTTTCCCAGGCTGGATTGGCGACCTTGAGCACCTCAGCCAGGTCAGCAGTGCGGGTGAACGGTTGCTTTTCACGACGCTCCACCACCGCACGGGCCATACGCCCGGCAAAACGCTCTTCGCCATATTCCTTGAACACCCGGGCGATTTCTTCCACAGGCGCAGTGGCGATGAATTCGGCGGCGCTGATGCCCTGGTTCGGGTTCATGCGCATGTCAAGCGGGCCGTCATTGAGGAAGCTGAAGCCGCGCTCCGGGTCATCCAACTGTGGCGACGACACCCCAAGGTCGAGCAGGATACCGCTGACCTTGCCGGCCAGATCACGCCCCGCGACCTCAGCACCCAGCTCGGCAAAGCTGCGCTGCACAATGACAAAGCGGCCGTCTTCGGCCGCCAGCGCTTGCCCCGTGGCAATCGCCTGTGGATCCTTGTCGAACCCCAGCAGCCGCCCTTGCGGCCCGAGCTTGCTGAGGATGAGGCGGCTGTGGCCGCCACGCCCGAAGGTGCCGTCGAGATAGCAACCGTCGGCGCGCAGGGCCAATGCCTCGACGGCTTCGTCGAGGAGGACGGTGATGTGGTTGAAGCCGCTATCTATGGTCACAGGATCAGGTCACGCAAGTCATCGGGCATGGCGCCCGGTTGTTGGATAGCTGCAAGGTCGGCTGCCGAAACCGCGTTCCAGGCATCCTCGTCCCACAGCTGGAATTTGTTCAGCTGCCCCACCAGCATCGCTTTCTTGTCGAGCTTGGCGTACTCACGCAGGCGGGGCGGTACCAGGAAACGCCCACTGCCGTCGAGCTCCAGGTCAACCGCATTACCGATCAGCAAACGCTGCAGGCGACGGTTTTCCTCACGCAAGGACGGCAAGGCGCGCAACTTGGCTTCTATCTGTTCCCACTCGTCGAGGGGATAAACACACAAGCAGGGGTCAACGGCGTCGATGGTCACGATCAACTGACCATTGCAACGCGAATCGAGCTCGTCACGGTACCGGCTCGGCATGGCGAGACGGCCCTTGGCATCGAGGCTGACGGCGTTGGCTCCGCGGAACACGGCTGCGATTCCCCACAATGTTAGCTTTTTTGTGCCAGAAAACCCACTTCATCCCACTTTCTGCCACTTGCGCACACTATAGGAATCCGCCCGCCACACCGTCAAGGCACGTTCATAAGGAAAACCCTTACAGGACGGCGATTTAGCGCAACATTGGAAGGTGAAAGGAGTGTGAAAGAGAAAAACTGACGAGAAAAATCAAACCCACTCAAGCGGATAGGGCGCAGAGTTAAAGTGATTTATTAAGAGTAAGATTTTTTCGGTATTACCAAGGCGTTTCTGCTATCGAATCAAGCAGGGAGGGAGGGGTGGAGAGTCGATCTGTAAGCCGGGTTTTGTCGAGGACAGTCATTCCTCTACGACGGCCATCACTGGACGCCTCTAGCAACCTACCCGGTTCCGACGCGGGCCGCGCCGTATGGAACCCTATTTGGTCTTGCTCCGAGTGGGGTTTACCTAGCCACGAACTGTTGCCAGTCGCGCGGTGCGCTCTTACCGCACCTTTTCACCCTTACCGGCGCCGAAGCGCTTAGGCGGTTGTTTTCTGTGGCACTTTCCGTAGGCTCGCGCCTCCCAGGCGTTACCTGGCACTCTGCCCTATGGAGCCCGGACTTTCCTCCCCCGCCTCTTGCGGAACAAAAGACGGCAGCGACTGTCCGATCGACTCTCCGCCGACAAGGTTACCGGCAGGCGCGCTCAAGAACAAGCGATGTAACAAATAATGCCATTTGGCCATTATCGCAACCTCGGTCGATTACCTGGCCACAGGGGCCTTGACCGCGTGATGGCGGCCAGGTGTTTGGCGACAGCCTTGCAGCGCTCTCAAGATCGAGCGCCGCGCGGGCGGCGCTCGATCTCATGAGCCCCACACCTTGACCTCGAAAGCCCCAATCAGCTGGTTTTCTGCTTATCCAACGCCAACTGATACAGCAGGTTCTTGCGCACCCCAGTGATCTCGGCCGCCAGTGCCGCGGCCTTCTTCAACGGCATCTCTGCCAACAGCAGATCCAGAACGCGCTGCGCCTCGCTGCTGATCGCCTGCTCACCTTCAGGCGCGCTCCAGCCAGCCACCAGCACCACGCACTCGCCACGCTGCTGATTGCTATCGCCCTGCACGAATGCGCGCAGCTCGGCCAGCGGCAGGCCCTTGAGCGTCTCGAAAGTCTTGGTGATCTCACGTGCCAATACCGCCGGGCGATCACCACCAAACACTGCCTCCATATCCTCCAGGCATTCGAGGATACGATGGGGCGCCTCATAGAAAATCAGCGTGCGCGGTTCTTCACTCACTTGCTCCAGGCGCGCCCGACGCCCTGCTGTCTTGGCCGGCAGGAACCCTTCGAAGATGAATCGATCCGACGGCAGCCCCGCCGCCGACAACGCCGCGATCAGCGCACACGCGCCTGGCACTGGCACCACCTGCACACCCGCTGCCCGCGCCTGGCGCACCAAGTGATAGCCCGGGTCGGAAATCAGCGGCGTACCAGCATCGGACACCAGCGCCACATCGTCACCGGCCAGCAACCGGGTGATGAAGCGACTACCTTCGTCGCGCTCGTTGTGCTCATGGCAGGCCGCCAATGGCGTGTCGATACCGAAATGCTGGAGCAGACGCACCGAGTGGCGAGTGTCCTCTGCGGCGATCAGGCTGACATCGGCCAGCACTTTCAGCGCCCTGGCGCTCATGTCGTCGAGGTTGCCGATGGGCGTGGCGACCACATACAGCGTTCCCATGGTGGATTTCGAAGCCCCTGCAACATCAGTCACTGCGCACACCTGCATTTCGGATCAAAGGCGCCATTGTAGCCCGAGCGCCGGTAACAGGGCGCAACGAACTTCACCGCTCACCTGCCCGGCGCCACCTATAGTGAAGGTTCGGCATCGGCAAGATCGCGCCCGGACCGCCGCTTGGGTACAATTGTCGGCCAACTTGATCGAGTAACAGGACCTTTACATGATCGCTTGCCTGCGGCTGTTCACAGCCCTCTGCCTCGCTGCCCTGCTGGCAGCCTGCGCCAGCTCGCCCTCATCCAGCCTGGGCGAACTGCCACGCACCCCGGACGCCAGCATCGAGCAACTGCTCGACAAGGCAGCCACCAGCAAGTCGGCCGAAGACGCCGCACTGCTGCGCCTGAGCGCCGCCGACCTGGCCTACAAGCAAAAGGACTTCCCCCGCGCCGCCCGCATTCTCGAGCAGGTGCCGCTGGACTCGCTCAAGCCTGCCCAGCAAGTGTTCGCCTCCACGCTGGCCGCCGAACTGGCCATGAGCCGCAACCAGCCCAAGGCAGCCCTGACCGCCCTCGCCCACCCAAGCCTGCAACGCGTCGGCGAGCTGCCGGAAGAACAGCAGTTGCGCACCTACAGCGTGCACGCCGCCGCACTGGAGGCTGATGGCCAGACCCTGGCCGCCGCCCAGCAGCGCGTGCTGCTCGTCCCACTGCTCAACGCCCAGGCCGCCGCAACCAACAATGACGCCATCTGGGCCCTGGTCGCCTCGCTGCCCGCCGAACAACTGCAGCAGCCCTCCAGCGATGCGACACTCGCCGGCTGGACCAGCCTGGCGCTCGCGGTGAAGAGTGCCGGCACCCTCGAACAACAGCAGGCGGCCATCGACGCCTGGCGCAAGCAAAACCCCGACCACCCGGCTTCGAAACAACTGCCGGTGGCCCTGACCAAACTCAAGGAACTGGCCAGCCAGCCCCTGACCAAGATCGCCCTGCTCCTGCCGCAGGAAGGCCAGCTTGCAGGCGTTGCCCGCGCCCTGCGCGACGGCTTCATGGCCGCCCATTTCCAGGCCCAGCAAGGTGGCCAGCCAGCGCCCGCCGTTCAGGTGTTCGACAGCTCGCGCATCACCTCGCTCGATGACTTCTACCGCCAGGCCCAGGCCGCCGGTGTGCAACTGGTCGTCGGCCCGCTGGAAAAACCCCTGGTGAAGAAGCTCGCCGCCTATCCACAACTACCCATCACCACCCTGGCACTGAACTACGCCGACGCCGGCCAGAAAGCACCGCCGCAGTTGTTCCAGTTCGGTCTTGCCGCCGAGGACGAAGCCCGCGAAGTCGCCCGCCGTGCCCGCGCCGACGGCATGGCCCGTGCTGTTGCGCTGGTCCCGAGCGGTGAATGGGGCGATCGCGTGCTCGCCGCATTCCGCAAGGATTGGGAAGCCAATGGCGGCACCCTGCTCGCCGCCGAGCGCATCGCCCAGCCAGTCGCCCTGGCCCAGCAGATCGCCGAGCTGTTCCAGCTGCGTCAGAGCGAAGGCCGCGCCAAGAGCCTGCAGAGCACCGTGGGTGGCAACATTGCCGCCCAGCCGTCGCGCCGCCAGGACATCGACTTCATCTTCCTCGCAGCCACCCCGCAGCAGGCCCAGCAGATCAAGCCGACCCTCAACTTCCAGTACGCGGGTGACGTACCGGTCTACGCCACCTCGAACCTGTACAGCGCCAGCGGCGACGTCAACCAGTACAACGACATGAACGGCATCCGCTTCTGCGAAACCCCGTGGCTGCTCGACAGCACCAACAGCCTGCGTCAGCAGGTGGTGCAGCAGTGGCCTCAGGCCGCAGGCAGCCTCGGTCGCCTGTACGCCATGGGCGTCGACGCCTACAGCCTGGCCCCCCGCCTGGACCAGCTCAAGGCACTGCCAGGCAACCGAATCGAAGGCCAATCCGGCAGCCTGAGCATGAACGTCAATCAGCGTGTCGAGCGCCAATTGCCCTGGGCCGAGTTCTCCGGCGGCCAGATCAAGCGCCTGCCGGACACCCCTCGCTGATGCCTGACGCATCGCCATCCTGCGCCGGCCAGGCCGCCGAAGACCACGCCCTCGAGCATCTTCGAGGGCAGGGTTTGCGGCTGCTGGCCCGCAATTGGCGATGCAAGGGCGGTGAGCTCGATCTGGTCATGCTCGATGCCGATACAGTAGTATTCGTCGAAGTCCGCTATCGGTTGCACGCGGGCTTTGGTGGCGCGCTCGGCAGTATCGATGGGCGCAAGCAGAAGCGACTGACGCTTGCCGCCAACCTTTTCCTGCAGAGCGAACCCCGCTGGGCCGATAAGCCCTGCCGCTTCGATGTTGTCGCCCTGCAGGGCCAGGGGCACGCGGGGCAACCGCTTCAATGGCTGAAAAACGCCTTCGAATGCTGAACCCTATCCGAATTCCAAGCTCTATGTTTCGCGGGCTGGTCCCTGTCGCGCGTCGCGCCAGCCACCGCCCTACTTAAGGTCACCCAGATGGACATGCAATCCCGAATTCGCCGGCTGTTCCAGGCCAGCATCGACACCAAGCAACAGGCAATGGACATCCTGGCACCCCACATCGAGCAGGCCAGCCTGGTCATGGTCAACGCCCTGCTCAGCGACGGCAAGATGCTCGCCTGCGGCAATGGCGGCTCGGCCGGCGACGCCCAGCACTTTTCCTCGGAGCTGCTCAACCGCTTCGAGCGCGAGCGCCCGAGCCTGCCAGCCATCGCCCTGACCACCGACAGCTCCACACTCACCTCGATCGCCAACGACTACAGCTACAACGAAGTCTTTTCGAAGCAGATTCGCGCCCTGGGCCAACCCGGCGACGTCCTGCTGGCGATCTCCACCAGCGGTAATTCGGCCAACGTGATCCAGGCGATACAGGCTGCCCATGACCGCGAAATGATTGTCGTCGCCCTGACCGGCCGCGACGGCGGCGGCATGGCGTCGCTGCTGCTGCCCGAGGACGTGGAGATCCGCGTCCCCTCGACGGTCACCGCGCGCATCCAGGAAGTCCACCTGCTGGCGATCCACTGCTTGTGCGACCTGATCGACAGCCAACTGTTCGGGAGTGAAGAATGATCCCCAAGCGTCTCGGCCTGATGGCCCTCACCCTGTGCCTGAGCCTCTCCGGCTGCAGCTCGGTATTGACCTCGACCCGCAATTCGCCCATCGAGGATGACCGTGGCACCCGCACCATCGGCAGCAAGATCGACGATTCGCTGATCGAAACCAAGGTCTCGGTCAACATTGCCAAGGCCAACCCTGAGCTGGACAAGGGTTCGCACATCGTCGTCAGCAGCTACAACGGTGTTGTACTGCTCGCCGGCCAGACTCCGCGCGCCGACCTCAAGTCGCTGGCCGAACAGACCGCCAGCCAGGTCCAGCGGGTCAAGAAGGTGCACAACGAACTGCAGGTCATCCAGCCTTCCTCCATCCTCGCGCGTAACAACGACGCCTGGCTGACCACCAAGATCAAGACCCAGATGCTGGCCGACGAGAGCGTTCCCAGCTCACGCATCAAGGTGATCACCGAAAACGGCATCGTCTACCTGCTTGGCCTGGTCAGGCAGCAAGAGGCCAACGCTGCCACCAATGTGGTACAGGGCGTCTCGGGCGTGCAGAAGATCGTCAAGCTGTTCGAATACATCGACTGACCCCTTCGCCGGCTTGCCGGCGAACAACCCTCGAAACCCAGGAAACACTCATGAAGAAGCTTCTGCTGCCCGCCCTGCTCATCGGCGCTTTCGCCACCCTGGCCGGCTGCTCCACCCCGAGCGTGATCACCCTCAACGACGGCCGCGAACTGCAGACCACCGACACGCCGGAATTCGACCGTGCCTCGGGCTTCTACGAGTTCAAGCAGCTGGACGGCAAGCCGACCCGCATCAACAAGGACCAGGTCCAGAGCATCAAGGACCTGTAATCCGAAAGCAGTAACAAAAAAGGCGATCCATCCGGATCGCCTTTTTTGTTACTTGACCACCTTGAGGCTGGGCCGACCACTCGGACGTGGCGGCTGACCACCACCCTCGGGCGGACCATCGTCATTCGGCTCGACACCCTCATCCGCCGTCAGATCATCCCCATCGTCGAGTGGCGGCTCGAGCTCGAAGACCATGCCCTGGCCATTCTCCCGGGCGTAGATACCCAGGATCGCGCCGATCGGCACATACAGCGTGTGGGCCACGCCACCGAAGCGCCCCTCGAAGCTCACCGCCTCATTGTCCATGTGCAGGCTGCGCACGGCGCTGGGGGAGATGTTCAGCACGATCTGGCCATCACTGGCGAAACCTTGGGGCACCTGGACGGCCGGGTACTCGGCATTGACCAGCATGTGGGGGGTGCAATCGTTGTCGACGATCCACTCGTACAGCGCTCGAACCAGATAAGGGCGACTGGAGTTCATCAACGGCTCCTTTTTTTAAACCTTGCGCATTTCACGTTCGGTAGCGGACAGGCTCGCCTGGAAAGGCTCGCGGGCGAACTGTCGCTCCATGTAATCCAGCAGCGGCTTGGCCTGCCGCGGCAATTCGATACCCATCACCGGCAAACGCCAGAGGATGGGCAGTAGACAGCAATCGACCAGGCTTTGCTCCTCACTCATGAAGCAGGCCATCTCGCCAAACAGCGGCGCCACACCCGTAAGGCTCTCACGCAGCTCCTTGCGCGCCTGGGCGCGTGCCGCGTCGCTGCTGCGCGTATCGAGCACTGTGTCGGCCAAGGCGCACCAGTCGCGCTGGATGCGATGCATCAGCAGGCGGCTGTTGCCACGGGCCACCGGATAAACCGGCATCAACGGCGGGTGCGGGTAGCGCTCCTCGAGATACTCCATCACCACCGATGACTCGTACAACGCCAGGTCTCGATCGACCAGGGTCGGCAGGCTGCCGTAGGGGTTCACTTCAACCAGCTTGGGCGGTAGACGCTTGGGGTCGACATCGATGATCTGCACCGTGACGCCTTTCTCCGCGAGCACGAGGCGTACCCGATGAGAATAATGATCAGCGGGGTCGGAATAGCAGGCTAACCTGTTGGTTGCGCCCATGTAGCGCCTCCTCGCACGGGATGCTTGTAAAACTCTAAATGAAAACGCGCCCGGGGCGCCCAGGCATGTCTGCCAAGGCGCCCCGGGCGCGTTCAACTACCAGAAACTACTGCGTGATCAGTGCACGTCCTTCCAGTATTCGCGCTTGAGCAAGTAGGCGAACACGAAGAAGAAAGCCAGGTACAGCAGTACATAGGTGCCTATGCGCTGGCTTTCCAGTTTGACCGGGTTGGCCGAATAGGCCAGGAAGGTCACCAGGTTCTTGACCTTCTCGTCGAACTGCTCGGTGGTCAGGGTACCGGATTTCTCCTCGACGGTCAGCTGGTCGCACGCTTCATGGGTCAACGGGCTGCCGGTCAGCGGGTCGAATTGCTTCTTGCCGTCGATCACGGTCTGTACCTGCTTGCAACCAATCACCTGGTTGCCTTGCAGCCCGACCAGCACGTTGGGCATGCCCACATTGGGGAACACCTTGTTGTTCACCCGGTAGGGCCGCGCCGGATCCTCGTAGAAGCTGCGCAGGTAGGTGTACAGCCAGTCGTTGCCGCGCACCCGGGCGACCAGGGTGAGATCGGGTGGCGCCGCGCCGAACCAGGTCTTGGCATCGTTCGGCTGCATGCCGATCTTCATGTGGTCGCCGATCTTGGCACCGGTGAATACCAGGTTCTCGAGCATCAGCTCGTGGGGTATCCCCAGATCGTCGGCTACCCGCTCATAGCGCTGGAACTTGGCGCTGTGGCAACCCATGCAATAGTTGGCGAAGGTACGCGCGCCGTCCTGGAGGGCGGCCTTGTCGGTCAGGTCGACATCGACCTTGTCCAGCTCCAGGCTGTGTTCGGCAGCGAAGGACAGGCCAGGCATCAGTGCCAGCAAAAATACTGCAATCAACTTTTTCATCAGCCAGTCACCCTTTCCGGAACCGGTTTGGTCTTCTCAAGCCTTGTGTAGAACGGCATCAGCAGGAAGTAGGCGAAGTACAGCACCGTACACACCTGCGACAGCAAGGTCCGGCCCGGTGTTGGCGCCAGTACGCCCAGCACGCCGAGGATGACGAAGGCCACGCAGAACACCAGCAGGAAGATCTTGCTCAGCCAGCCCTTGTAGCGCATGGAGCGCACAGGGCTGCGGTCGAGCCAGGGCAGCACGAACAGCACGGCAATGGCGGCGCCCATGGCGATCACGCCGAACAGCTTGTCAGGGACCGCACGCAGGATCGCGTAGAACGGCGTGAAGTACCACACCGGTGCGATGTGCTCAGGCGTCTTGAAGGCGTTGGCCTGCTCGAAGTTCGGTTTTTCCAGGAAGTAGCCGCCCATTTCCGGGAAGAAGAACACCACGGCGCAGAACACGAAGAGGAACACCACCACGCCGACGATATCCTTGACGGTGTAGTACGGGTGGAACGGAATACCATCCAGCGGAATGCCGTTCTCGTCCTTTTTCTTCTTGATGTCCACACCATCCGGGTTGTTCGAACCCACTTCGTGCAGTGCCAGGATGTGCAGTACCACCAGGCCGAGGATCACGATCGGCAGGGCCACCACGTGCAGGGCGAAGAAGCGGTTCAGGGTGATGCCGGAAATCAGGTAGTCACCACGGATCCACTGAGTGAGGTCGCCGCCGATCACCGGGATCGCGCCGAACAGCGAGATGATCACCTGGGCACCCCAGTACGACATCTGGCCCCACGGCAGCAGGTAGCCCATGAAGGCCTCGGCCATCAGCGCCAGGTAGATCAGCATGCCGAACAGCCAGACCAGCTCGCGGGGCTTCTGGTAGGAGCCGTAGAGCAGGCCGCGGAACATGTGCAGGTAGACCACGATGAAGAATGCCGAGGCGCCGGTGGAGTGCAGGTAGCGCAGGATCCAGCCGTACTCGACGTCGCGCATGATGTACTCGACCGAGGCGAAGGCCTCTTCCGCCGAGGGGGTGAAGCTCATGGTCAGCCACACGCCGGTGACGATCTGGTTGACCAGCACCAGCAGCGCCAGGGAGCCGAAGAAATACAGGAAATTGAAGTTCTTGGGCGCGTAATACTTGCTCAGATGGTCTTCCCACATTTTCGTCGCGGGGAAGCGCGCATCGATCCACTCCATGAACTTGCTCATCATGCTTTCTCCTGATCGATGCCGATGACGATGAGATCGTCCGACTCGTACGAGTGCGGTGGCACTGGCAGGTTCAGCGGCGCCGGCTGGGACTTGTAGACACGGCCTGCCAGGTCGTAGTGCGAACCGTGGCACGGGCAGAAGTAGCCACCGACCCATTTCGGACCGAGGTCGGCCGGGGCGACTTCAGGACGGAACGTCGGTGAGCAACCCAGGTGGGTGCACAGGCCGACCAGGACGAGAATCTCGGGCTTGATCGAACGGTTCTGCGGGTCGACGTAGGTGGGCTGCACCGACGCCTTGGACTCAGGGTCGGAGAGCTCACCGGCGATCTTTTTCAGATTACCGAGGATCTCTTCCGTTCGCCGCACGATGAATACAGGTTGGCCACGCCATTCAGCCACCATCTGCTGCCCGGGCTCGACCTTGGCAATATTGACCTTCACCGGTGCACCCGCGGCTTTCGCCTTGGCACTGGGAAACCATGACCCTACGAACGGTACCGCAGCCCCCACTGCCCCCGCTGCCCCGACCACGGATGTCGCGGCTACGAGGAAGCGGCGCCGGCCTGCGTTGACGCCGTCATTGCTCATTCAGTCCTCTCCCATCAGCTTGCTTGGCCTGCTCTAACAGGCATCTACTTAGGTATGTCTGTGGCACTAAAAATTGGCCGCAATGGTAAGGAACAAATCCACACACTGACAAGGTGATTACCCGCTAGTTGGGGTGCAACCCTCGCTTTGCTTGATCTGTGTCTATGCGGCAAACAACCACGGACTAGCTGACAGGTTAGTTCAAGACATAAAAAAAGCCCGGTTCCAAGGAACCGGGCTTTTTTCGACTGCCGAAGCGGTATTAACGCTTGGAGTACTGAGGACGCTTACGCGCTTTACGCAGACCCACTTTCTTACGCTCGACTTCACGGGCGTCGCGGGTGACGTAGCCAGCACGACGCAGGGCGCCACGCAGGGTTTCGTCGTATTCCATCAGGGCGCGGGTGATGCCGTGGCGGATCGCACCGGCCTGACCGCTGACACCACCACCGGAAACGGTGACGTAGATGTCGAATTTCTCAACGGTTTCGGTCAGTTCCAGCGGCTGGCGAACAACCATGCGAGCGGTTTCGCGGCCGAAGAACACGTCCAGAGAACGGTTGTTGATGGAGATGTTGCCAGTACCCGGACGCAGGAAAACGCGTGCGGTTGCGGTCTTGCGACGGCCAGTGCCGTAGTTTTGAGTCGCCGACATAATGAACTATCCCGTTAGATCTTCAGTTCTTGAGGCTGCTGAGCAGTGTGTGGGTGAGCAGCACCCGCGTACACTTTCAGCTTACGGTACATGTCGCGACCCAGCGGGTTCTTCGGCAGCATGCCTTTGACCGCGGTTTCGATAACACGCTCAGGGGCCTTGGCGATCAACTTCTCGAAGTTGATTTCCTTGATACCGCCCGGGAAGCCGGAGTGGGAGTAGTACATCTTGTCGGAAGACTTGGCACCAGTCACACGAACCTGCTCGGCGTTGATGACGACGATGTAGTCGCCGGTGTCAACGTGAGGGGTGTATTCTGGCTTGTGCTTGCCACGCAGGCGGCTAGCGATTTCGGTAGCCAGACGACCCAGGGTCTGACCAGCGGCGTCGACTACGAACCACTCGCGCTTTACTGTTTCCGGTTTAGCAGTAAAAGTTTTCATTCTCTAAAGCCTCAGAGGCCGCCCAGCGAAAAATAGACGGCGAATCTTACTGGATAGTGCACAACTTGCCAAGGGCAAGCGCGCAGCCGAACGCTGACGCTTTTGGGGGCTCGGGTCGGGCACGCCAATGTTCGACGGGGTTCATCCTGCGTGGTGGTGCATCACTTCCGCCACACGGAGAGGGGCAGAATTATCCAGATTGCGCAAAAAATTTCAACCTGCTTTTATGGCTATCTTTGCCCAGGAGCAGTTCCCCGATGGAATACCGCAAGCTCGGTCGTACCGACCTCAACGTCAGCGCCCTGTGCCTGGGCACCATGACCTGGGGCGAGCAGAATACACAAGAGCAGGCCTTCGCCCAGATCGCACTGGCCAAGCAAGCCGGCATCAACTTCATCGACACCGCCGAGATGTACCCGGTGCCACCGCGCCCGGAGACCTACGCCGCCACCGAGCGCATCATCGGCAACTGGTTCGCGAAAAATGGCGACCGTGACGACTGGCTGCTGGCCAGCAAGGTCGCCGGCCCCGGCAACGGCATCAGCCACATCCGCGACGGCCAGCTCAAGCACAACCGCCAGCACATCGTCGCCGCGCTGGACGCCAGCCTGGAACGCCTGCAGACCGACCGCATCGACCTGTACCAGCTGCACTGGCCCGAGCGCAGCACCAACTTCTTCGGCAAGCTGGGCTACCAGCACCTGCCCCAGGACATCTTCACCCCGCTGGAAGAAACCCTGGAAGTGCTCGACGAACAGGTGCGCGCCGGCAAGATCCGCCATGTCGGCCTGTCCAACGAAACCCCGTGGGGCACGATGAAGTTCCTGCACCTGGCCGAAAGCCGCGGCTGGCCGCGCGCGGTGTCGATCCAGAACCCCTACAACCTGCTCAATCGCAGCTTCGAGGTGGGACTGGCGGAAGTCGCGATCCGCGAGCAGTGCGGGTTGCTGGCCTATTCGCCGCTGGCCTTCGGCATGCTCTCGGGCAAGTACGAAAACGGCGCTCGCCCGGCGAACGGCCGCCTGACCCTGTTCAGCCGCTTCGCTCGCTACTCCAACCCACAGACGGTGGCGGCCTGCAGCCGCTATGTGCAACTGGCCCGCGAGCATGGTCTGGACCCGGCGCAGATGGCCCTGGCGTTCGTGACGCGCCAGCCGTTCGTGACCAGCAATATCATCGGAGCGACAACGGTGGAACAGTTGCAGAGCAACATCGACAGCCTGGCCCTGAACCTGGGCGATGAACTGCTGGCGGCGATCGAGGCGATTCACCAGGAGCAGCCCAACCCGGCGCCTTGAACCAAATCGCGGCTGAAGCCGCTCCTACAGGGTTCAGCGCCCACTCTGTAGGAGCGGCTTCAGCCGCGAAGAAAGCAGCGCGGTGCATCGGGGTAGACACAATCGCCAAAAAATAAGACGATCCAGCCGGTGATTGACCACTCTACCCTATAAGAACAATGACAATGATGTTTACCCAACCCTCCGCGTCGCTGCGGCGCGTCAGCATCCTGGCCATTGATAAAGTGTTCGCTTCGACACTGATGCAGGCCAAGGACTTCTTCCACCTCGCCAGCCTGCGCTACAGCAAGCAGCTGGGCCTGGGCCTGCAGCCGATGTTCGAAATCGGCCTGGTGAGCCCCGACGGCCTGCCCGTGGACAGCTTCAGCAATGTGCAGTTGCCGGTCGACAGTGACCTGAACGACGCCGATGTGATCATCCTCCCAGCCTTCTGGGACGACTTCGACAACCTGCTGCAACGCTACCCTCAGGTACTGCCCTGGCTGCGCGCCCAGCACGCCCGTGGCGCGGTGCTGTGCGCCGAGGCCAGCGGGGTGTTCTGGCTGGCGGAATCCGGCCTGCTCGATGGCAAGGAGGCGACCACCTACTGGCGCTTCTTCAGCAACTTCGCCGAGCGCTACCCGAAGATCCGCTTGAACCAGGACAAGCACCTCACCGACGCCGACAACCTCTATTGCGCTGGCGGCACCACCTCAGCCTGCGACCTGTACATCTACCTGATCGAGCGCTTCTGCGGCGCCAACGTGGCGCGCGCCGTGGCCCGCGACATCCTCTACGAGGTGCAGCGCAGCTACACGCCGGGGCGCATGGGTTTCGGTGGGCAGAAGCTGCACCAGGACCTGATTATCCTGCAGATCCAGCACTGGCTCGAAGAGCACTTCGCCGACAAGTTCCGTTTCGAGGACGTGGCCCGCAACCACGGCATGAGCATCCGCAACTTCATGCGCCGCTTCCAGGGCGCCACCGGCGACAAGCCGCTGCACTACCTGCAGCGCCTGCGCATCGAGACCGCCAAGGGCCTGCTGTCGAGCACGCGCAAGAGCATCAAGACCATCAGCTACGAGGTGGGCTACGACGACGCGAGCTTCTTTGCCAGGCTGTTCCGCCAGCATACCGAGCTGTCGCCGAACCAGTATCGACAACAGTTCATGCAGGAAGCCTGAGATGCGTCACGGCGCAAACCAGTAGGAGCCAGCCTTGCTGGCGAACCAGGCGCCGCGGTGCATGGCACCGGCTGCGCCGGTGTTCGCCGGCAAAGCCGGCTCCTACGACGATCGCGTCAACTTTCGAATGTTTACGGCTTGTGCGCCCGCGACAGGAACTCGTGGGACTGCATCTCCAGCAGGCGGCTGAGCGTGCGCTGGAACTCGAAGCTCAGGCGCCCGCCGGTGTACAGGTCCTTCAGCTCCACTTCCGCCGAGATGATCAGCTTCACGTTGCGGTCGTAGAACTCGTCGACCATGTTGATGAAGCGGCGGGCGATGTCGTCGGTGGTCACGCCCATCTGCTCGACGTTGCTCAGCAGCACGGCGTGGAAGATCTTGCCCAGCTCGATGTAGTCGTTCTGGCTGCGTGGGCCGTCGCACAGGGCACGGAAGTCGAACCAGGCCACGTCGTCGCAGGTGCGCAGGGCGTGGATTTCACGGTTTTCGATCATCAGCACGTCATTCTCGACAGCCTGGGTGCACTCGGGCGTCAGCGCCTTGAAGCTGGCGCGCAGGCTCTCGTGGGCGGCGGCGTCGAGCGGGAAGTGGAACAGCTCGGCCTGTTCCAGGTGGCGCAGGCGGTAGTCGACACCGCTGTCGACGTTCACCACATCGGTGTACTGCTTGATCATGGCGATGGCCGGCAGGAAACGCGCACGTTGCAGGCCGTCCTTGTACAGGCCGTCCGGCACGATGTTGGAGGTGGCCACCAGTGACACGCCGTTCTTGAACAGCTCTTCCATCAGGGTGCCGAGGATCATCGCATCGGTGATGTCGGATACGAAGAACTCGTCGAAGCAGATCACCTTGGCTTCTTCACTGAAGCGCTTGGCGATGATGGTCAGCGGGTTCTTCTCGCCCTTGAGGGTCTTCATCTCTTCGTGCACACGCTTCATGAAGCGGTGGAAGTGCGTGCGCATCTTTTGCTTGAACGGCAGCGCTTCATAGAAGGTGTCGACCAGGTAGGTCTTGCCTCGCCCTACCCCGCCCCAGAAGTACAGGCCCTTGACCGGTGTCTGCTCCTTCTTGCCGAACAACTTGCCGAACACGCCCGGCTTGTTGTTCTGCGCGTGCACCAGGTCGTCGTACAGGCGCTGCAGGTGACGCACCGCAGTTTCCTGCGCCGCGTCATGGAAGAAGTCGGGACGTTTCAGATCTGCTTGATAGCGTTCTAGGGGAGTCATGATTTCGTTAGCGAGGCAACAAAAAACGGGCCGTCACTGTAGCGACCGGCCCGCCTGATGGCAATCATACATATGACCATCCGTGTGTCGATGGTCGGCTTGCACAAACCCAAGGGTTTGCCTAGGACCGTAGGAGCCAGCCTTGCTGGCGAAACAGGCACCGCGAATGCCTGGCACCGGCGAAGCCGGTGTTCGCCAGCAAGGCTGGCTCCTACAAGACCGCGCTTCAGGCCTGCGGTGGTGCCAGGGCCTCACGCAGGGTGGCAATAGCACCGTCACGGGCTTCGGCATTGTCGAACTGCGGCCCTTCGGCAACCTGCTCGCCTTCCAGCCACAAGCTGAAGCCCAGGCCTTCGACGCGCACATCGGCCTCGCCACCTTGTTGCAGCTGCTTGCTCACGGCACCCGCGCTCTTGCCATCGGCGAAGCTGCGCGACAGCAGCAGTTGCTCGCCGTCGGCGGCCAGCAGGCGGAAGCGGAAACTGCCGTCCTCGTCGCGGAAGCTGACGAAGCGGGCACTCTTGGCGGCCTTCTTCTTCACTTCGGCGGTGGCTTGCACGGTGGTGCGGAACGAACGCAGGCCAACCGCCTCCCGCAGCTGCTCGAGGAACGGCGTGGCGGTCTTGCGGGCCTTGGCGGCGCCGGCCAGGAGGATGTCCTCCAGATCCGACGGGCGCGAAATCAGCTGGTGGTAGTGCTCGCGTTTCTCGGCCAGCTGGCCGTCGAGCAGTTGGAACAGGCGCTGCTTGGCCTCGCCCCAGCCCAAGCCCTGCATCAGCTCTTCACGGAACCCGGCACACTGCGCGGGCGTCGAGAAGGCCTGGAACAGGGTGAACAGGTGCGAATTGTCCGGGTCCTTCGCCTCGCCCGGCGCCTTGGAGTCAGTGACGATGCGCGAGATGGCATCCTTCATGTCCTTGGCGCTGGTGAACAGCGGGATGGTGTTGTCGTAGCTCTTGGACATCTTGCGCCCGTCAAGCCCCGGCAGGGTCGCCACGCTTTCCTCGATCACCGCTTCCGGCAGGGCGAAGAAGTCCTTGCCCTGGCCGAACAGGTGGTTGAAGCGCTGGCCGATGTCACGGGCCATTTCCACGTGCTGGATCTGGTCACGGCCGACCGGCACCTTGTTGGCGTTGAACATCAGGATGTCGGCGGCCATCAGCACCGGGTAGCTGAACAGGCCCATGGTCACGCCGGCGTCCGGGTCTTCGCCGGCCTCGACGTTCTTGTCCACCGAGGCTTTATAAGCATGGGCGCGGTTGAGCAGGCCCTTGGCGGCGACGCAGGTCAGCAGCCAGGTCAGCTCGGGGATCTCGGGGATATCCGACTGGCGGTAGAAGGTGACCTTGTCCGGGTCCAGGCCGCCGGCCAGCCAGGTGGCGGCGATTTCCAGGCGCGAGCGCTGGATGCGCAGCGGATCGTCGCACTTGATCAGGGCGTGGTAGTCGGCAAGGAAGTAGAACGAGTCGGCACCAGGCTGCTGGCTGGCGAGGATGGCCGGGCGGATGGCGCCGGCGTAGTTGCCCAGGTGCGGGGTGCCGGTGGTGGTGATACCGGTGAGGATGCGCGTGGTCATGGGTGTTCGCTTATTCAGGCTTGGCTCAGTTCGAAAGGCGCGGCAGCAGCAGATCCTTCAGATCGGTCAGCTTGCCATGGAAGAAGTGTCCGCATTCTGCCACTTTCAGCAGCTCATGGGGGCGCGACAGGGCGTCGGACCAGTCGTATACCAACTGTGGGTCGACGACTTCGTCGGTATCGGGTTGCACGATGGTCAGGGGAGCACGCTCGGGCAGCGGGAACTGCTCCGTCAGGCGCATCACCGCCGGGGCGATCATGAACAGGTGCTGCAGCGCAACGCCCCCGGCCTCCAGGCGGCCGGCCAGGCTGGTGGCGACGAAGCCACCGAAGGAGAAGCCCATCAGCACCAGCGGCAGCTCGGGATGCTGTTCACGCAGCCAGGCGGCAACCGCCTCGGCGTCAGCTACCTCGCCCGCGCCCATGTCGTGGCTGCCGGCGCTCTGGCCGACACCGCGGTAATTGAAACGCAAGGTCACATAACCCGCATCGCGGGCCGTGCGCTGCAGGGTCGAGACCACCTTGTTGAGCATGGTGCCGCCCTGGACCGGGTTGGGGTGGCAGATCAGCACCGCGCCACGGGCATCGGCCACGTCCAGGTACAAGGCTTCCAGCTGGCCGCAGGGGCCATCGATGAACAAGGGGGTTTCGCGGATAAGCAAGGCACTACTCCGTGACCTCGAGGAGGGTCGACTCGTCTAGCTGAGGAATTCTGTTCTGATTTGCGATCGCTCGCGGTATACAGCGCAGGTCTGAGCCGTTAACGTAAAGCAAAGCCGTTTATAGAGGAAGGACTCGTGGAACACTCGCTCCTTGTTTGGTTGCTGCCGACACTGGCCCTGGCTGTCGGCGTCGTCGTCGGTTTCGCGCTGGCCCGCCTGCTGCCCAATGCGGCACCGAGCAACACCCAACGCCAGCTGGATGACATCCAGCAGCGCTTCGACAATTACCAGAACGAAGTGGTCACCCACTTCAACAGCACCGCGTCGCTGGTACAGCGACTCACGCAGAGCTACCAGGACGTGCAGGATCACCTGGCCGACGGCGCCAACCGCCTGGCGCTCGACGAGCTGACCCGCCAGCGCCTGCTGGCCGCGCTGCACTCGGAAGCGGCGCAAGCGCCGCGTGATCGCCTGACGCCGCCGAAGGACACCGCCGAAGTGCCGCGCGACTATGCACCAAAGGCACCGAACTCGCCGGGCATGCTCGATGAGAGCTACGGCCTCAAGCGCTGATTCGCCGACATGAACAAGGCCTCGCAAGAGGCCTTTTTTGTGGGCGCGATTTTCCGGAAATACACCGTCTGTAGGAGCCAGCTTTACTGGCGAAGCAGGCAACGCGCTACTGACAGGCAAGGCTGCGCCTTGCATTCGCCGGCAAGCCGGCTCCTACAGGTATTGCGTGATCATCGATACCAGGACGCCGCATCTGTGAGGTGACATACCGCCTGTAGGAGCCAGCCTTGCTGGCGAACCATGCAACGCGATACTGGCAGGCAAGGCTACGCCTTGCATTCGCCGGCAAGACCGGCTCCTACAGGTTTTGCGTGATCCGCGATACCAGGGCGCCGCATCTGTGAAGTGACATACCGTCTGTAGGAGCCAGCTTTGCTGGCGAGGCAGGCAACGCGGTACTGACAGGCAAGGCTGCGCCTTGCATTCGCCGGCAAGCCGGCTCCTACAGGTATTGCGTGATCAGCGATTCCAGGGTGCCTCATCACTTCCGATCGGATAGCGCGCCCTGGCCTGGGCCAGCACCTCTGCCGACAACACGCCTTGCCGCACCAGGCTGTACAACGCCGCCATGACCACCGCATAGCGATCCACCTCAAAAAAGCGCCGCAGTTGCTGTCGCGTATCGCTGCGCCCGAAGCCATCGGTGCCCAGGGTGATATAGGGGGCCTCGACATACTCGGCAATCAGTTGCGGCCAGGCACGCACATAGTCACTGGCGGCGATCACCGGGGCATCCCCTGCCAGACAACGCCGCAGATGACTGTCCTCCTCCCCGCCAGTCATGGCCTGCCTTCGCGCATCCCGAGCTTCACGCGCGAGTTCGCTGAAACTTGTGACACTGAATACCTCGCTATCAATCTGCCACTCCGTCGCCAGCAACTCGCTGGCAGCGATCACTTCACGCAGGATCGCGCCCGATCCCAGCAATAGAACCCGCCCACGAGGTTTAAGGGCCTGCTGTACGACATAACGGTACATACCTAACAGCACATCGCCATGCATCGCCTCCGGCAGCGAGGGTTGTGGATAGTTTTCATTCATCACCGCCACGTAATGGAACTCGTCACATTGCTCCACCAGCATCCGCCGCGCTGCATGGTCGAGGATTACCGCCAGCTCACCGGCGAAACACGGATCCCAAGCCCGGCAATTGGGCACCATGGCGGCCATGACCAAGCTGGAGCCGTCCTGGTGCTGCAACCCTTCTCCGCCGAGCGTGGTACGCCCGGCAGTGGCGCCCAGCAACAGGCCGCGGGCGCGCTGGTCGGCGGCGGCCCAGATCAAGTCGCCGACCCGCTGGAAACCGAACATCGAGTAATAGATGTACACCGGCAGCATCGGCTCGCCGTGTACTGCGTAGGACGTCGCCGCCGCGACCCAGGACGAGATCGCCCCCGCCTCGGTGATGCCCTCCTCCAGCAACTGGCCGTCGCGCGCTTCCTTGTAGGCCAGCAACGAGCCGGCATCCTCGGGCTCGTAACATTGGCCTGCCGGCGAGTAGATACCGATCTGGCGGAACAGACTGGCCATGCCGAACGTACGTGCCTCGTCGGCGACGATCGGCACCACTCGCGGTCCAAGCCCCGGCACCTTCAGCCAATGGCCCAGCAAACGCACGGCGGCCATGGTGGTGGACATTTCCTTGCCATCGGCATGAAGGGCGAAGCCGGCGAATGCCTCAAGGCACGGCACCGGCAAGCTGGCGCAATCGCTGCGCCTGACCGGTAGCGGCCCACCCAACGCGGCGCGGCGCTGGCGCAGGTAGATCATTTCGGCGCTGTCTTCGGCCGGACGGTAGAAGCGCAGTTGCTCTACCGCCTCGTCGGACAACGGCAGGTGGAATCGATCTCGGAATGCCCGCAGCGCCTGCACATCCAGCTTCTTGGCCTGGTGGGCGGTCATTCGCGACTCACCCGCGCTGCTCATGCCGTAGCCTTTCTTGGTCTTGGCCAGGATCACCGTCGGCCGGCCCTTGCAGGCCTTGGCCGCAGCATAGGCGGCATGCAGCTTGCGAAAGTCATGGCCACCGCGTTTAAGAGTGTTGATCTCCTCGGTGCTCATGTGCGCGACCAGGCGCTGCAGCGCAGGGTCCTGATTGAAGAAGTGTTCCAGGTTGTAGCTGCCATCCTTGGCACCGAGGGTCTGGAATTGCCCGTCGGGTGTCGCTGCCAGCTGGCGCAACAACGCGTGCTCGTGGTCACGGGCGAACAACGCATCCCACTCCGAGCCCCACAACACCTTGATCACGTTCCAGCCGGCGCCGCTGAACAGCGCTTCGAGTTCCTGGATGATCTGGCCGTTGCCGCGTACCGGGCCATCCAGGCGTTGCAGGTTGCAGTTGACGATGAAGGTGAGGTTGTCAAGGCCTTCGCGAGCCGCCAGGGTGAGCCCTGCGGTCGACTCCGGCTCATCCATCTCGCCATCGCCGAACACGCCCCACACATGTCGACCCGACGTGTCGAGCAGGCCCCTATGCTGCAGGTAGCGCATGAAGCGGGCCTGGTAGATCGCATTGAGCGGGCCGATCCCCATGGATCCGGTTGGGAACTGCCAGAAGTCGGGCATCAACCAAGGGTGCGGGTAAGAGCACAGGCCATTGCCTGCGACTTCCTGTCGGTAGTTGGCCAGTTGCTGCTCGGTGAGCCGCCCTTCGAGGAAGGCGCGGGCGTAAATACCCGGCGCCGAATGTGGCTGGAAGAACACCAGGTCGCCCGTGCGCCGCTCGCCGCCGCTTTCGCCCCGAAAGAAGTGCTGGAAGCCCACTTCGAAAATTTCTGCTGCCGAGGCGTAGCTGGCGATATGCCCGCCCAGATCGCCATAGGCATGGTTGGCCCGCACCACCATGGCCAGGGCATTCCAGCGCAGGATGCCGGTGATGCGCTCGTCCAGTTCAAGATCACCGGGGTAGGCGCCCTGCTGCTCCACCGGCAAGGTGTTGCGGTAGGCGGAAAATGCCTGGGCCTCGCGCTCCAGCCCCAGTTCCAAGGCATGGGCCTGCAGTCGCTGCAATAAATAGCGCGCCCGCGCCGGGCCGCAATGGGCCAGGGTGGACTCCAGGGCTTGGCACCACTCGGCGGTTTCCACCGGGTCGTTGTCCAGGTTCACATCATGAGCGGTCAACGGCTCGTTCGGGTTCATCATTGCAACCATTGCGCAGGCCTCGTCCGTGGCGGTTCAGGCACAAGCCTTCAGGGCCTGGTCGATATCGGCCAGCAGGTCGTCGACGTCTTCGAGGCCCACCGACAACCGCACCAACCCTTCCGAGATGCCATGGTGCGCCCGCTCCTGCGGCGTATAGCTGGAGTGAGTCATGCTCGCCGGATGCTGGGCCAGCGACTCGGCGTCGCCCAGGCTCACCGCCCGGCTGAACAGCTGCAGCGCATTCATGAAGCGCCGCCCCGCCTCTATGCCACCCTTGAGCTCGAAGGCGATCATCCCGCCCGGCAGGCGCATCTGCCGCTGGGCCAGGGCATACTGGGCGAAGGATGGCAGCCCTGGATAGTTGATCAGTTCCACCTGCGGTTGCCGCGCCAGGTGCTCGGCCACCTGTTGTGCGTTGGCGCAATGGCGGTCCATGCGCAGGGCCAGGGTCTTTATGCCACGCATCAGCAGCGACGCGTCGTGGGGCGAGAGCACCGCGCCGGTCATGTCCTTGAGGCCTTCGAGGCGGATCCGGTCGATCAACGCCTTGCGCCCCACCACCAGCCCGGCGGTGATATCGCCATGCCCGGAGAGGTACTTGGTGGCCGAGTGCACGACCAGGTCGGCGCCAAGTTCCAGCGGCCGCTGCAGATAGGGCGTGCAGTAAGTATTGTCGACCACGATGTTCAGGTCATGGCCACGCGTCGCGTCGGCCACGGCGGCGATATCCACCAACTGCATGTTGGGGTTCGCCGGGGTTTCAAAATAAATCATCCGGGTTTTCGGGGTGAGCGCGGCTTTCAGCGCCTGCAGGTCGTTGAGGTCGACATGGCGGATCTTCACCCCGAATTCGCCGATGCCGTGGTGCAGGTAGGCGAAGGTGCAGCCATACAGCGTTCGGCCGACGATCAGTTCGTCGCCCGGGCGTAGCAGGGTCCATAGCGTGGAGGTGATGGCGCCCATGCCCGAGGCCAGGGCCAGCCCGGCTTCGCCCCCTTCGAGCGAGGCCATGCGTTGCTCCAGCAGAGCCAGCGTGGGGTTGGAGATGCGGCTGTAGAAGTGTCCGCCCTCTTCACCAGCAAAGCAGGCAGCGCCGTATTCGACGGTGGGAAACGCGTAGGTGGCAGTCTGGTAGACCGGTGGCACCAGCGCGCCGCCGTGTGACAGCGGGTCATAGCCATGGTGGATGGCCCGCGTGGAAAAACCGGTGTTGTTATTGGAGTCGCGCATGGCAACAGCCTCGGGTGGTTTGTTATAAGCTTATGCCACTGGGCTGGCGCAATTTTTCCAAACTAGCCCACCGTTCCTTGTGGTTTTTGAAAGAAAAACAATAAAAATCGAACCGGGAGGGCAAAACATGCCTTCGACCCTAGACCGTACCGACCGCGCCCTGCTGGCCGCCCTGCAGGACAACGCCCGCCTCACCGTTTCCGAACTCGCCGACCAGGTTGCCCTGACCACTTCGCCCTGCTGGCGACGGGTCAAGCTGCTGGAGGACAACGGCTACATCACTGGTTACCAGGCCATTCTCTCGCCCAAGTCGCTGGGTTTTGGCGTGACCGCTTTCGTCAGCATCATGATGGACTCGCACACCAAGGAGATGGCCCTGGCGTTCGAGCGCCGGCTGATGGAGATCCCCGAGATCGTGTCTTGCCACAACGTGTCAGGGCGCTATGACTTTCTGCTGGAAATCCTGGCGCGGGACCTGGAGTCGTTTGGGGAATTCACCCGGGAGGTGCTGCAGCGACTTCCTGGGGTGAAGGAGATCTATTCGAGCTTTTCGTACAAGGCGGTGAAGGAGCGGCGGGTGATTCCGGTGTCCGAGAAACATATCTAGGGCAGTTGTGGGAGCAACTGTCTTGTGCTGGCGGCACGGGCCCTTTCGCCGGCAAAGCCGGCTCCTACAGGTTTGGCGCTGATACCGCTGCACAGAAATGAAAAACCCCGCCGAGGCGGGGTTTTTCACATCAGGCCAGCGATCAGATCGCACCGCGCTGGCGCAGTACATCCAGCACCAACTTGACGCCTTCATCAACACTCAGCGACTGGGTATCGATCACCAGGTCGGCGTCCAGCGGCACATCGAACGGGAAGCTCTCGCCTGGGATGTTGTCGCCACCGGCTGCATACAAGCCCTGCGGATCGCGCTCGCGGCAGGCCAGCGGCGATGCCTGGACGTAGACGGTAATCAGACGCTCCTTGCCGATCAGCGCCTTGGCCTGTTCGCGGCCTTCGGCATCCGGGGCGACGAAGGCAGCCAGGGTGAGCAGGCCGGCTTCGTTGAACTGACGCGCCACATGGGCGGCACGGCGCCAGTTCTCGGTGCGCCCGGCACGGTCCTGCGGCAGGCCCTTGTTCAGGTCGTGGCGCAGGTTCTGGCCGTCAAGCACGTAGACCGCGCGGCCCATGTCGAACAGCTTGCGCTCCACGGCATAGGCCAGGGTGCTCTTGCCGGCGCCGGACAGGCCGCTGAACAGCACGGTGGCCGGCTGCTGGCCGAAACGCAGGGCACGCTCCTCGGTGGCGACGTGGGCCAGCTTGCCATGCTGGCCGGTGCTGCCGTGCGGCAGTACCGGCGGCGCGATGATCATGCCGGCACCCACGGTACCGTTGGTCAGGCGGTCGATGACGATGAACGCGCCAGTGGTGCGGTTGCTGTCGTAACCGTCCAGGGCGATGGCGCTGTCCAGCGCGACCTTGACCCGGCCGATCTCGTTGAGCTGCAACGCGCTGGCGGCGCCCTGCTCAAGGGTGTTCACATCCACTTTGTGGGTGATGCTGGCGATCGAGCCCGGCACATAGCTGGTGGCGCGCTTGATGTCGTACTTCTTGCCCGGAAGCATCGGCTCCTCGGCCATCCACACCAGCATGGCGTCGAACTGGTCGGTTACCGCCGGGACGTTGTCGGCATGCACCAGCAAGTCGCCACGGGAGATGTCGATCTCGTCTTCCATGGTCAGTGTGACCGCCTGGCCAGGGCCGGCGTTCTCCAGTTCACCTTCGTAAGTGACGATGGACTTGACCCGGCTGCTCTTACCCGACGGCAGCACGACGATTTCGTCGCCCTTGTGCACCACGCCACCGGCGATGGTGCCGGCGAAGCCGCGGAAGTTCAGGTTCGGGCGGTTGACGTACTGCACCGGGAAACGCAGGTCAGTGACGTTGCGGTCGGCAGCGATCTCGACGGTCTCGAGAATCTCCATCAGCGCAGGGCCCGTGTACCACGGCGAACGCTCGCTGCGGTTGACCACGTTGTCGCCCTTGAGCGCCGACATGGGCACGAAGTGCAGGCTCGACGGCTTGAGGTTGATGCCCTCGGCGAACTTCAGGTAGTCAGCCTTGATCGACTCGAAGACCTGCTCGTCGAAGCCCTTGAGGTCCATCTTGTTGACCGCGACGACGATGTGCTTGATGCCCAGCAACGAGGCGATGTAGCTGTGTCGACGGGTTTGCGTCTGCACGCCGTAGCGGGCATCGACCAGGATGATCGCCAGGTCGCAGGTCGAGGCGCCGGTGGCCATGTTGCGGGTGTACTGCTCGTGGCCCGGCGTGTCGGCGATGATGAACTTGCGCTTGGCGGTGGAGAAGTAGCGGTAGGCGACATCGATGGTGATGCCCTGCTCGCGCTCGGCCTGCAGGCCGTCGACCAGCAGCGCCAGGTCGACCTCTTCACCGGTGGTGCCGGATTTCTTCGAGTCGCGGGTGATGGCCTCGAGGTGGTCTTCGTAGATCATCTTCGAGTCGTGCAGCAGGCGCCCGATCAGGGTGCTCTTGCCGTCGTCCACGTTGCCGCAGGTGAGGAAACGCAGCAGTTCTTTGCGCTCATGCTGAGCCAGATAAGCGAGGATGTCTTCGCTGATCAAATCGGATTGGTGCGACATGGAGTAACCCTGAAAATTAGAAGTAGCCCTGACGTTTCTTGTCTTCCATGGAACCGGCGCCATCGTGGTCGATGACTCGGCCCTGGCGCTCGGAAGTGCGCGTCAGGAGCATTTCCTGAATGATGTCGGTCAGCGTTTCGGCTTCCGACTCGACAGCCCCCGTCAACGGGTAGCAGCCAAGGGTGCGGAAGCGCACTTTCTTCTTGACGATGCGCGCCTTCTCCTCGTCGCTGAGGTGCTCGAGGATGCGCTCGTCGTCGATCATGATCAGGGTGCCGTTCTTCTCGATCACTTCACGCTCGGCGGCGAAGTACAGCGGCACGATCGGGATGCCTTCGAGGTAGATGTACTGCCAGATGTCCAGCTCGGTCCAGTTCGACAGCGGGAACACGCGGATCGACTCGCCCTTGTTGACCTTGCCGTTGTAGATGTTCCACAGCTCCGGGCGCTGGTTCTTCGGGTCCCAGCGGTGCTTGCTGTCACGGAACGAGTAGACGCGCTCTTTGGCCCGCGACTTCTCTTCGTCGCGGCGCGCGCCACCGAAGGCGGCGTCGAAGCCATGCTTGTCCAGCGCCTGCTTCAGGCCCTGGGTCTTCATGATGTCGGTGTGCTTGGAGCTGCCATGGGTGAAGGGGTTGATGCCCTGCGCCACCCCTTCCGGGTTGACGTGGGTGATCAGCTCCAGGCCCATCTCTTCGACCATCTTGTCGCGGAAGCGGTACATCTCCTGGAACTTCCACTGGGTGTCGACGTGCATTACCGGGAACGGCAGCTTGCCCGGGAAGAACGCCTTGCGCGCCAGGTGCAGCATGACCGCGGAATCCTTGCCGATCGAGTACAGCATCACCGGGTTGTCGAACTCGGCGGCCACCTCGCGGATGATGTGGATGCTCTCCGCCTCCAGCTGTTTCAAGTGCGTCAGATTGTCGACCATGGCTACTCACGAAAAACGATCTTATGGACGGCCTGCGGGCCGTGTTCGAGCGAGCCACTTTATCACAGCGCCTGATTCTATTTAGGAGGCTGCCTAGATCGAAAAGGTCTAATGATATGACTGGGGGTTTGGGGCTTTGCGGCCGGTTCGCCGGCAAGCCGGCTCCTACAGGTACGGTACAAATCCCGTAGGAGCCGGCTTGCCGGCGAACTGCCCCAGACCGTCAGATCGGGTTCGGGCAATCGATGAACAGGTGCTCGACCGCGAACCGCCGCGCCAGGTAATCGCCCAGCGCCTGCACGCCATAGCGCTCGGTGGCGTGGTGCCCGGCAGCGATGAAACTGATGCCGTTCTCGCGGGCGCTGTGGAAGGTTTGCTCGGATGCCTCACCACTGATGAACAGGTCGACGCCGGCGGCGATGGCAGTGTCGATGTAGCCCTGCCCACCCCCGGTGCACCACCCCACCCGGCGAATCATCCGCTCGCCCTCGACCACCAGCGGCTCACGCCCGAGCGCCTCCTGCACGCGGCGTGCGAAGTCGCGCGCCGACAGCGGTTCGGCCAGTGAACCGACCAGGCCAACCACCTTGGGGTTGTTCGGGTCCAGTGGCCCCTCGACGGTGATGTCCAGCTGGCGCGCCAGCTGCACGTTGTTGCCCACCTCCGGGTGCACGTCCAGCGGCAGGTGGTAGGCCAGCAGGCTGATGTCGTGCTTGAGCAGGGTCTTCAGGCGGCGTTGCTTGATACCGGTAATGCACGGGTTCTCGCCTTTCCAGAAGTAGCCGTGGTGCACCAGCACCAGGTCGGCGTCGGCCTCCACGGCGGCGTCCAGCAGCGCCTGGCTGGCGGTGACGCCACTGACGATGCGGCTGACCTGGGGGCGGCCCTCGACTTGCAGGCCATTGGGGCAGTAGTCCTGGATCTTCGCGCTGGCCAGGTAGCGCTCGGCTTCCTCGACCAGGGTATTGAGGGCGACGGCCATGAAAAATCTCCTCGGATTCGGCGTTGCGGCTGGGCGCGAGGCCCTATAATGGCCGCCATTATGGGCCGTCGCCGGTTTCGGGGAAACCGGCGGCAGTTGCCTGGGGGCAGCCATTCGCGGTTTAAGCACGCACCGCGATTCCAGCCGTCGCCGATCGACTTTTTCAGGTGTATGATCGCGCGCGCTCGCCCCCGGGTCGTACTGACATGGCCCCCGCCCTACTCCCAGGATTCATTCATGTTCAAGGCTCTGCGTTACTTCGGCTGGCCCCTGCTCACCGGTGTGCTGATCGCGATGCTGATCATCCAGCGCTTCCCGCAATGGGTCGGCCTGCCCAGCCAGGACGTCAACCTGCAGCAGGCGCCGCAGACCTCGCGGATCATGCAGGGCCCGGTCTCCTATGCCGACGCCGTGACCCTCGCCGCCCCGGCAGTGGTCAACCTGTACACCACCAAGGTGGTGAACAAGAGCGCCCACCCGCTGTTCGAGGACCCGCAGTTCCGCCGCTTCTTCGGCGACAACCTGCCCAAACAGCGGCGCTGGGAGTCGAGCCTGGGTTCGGCGGTGATCATGAGCCCTGAAGGCTACCTGCTGACCAACAACCACGTCACCAGCGGCGCCGACCAGATCGTCGTGGCGCTCAAGGACGGCCGCGAAACCCTGGCGCGGGTGATCGGCAGCGACCCGGAAACCGACCTGGCAGTGCTGAAGATCGACCTGAAGAACCTGCCGGCGATCACCATCGGCCGCTCCGACAGCATCCATATCGGCGATGTCTGCCTGGCCATCGGCAACCCGTTCGGCGTCGGCCAGACCGTGACCATGGGCATCATCAGCGCCACCGGCCGCAACCAGCTGGGCCTGAACAACTACGAGGACTTCATCCAGACCGACGCGGCGATCAACCCTGGCAACTCCGGTGGCGCGCTGGTGGACGCCAACGGCAACCTGGTGGGTATCAACACGGCGATCTTCTCCAAGTCCGGCGGCTCCCAGGGCATCGGTTTCGCCATCCCGATCAAGCTGGCGCTGGAGGTGATGAAGTCGATCGTCGAGCATGGCCAGGTGATCCGTGGCTGGCTGGGCATCGAGGTGCAACCGCTGAGCCAGGAACTGGCCGAGTCGTTCGGCATGCAGGGTCACCCAGGCATCGTCGTGGCCGGGATCTTCCGTGACGGGCCGGCGGCGCGCGCGGGGCTGCAACTGGGTGACGTGATCCTGAGCATCAATGGCGAGCCGGCCGGCGACGGGCGCAAGTCGATGAACCAGGTGGCGCGAATCAAGCCCAACGAGAAGATCACCATCGAGGTGGTGCGTAACGGGCAGCAGTTGAAGCTGGTCGCCGAGGTGGGGCTGCGGCCGCCACCGGCGCCGGTGGCCACCAAAGAAGAGAATTGAAACCTGGGTTCGCCGGCAAGCCGGCTCCTACAATCCCGTAGGAGCCGGCTTGCCGGCGAACCTCTGTCACATCAATGCAGGATCTGGCTCAGGAACAGCTTGGTCCGATCACTGCGCGGCCGGTCGAAGAAATCATCCGGCGCGGCCTGCTCGACGATCTCGCCCTTGTCCATGAAGATCACCCGGTTCGCCACGGTCCGGGCAAAGCCCATTTCGTGGGTTACGCAGAGCATGGTCATGCCGTCCTCGGCCAGGCTGACCATGGTGTCGAGCACCTCCTTGACCATTTCCGGGTCCAGCGCCGACGTGGGTTCGTCGAACAGCATGATCTTCGGTTTCATGCACAGCGCCCGGGCAATCGCCACGCGCTGCTGCTGACCACCGGACAACTGCCCCGGGTACTTGTGCGCCTGCTCCGGAATGCGCACGCGTTCGAGAAAGTGCATGGCAATTTCCTCGGCCTTGCGCCGCGGCATCTTGCGCACCCACATCGGTGCCAGGGTGCAGTTCTCGAGAATGCTCAAGTGGGGGAACAGGTTGAAGTGCTGGAACACCATGCCCACCTCGCGGCGGATCGCCTCGATCTGCTTGAGGTCGTTGGTCAGCTCCACGCCATCGACGACGATGCGCCCCTGCTGGTGCTCCTCAAGGCGGTTGAGGCAACGGATGGTGGTCGACTTGCCCGAGCCGGACGGCCCGCACAGCACGATACGCTCGCCCTGACGCACGTTCAGGTTGATGTCCTTGAGCACATGGAACTGGCCATACCACTTGTTTACGCCCTGCATCTGGATGATGCCTTCGGGGCCAGCAGGCTGCTTGATCGCTTCACTCATTTCGAAACTCCTAACGCTTGTGGCCAGTGTCCAGCTTGCGCTCCAGGTGCATGGAGTAGCGGGACATACCGAAACAGAAAATCCAGAACACCAGGGCGGCGAACACGTAGCCCTCGGTGGCCATGCCCAGCCAGGTCGGGTCGGCCGCCGCCTGCTTGACGCTGTTGAGCAGGTCGAACAGGCCGATGATGATCACCAGGCTGGTGTCCTTGAACAGGGCGATGAAGGTGTTGACGATGCCGGGGATCACCAGCTTGAGCGCCTGGGGCAGGATCACCAGGCCCATCGCCCGCCAGTAGCCCAGGCCCATGGCCGCGGCGGCTTCGTACTGGCCCTTGGGGATGGCCTGCAGGCCGCCACGCACCACTTCGGCGATGTACGCCGACTGGAACAGGATCACGCCGATCATTGCCCGCAGCAGCTTGTCGAAGCTCATGCCTTCGGGCAGGAACAGCGGCAGCATCACCGACGACATGAACAGCACGGTGATCAACGGCACGCCGCGCCAGAACTCGATGAAGGTGACGCAGACCACCTTCACCGCCGGCATGTTCGAACGCCGCCCCAGTGCCAGCAGGATGCCCAGCGGCAGCGCGCCGACGATACCGACGGTGGCGATCACCAGGGTGAGCATCAGGCCGCCCCACTGGCTGGTCTGGACCGTGGCCAGGCCCAGGTAGCCGCCGTGCAGCAGGGTGTAGGCGAGCACCGGGTACAGGACCAGGAAGCCCAGGCCATACACGGCCTTGCGCGGGAAGCGCTTGATGAACAACGGTGCGGCGCCGAGCACGGCGAGCCAAACGGTCAGGTCGACACGCCAGCGCAGCTCCGTCGGGTAGTAGCCGTACATGAACTGGCCGAAACGCTGCTGGATGAACACCCAGCAGGCGCCTTCCTTGGTGCAGTCGGCGCGGGTGGTGCCGACCCAGTTGGCGTCGATGAACGCCCACTGCACCAGCGGTGGCACGATCAGCCACACCAGGTACAGGGCGAACAGCGTCAGCAGCGTGTTGAGCCAGCTGGAAAACAGGTTGGCCCGCATCCAGGCGAGCACGCCAACGGTCTTCACCGGTGGCGGCATGTCGGGTTTGAAAACATGGGCTGTCACGGAAGTACCCTCACCGCTCGATCAGCGCAATGCGCTTGTTGTACCAGTTCATCAGCAGCGAAATGCTGATGCTGATGGCGAGATAGACGCTCATGGTGATGGCGATCACCTCGATGGCCTGGCCGGTCTGGTTGAGCACGGTACCGGCGAACAGCGAGACCATTTCCGGGTAGCCGATACCGGCCGCCAGCGACGAGTTCTTCGCCAGGTTCAGGTACTGGCTGGTCAGCGGCGGAATGATCACCCGCAGCGCCTGGGGGATGATCACCTTGCGCAGCGTCGGGCCTTCGCGCAGGCCGAGCGAACGGGCCGCCTCGGTCTGGCCGTGGCTGACCGAGCGAATGCCGGAGCGCACGATCTCGGCGATGAACGCCGCGGTGTAGATGGTCAGCGCCAGGGTCAGCGCCAGCAGCTCGGGGATCAGCACCCAGCCACCGACGAAGTTGAAGCCCTTGAGCTGCGGCACCTCCCAGTGCACCGGGCTGCCGAACAGCAGCGCGCACACGCCGGGAATACCGATGAACAGCAACAGGCCGACCCAGAACTTGTGGAACGGCTCGCCGGTTTCATCGAAACGCTTGTTGGCGTGACGCACCATCAGCACGATGGCGACGATCGCCAGCCCCAGCGCCACGACGAACGGCCAGAAGCCTTCGGCGAGCGAGGCGCCGGGCATGTTCAGGCCACGGTTGCTGATGAAGAAGGTGTCCTGGATGTTGATGCTACCCCGTGGGCCCGGCAGGGTGAGGAACACCGCGAAGTACCAGAACAGGATTTGCAGCAGCGGCGGAATGTTGCGGAAGGTCTCCACATACACCGTCGCCAGCTTGTTGATCATCCAGTTCGGTGACAACCGCGCCACGCCGATGATGAAGCCCAGCAGCGTCGCCAGGACGATGCCGATGAAGGTCACCAGCAGCGTGTTGAGCAGGCCGATGACGAACACTCGCGCGTAGCTGTCCGATTCCACGTAGGGAATCAGGTGCTGGGCGATGCCGAAGCCGGCGCTGCGCTCAAGGAAGTCGAAGCCCGAGGTAATGCCCCGGTGCTCCAGGTTGGTCTGGGTGTTGTGGAACAGATACCAGCCCAGGCCCGCCACGAAGACCACCGTGAGGATCTGGAACAGCCACGCGCGCACACGTGGATCACTAAGGGAAAACCCTTTACGTGCGCCGATTTGATTTTGCATGAAGTGCCCCGAAAAGAAGGGATTCGAACGACCCGCGGCGGCTGGATGCCGCCGCGGGGTGCAACCATCAGCGCACCGGTGGCGCGTACTGGATGCCGCCGTTGTTCCACAGGGCGTTCATGCCACGGTCGATCTTCAGGTCGGTGCTCTGGCCCAGGTTCTTCTCGAACACTTCGCCATAGTTGCCGACTTGCTTGACGATCTGCACTACCCAGTCCTTGGGCAGCTTGAGGTCCTTGCCGTACTCGCCATCGGCGCCCAGCAGGCGGGCCACGTCAGGGTTCTTGGTGGACTTGGCCTCGGCCTCGACATTCTTCGAGGTGATGCCGGCCTCTTCAGCATTGAGCATGGCGAACAGGGTCCACTTGACGATGCTGAACCACTCCTCGTCGCCCTTGCGCACCACCGGGCCCAGCGGTTCCTTGGAGATGGTTTCCGGCAACACCACGTATTCGGTCGGCGCGGCCAGCTTGGAGCGTTGGGCGAACAGCTGCGACTTGTCGGAGGTCAGCACGTCGCAACGGCCGGATTCCAGCGACTTGGCGCTTTCGTCGGAGGTGTCGAAGGTGATCGGGGTGTACTTCAGCCCATTGGCGCGGAAGTAGTCGGAAACGTTCAGCTCGGTGGTGGTGCCGGCCTGGATGCAGATGGTCGCGCCGTCGAGTTCCTTGGCGCTGGAGACGCCGAGCTTCTTGTTGGCGAGGAAACCGACGCCGTCGTAGTAGGTGACACCGGCGAACACCAGGCCCATGCCGGCATCGCGCGAGCTGGTCCAGGTGGTGTTGCGCGACAGCACGTCGACTTCGCCGGACTGCAGTGCGGTGAAGCGCTCCTTGGCGTTGAGTTGGCTGAACTTGACCTTGGTCGCGTCGCCGAACACGGCGGCGGCTACGGCACGGCACACATCGGCGTCGATACCGACGATCTTGCCTTGCGCGTCCGGCACGGAGAAGCCTGGAAGACCATCGCTCACGCCACACTGGACGAAGCCCTTCTTCTTCACCGCGTCGAGGGTGGCGCCGGCCTGGGCGAAGCTGGTGGCGCCCAGCGCGGCGGCGGCGGTCAGGACTGCCAGGGTGGTTTTCAACATCTTCATCAACAACCTCCAAATCGCTCTTGTTGTACGAGCCGGAATTGCACCGCACCCTTATGAGGCGCATCCGACCCCTTGTTGGCTTGTTTTTGGGTCAATTGGCGCAATGGGCTGTTCTGTGACAGCCTTCAATCCACGCGGGGGTGTTACCGTTACCGGCCTATCCCCTCGCATCAGAGTAGACATAGCAAAGCGCGTACCACAGTCGTGGGCTTAAGCGATTAAGCGGTCGTCAAGTAGTAAAAGTTGTAGAGTTGCGACATCTTTTTCTGGCATTAACCAGCGCTGCCTTCTTTTTACGCACTCAAAATGCACGCACGCACAGATTCGGAGCAGTCCATGACCCACCCGCTGATCCTCGAACCCCAGAAGACCGCAGATGCCTGTGTGATCTGGTTGCACGGCCTGGGCGCCGATCGTTACGACTTCCTACCGGTGGCCGAGTTTCTCCAGGAGCGCCTGCTCAGTACCCGTTTCGTAATGCCCCAGGCCCCCACCCGCCCGGTGACAATCAACGGCGGCTATGAAATGCCCAGCTGGTACGACATCAAGGCCATGACCCCGGCGCGGGCCATCGACGAGGCGCAGCTGGATGAATCCGCCGAGCAGGTCATCGCCCTGGTCGAGGCCGAACGGGCCAAGGGCATCGACCTGTCGCGCATCGTCCTCGCCGGGTTTTCCCAGGGCGGCGCCGTGGTGCTGCACACCGCTTATATAAAGTGGCAGGAAGCCCTCGGTGGGGTGATCGCCCTGTCGACCTACGCCCCGACCTTCACCGACGGCCTGCAACTGAGCGCCTGCCAGCAACGCACCCCGGCCCTTTGCCTGCATGGCGTGCACGACCCGGTGGTGATCCCATCGATGGGGCGCACGGCGTTCGAGCACCTCAACACCTGGGGCGTGGCCGCCCGCTGGTACGAGTACCCAATGGAACACGAAGTGGTGGTCGAGGAGCTGAATGACATTCACGACTGGCTGAGCCGCCAGTTGCAGTGAGCCTGTAGCCCACCGAGCATTCCACTACGCCGCGCCCGATTCTTGCATTACACTGCCCGGCGTACATTCCTTAACCAGTTGACGAGACGACCGTGCTCAAGGCACTCAAGAAAATATTCGCCAAGGGAGACGCCGCGCCGCAGGCCGCCGAGCCCGTCGCCGCGCCCCAACCCGCCCCGGCCGTGCAACCAGCTGTCGCCCAGGCTCCGGCGCACAAGAGCCCCAGGCCCAAGCCTGCACCCAAGCCGAAGGCCGAGGCCCAGCCAGCTGACCAGCCTCGCGCCGAGCAGCCGGTCAAGGACAAGCCCCGCCGCGAGCGCAAGCCCAAGCCCCAGGCCAGCCTGTGGAAGCCCGAAGACTTCGTGGTCGAGCCACAGGAAGGCAAGACCCGCTTCCACGACTTCAAGCTCTCCAACGAGGTGATGCACGCCATCCATGACCTCGGCTTCCCCTACTGCACCCCGATCCAGGCCCAGGTCCTCGGCCACACGCTACGCGGCCAGGACGCCATCGGCCGGGCCCAGACCGGTACCGGCAAGACCGCCGCGTTCCTGATCTCGATCATCTCGCAGCTGCAGCAGGTGCCACCGCCCAAGGAACGCTACATGGGCGAGCCACGGGCGCTGATCATCGCCCCGACCCGGGAGCTGGTGGTGCAGATCGCCAAGGACGCAATGGCGCTGACCAAGTACAGCGGCCTGAACGTGATGAGCTTCGTCGGCGGCATGGACTTCGACAAGCAGCTCAAATCGCTGGAAGCGCGCCACTGCGACATCCTCGTGGCCACCCCGGGCCGTCTGCTGGACTTCAACCAGCGCGGCGAAGTGCACCTGGACATGGTCGAGGTGCTGGTGCTGGACGAGGCCGATCGCATGCTCGACATGGGCTTCATTCCCCAGGTCCGCCAGATCATCCGCCAGACCCCACCGAAGAGCGAGCGCCAGACGCTGCTGTTCTCCGCCACCTTCACCGACGACGTGATGAACCTGGCCAAGCAGTGGACCACCAACCCGGCCATCGTCGAGATCGAGCCGGAGAACGTCGCCAGCGAGACCGTCGAGCAGCACGTGTACGCCGTGGCCGGCAGCGACAAGTACAAGCTGCTGTACAACCTGGTCACGCAGAACAAGTGGGAACGGGTGATGGTGTTCGCCAACCGCAAGGACGAGGTGCGGCGCATCGAGGAAAAACTGGTGCGTGATGGCATCAACGCCGCCCAGCTGTCGGGCGACGTGCCACAGCACAAGCGCATCCGCACCCTGGAGAACTTCCGCGAGGGGCGTATCAGCGTGCTGGTGGCCACCGACGTGGCTGGGCGCGGCATCCACATCGACGGCATCAGCCATGTGATCAACTTCACCCTGCCGGAAGATCCGGACGACTACGTGCACCGTATCGGCCGTACCGGGCGGGCGGGAAGCAGTGGCGTGTCGATCAGCTTTGCCGGTGAGGACGATTCGTACCAGCTGCCGGCGATCGAGGAACTGCTGGGGCGCAAGATCAAGTGCGAGATGCCACCGGACGAGCTGTTGAAGCCCGTGCCGCGCAAGCACCATTGATATCCGCAGCCCTGTAGGAGCGGCTTTAGCCGCGATCACCCGCAAAGCGGGTGCCAGGCACCGCGGTGCCCACATCGCGGCTGAAGCCGCTCCTACAGGCGAACCGCGTTACCAGCGCTCTGCTGCATCCTGATCGCTCTGCTTCCCCTCGACCCAGCGCGGCCCATCCTGGGTGTTTTCCTTCTTCCAGAACGGCGCCCGGGTCTTCAGGTAGTCCATGATGAAGTTGCAGGCATCGAACGCCGCCTGCCGATGCGCGCTGGCCACCCCGACGAAGACGATCGGCTCGCCCGGTTCCAGCGCACCGATGCGGTGCAGTACCTCAACTTTCAGCAACGGCCAGCGCTGCTCGGCCTCGACCACGATCTTCTGCAACGCCTTCTCAGTCATCCCCGGATAGTGCTCGAGGAACATCCCCGCCACGTCCAGCCCGTCGTTGAAATCCCGCACATAGCCTACGAAACCGACCACCGCGCCCACGCCAACATTGGCGGCGTGCATTGCGTTGACCTCTACACCTGGATCGAACGCCGCCTCCTGTACCCGAACGCTCATGCTCAGCCTCCCGTCACCGGCGGGAAGAACGCCACGTCATCGCCGTCCTCCAGCGCCTCGCCGAGCTTGCACAGCTCTTCGTTGCGCGCGCACATCAGGTTCTGCTCGGCCAGCACGTCATACTTGCCACCTTTGGCCACCAGCGCCTGGCGCACGTCGTCCAGCACCCTGAAGTCGCCCTCCAGACGCTCGGCATCAACACCCAGCAGCTCTCGGTAACGGGCGAAATACATGACCTTGACCTTCATCACGCCTCCACCTTGTAGTGGCCGCTCTTGCCGCCGGTCTTCTCCAGCAGGCGCACCTGCTCGATGACCATACCCTTGTCCACCGCCTTGCACATGTCGTAGATCGTCAGTGCGGTGACGCTGGCGGCGGTCAGGGCTTCCATTTCGACACCGGTCTGCCCGGCCAGCTTGCACCGGGCGACGATGTGCACGACATCCTCGCCTTCGGCGGCCAGCTCGACCTTGACGCCAGTGAGCATCAGCGGGTGGCACAACGGGATCAGGTCGCTGGTTTTTTTCGCCGCCTGGATACCGGCGATGCGCGCCACGGCGAACACGTCGCCCTTGGGGTGCTGGCCATCGACGATCATGCGCAGCGTGTCGGGCAGCATGCGCACGCGCGCCTCGGCGATTGCCTCGCGAGCGGTCACGGCTTTTTCAGTGACGTCGACCATGTTGGCGCGCCCCTGGGAATCAAGATGGGTCAGCACTGCTCTGCTCCTGGGAAGGGAATACAGAGTGTAAACCCGCAGGTCAGCTTTGAGCAGAGGGTGAATCGACGCAGCCGCCGGTTCGCCGGCCCCTACAATGTAGGAGCCGGCTTGCCGGCGAACCGGCGGTTTACAGATGGGACTCGGCGTACTCGGCCAGCACCGAGCGTGGCACGCCCTGCAGGGTGATATGAACGCCGTGGGGGAAGTCCTTGAAGCGTTCGGTCAGGTACGTCAGCCCGGAGCTGGTGGCCGACAGGTAGGGGGTGTCGATCTGCGCCAGGTTACC